>PMLB01000265.1 GCA_003158735.1 Myxococcales bacterium | reverse complement strand
GCCGCCCGTGCCGCCCTTGCCGCTGCTGCCGGCCGCGCCCACCGTGCTGCCGCCGCTGCTGGTGTCGGTCGCACCCGCCGCGCTGCCGCCCTTGCCGCTGCTGGCGGTGCTGATCGCGCCGGCCGTGCTGCCACTTGCATTGCCGCCCTTGCCGCCGCTGCTGGTGCCAGCCGTGCCCGCCGCGCTGCCGCCGGCATGACTACCACCAGAGGCCTGAGTGCCAGCAGCAGCGTCAGTGCCGCCCGCGCCCATCTTCAGCTCCGGATAGGCGCAGCCCATCGCCGTCGCGGCAATCAGAAAAAGCCCGAGTCGTGACAGCTTGTGCATGACATTTCCTTAATAAGATCGTTCAGCCCGTCAGGATACACCCTTCACACCGGTTCAGCCCAGCCCACGCCGCGGACATGCGCGACCGACAGGCCTGGTATCACGAATCTTGCAGACAGGTGAGAAGCATATTCGTGAAGTCGCACGAATAGCCGAAGGTCTGGTCGGCCGGCCAATAGTTGAAGTACGAGGCGGTGGAGGTGTCGTCGACCGGGCCGGCCGAGGCCTTGCCGATCGTCGAAGTCCAGCTGGTGCAGTCGGTTGCGTCGGTCCCGTCAATCATCCCACCGGTTGCGCCAGTCCACGCGCCGTTGTGACTGTAGTGGACCGATCCATCCGCAGTCATGTTTGGCGTCGCATCGAGCAGGGTTGTCGAGAAGAAGACGGCCGCGGTGGGCGCGAGCAGGATCCCATCAGGGCGAATCCAAGGCAGGCCGTTGAGGTTGAATCTCGAGGCAGCGCTGCGTTGGTACCCCGTCTGCGCCAGCATCGCCTTGTATGTGCCTGGCAGATTGGCCGCCGTTGCGTCCTGCTGGCAAACTGCGTCTGCCGAGCTAATGCCCCCGCTGGGAAGCCAAGGCTGCTTGGTCACAAAAGCATAGCGTCCCACGGCCGGGGTCACGACTAGCTGCGCTTGCCGGTCGACCCCAAAACAATAGAGCCTGACGGATTGCGAGCATCCAATGTATGCATACATGGTGAACTTGTAGCTGTTGGCGCTCGCGAAGCCGCCCTCGACGAGGTGGCCGTCGTCTACGATTGACGTGAAATCGCCGCAGGTTCCGTAATACGGATTAGAGGTTGCCGGCGTGCCATCGGGATTTGTACTGGTCATCACCACCGGGTCCACGCCCAAGTCTCTCCCAAGCTCGTCGAGCCGTGGGGGGTAGAAAAACTTGTTGTTGACAATGTCGGTGACGTAGTTGAGGACCGGCTTCCCATCCGTGCGAATCCATCCGCTTGCGTTGCCCAGTCGGCTGGGTGCGCTCACGGTCGTCGAGGAGAGCCAGGCCACGTATTTTCCAGACAGATAAGCATTCGCGGCCAGCGTTGCGCAAAGGGCATCGGCGCCCGCAAGCCCGCCCAACGAACCTGGCCCTTGCAACGTCGAGGTCGTGAACATGTAATTCGGCGGCGGAGAGAAGTCGGCCGTCAGGGTTGTGTCTTGGGTGAGGGCAAAGGAGCACGACGGCGTAAGCTTCTGCGTGCAACTCGTGAAGTTGGGTGTGCTAGTCCAGCCGATGAATTGCTGGCTGGTGCCGGTGTCCGCCGTGGCTGTGAGGATTATGTTAGTTCCGTAGGCGTAGCTCGCGGCGGTCCCTGCGCAGGCGACTCCACAGGAGATGTCACCGGCCGAGCTGCTCACCGTTCCCTTGCCGTAGCCACTCTTGCCAACCGTCAGGGTCAACATCATGACTGAACAAAGAGGAGCTGGGGTGCTCCAGGTGCCATCGGCCTGGCAGGTACGCATCGAGAAACCCGACAGAGAATAGCCAGTTTTGCAGGTGTATGTCGCTGTCGCGTTGTACGTCGTCCCGGTGATGGTGAACGAGCCGTTTGCTGTGTCCGGCGGCGAGCCGCAGTCGACCACGGTGCAGGCGGGCGTGATTCCGCTCCAAGTCCCGTCGGCCTGGCAGGTGCGCGTCTTTGCGCCAGTCATGGAATAGCCGAGGTTGCAAGTGTATGTCGCCGTCGAGCCGTATGTCGTCCCGGTCACGCTGACCGAGCCGGTGTATCCGAGACCGGGCGGCGAGCCGCACTCGACCGACGCGCAGGTGGGCGTGGTCCCGCTCCAGGTTCCGTCAGCCTGGCAGGTGCGGGCGTCTGTGCTGGAGAGATCGTACCCAGGGTCGCAGCTGTAGGTGGCCGTCGAGCCGAACGTCGTGCCGGTGGTGGTGACCACGCCATTTGCAGGGCTGGGCGCCGTAGCGCAATCCGCTGGGCTGCAGGTGGGCGCGGTGCCGCTCCATGTGCCGTCAGCCTGGCAGGTGCGCGGCGATGTTCCCAACAGTCCATAGCCCAGGTTGCAGGTGTAGTCCGCGGTTGAGCCATAGGTTGTCGGAGACGCAGACACCGACCCGTTGGCCGGATCGGTCAGCGCCCCGCAATCCAAGATGGCGCAGCTGGGCTCGGGGACGTTCCATGTGCCATCGGGTTGGCAGGTGCGGGTCATGCTTCCCGAGAGGTTGTAGCCGGGGTCGCAATAATACACAGCCGTGGAACCGGGGCTGGCGTCGGGCACGGAGACGGAGCCGTTGGCAGGACTTGTCAGTGCAGGACAGTTGGGTCCTGCCCCGCTGCTCGATTCGCTACTGCCCCCGGTGCTGCTGGTTCCGCTCGTGCTGGTGCCACCGCCACCCGTGCCGCCCGCTGGGACATCCGGCTGCGAGCCGGGCGCATCGCCAACCCCGGCATCGCTGCTACCGCTATTGCCGCCCTTGCCGCTGCTGCTGGTCGCGCCCGCCGCGCTACCGCCCTTGCCGCCGCTGCTGCTCATGCCGGTCGCGCCTGCCGCGCTGCCGCCCTTGCCGCTGCTGCTGGTGCCGGTCGCACCCGCCGCGTTGCCGCCCTTGCCGCCGCTGCTGGTGCCGGTTGCGCCCGCCGCGCTGCCGCCAGCGTAAGTACCGCCAGTAGCCTGAGTCCCAGCAGCAGCGTGGGTGCCGCCCGCGCCGGTCTTCAGCTCCGGATAGGCACAACCCATCACCGTCGCGACGACTAGCAACCACCCGAGTCTGGGTACCTTGTGTATCGGCATGGGACGCACTTTACCTCATCGTGTCCGCGGCGGGGCGCCCTCGGTGCGAGACGGCTCGTTCATGTTTGGATCGTAGTGATAGGCTATGCCTCGTGTCTGGCGCACTGCCCATTCTCTTTCGTGACCAAGCGCTGGTCGCGGTGGACAAACCCGCTGGACTGGCCGTTCATCGGGGATGGGCGGGCGAATGCGATGTGGCCATGATGCGCGTGCGAGACCAACTGGGCATGCACATGTTTCCCGTGCACCGTTTGGACCGCGCCACCAGCGGCGTCTTGCTCTTTGCTCTCTCGTCGGAGATCGCCTCCCGCCTGTGCGAGTCTTTCACCACCCACGCGGTCGAAAAGACCTACCTGGCGCTAGTGCGCGGCATTCCGCCCGAGGCTGGTCTCATCGATCATCCCTTGCCGCCCGGTGAAGATCGTCACGCCCCGCGCGTGAGTGCCCAGACCGAGTACCTGCGCCAGGAGGTGTTCGGCCGCTACAGCCTCATCGAGGCCCGCCCGCGCACCGGCCGATTGCACCAGGTGCGCCGTCACCTGAAGCATATCGCCTGCCCTGTCATAGGCGACGTGAACTACGGCAAGGGCGAACACAATCGTCTCTTCCGCGATCGCTATGGCCTCCACCGGCTCTTTCTCCACGCCACGCGCCTGTGTTTGCCTCATCCCCTGACCGGCGGTCGGCTGGAGATTGCCTCGCCGCTGCCCTACGAACTGGCTGCCGTGATTGAACAACTACGCGGCCACGTCTCTCAGACAGCCGCAACGGTAGGAGCTACAACGGTCTAGTGCGGGCGTGACAGGGCGTTACTCCTTTGACAGTTCGCTGTTGATCACATTGGTCCGTCAGTCATGAAAAAGCTGCTTCTCTTCCTTGTCGCCCTATTCTTTGAGACCGCGCCGTTTGCCGCCGAACCGCCGCGCCAGACAATCAACTTCAACCGCGAGTGGAAGTTCCTCTTGGGTGATCATCCGGGAGCGCAGGCGGTCGGCTACCATGACGAGCAGTGGGAGGACGTCGGACTGCCGCACTCTTTCAGCATTCCCTATTTTGCGGCGCCGCAGTTCTATGTGGGCTACGGCTGGTATCGGAAACATTTTGACGTGCCCGCGAAATGGGCCGGCAAACGGTTGTTTCTTGAATTCGAAGGCGCATTTCAGGACGCAGAGATCTTTGTGAACGGCCTCCGCCTCACTGAACACACGGGCGGCTACACGGGATTCTCCCTGGACGTCACCGGCGCGGTGAAAACCGGCGGCAACCTGCTGGCCGTGCGTCTCAACAACCGGTGGAATTCGCAGCTCGCCCCGCGCGCGGGCGAACACGTCTTCAGCGGCGGCATCTACCGCGACGTGCGGCTGGTTGCGACGGCAGCGCTGCACGTCACCTGGAACGGCACATTCGTCACCACGCCGCAGGTCTCAAAGGAGTCCGGCACGGTGAATGTGAAGACCGAAATCCGCAACGACAGCACGGCGGCCAAAGCGTGTGTGCTGAAAACGGCCATTCTCGATCCCGATGGAAAGGTGGTCGCGAGCCTTTCTTCCAGGCAATCGGTTCCCGCCGGAACTACCGTGACCTTCAATCAAACGACCGACCCCATCGCCAGACCGAAACTGTGGCACCCCGACCATCCGGTGCTCTACCGGGCGGTGAGCGAGGTTCGCGACGGCGAGAAACTGGCCGATCGATTTGAAACCACGTTTGGTTCCCGCTGGTTCAAGTGGACGGCGGGCCAGGGATTGTTCTTGAACGGCGAGCATTACTATTTCAAGGGCGTGAACGCCCATCAGGATCACGCGGGCTGGGGTGACGCCGTGGCGGACAGCGGCCTTTTTCGCGACGTGAAGATGGTGAAGGAGGCAGGTTTCGATTTCATTCGCGGCTCGCACTATCCGCACGCCCCGGCGTTCGCGGATGCGTGTGACCGGCTGGGCGTTCTGTTTTGGTCAGAAAACAGTTTTTGGGGCACGGCCGGCTTCAAGCATTCCTGGGGCGCCAGCGCCTATCCGCCCGAGCCGGAGCATCAGCGGGGCTTTGAACAGAGTGTGAAGGACAGCCTGCGCGACATGATCCGCATCAATCGCAACCATCCCAGCATCATCGTGTGGAGCATGGACAATGAAGTGTTCTTCACGGAGAAATCCACGCTGCCCAAGGTCGCGAGCTTTTTGAAGGAATTGGTGGCCTATTCGCATGAACTGGATCCGACCCGGCCGGCGGCCATTGGCGGCTGCCAACGCGGCGACATCGACAGGCTCGGCGACATTGCCGGGTACAATGGCGACGGCGCGCGGCTATTCATCAATCCCGGCGTTCCCAATGTGGTGAGCGAATACGGCTCGACCATGACCGACCGGCCGGGCGACTACGCGCCGGGCTGGGGTGACCTGGTCGATGGCCCGGGCGACAAGAGGCAGCCATTTTTCTGGCGCTATCCGTGGCGCGGCGGCGAGGCGCTGTGGTGCGCGTTCGATCACGGCAGCATTGCCGGGCGGCGCTTTGGCGCAATGGGAATGATCGACTACTTCCGTGTGCCCAAGCGCCAGTGGTACTGGTATCGCAACGAATACCGGCACATTCTCCCGCCGACCTGGCCGGTATCGGGCACGCCGGCTGCGCTGAAACTGACTGCCGACAAGACCACACTGAAGTCCGTGGATGGCACCGACGACGCGCAACTCATGGTCACGGTCGTGGACGAGGATGGCAGGGCGTTACACAATTCGCCGCCGGTGACGCTGGCGATTGTTTCCGGCCCGGGTGAATTTCCCACCGGCCCGTCCATCACATTCGATCCGGATTCCGACATCACCATCCGCGACGGTCAGGCGGCCATGGAATTCCGTTCCTACTATTCCGGCCAGACGGTGATCCGCGCCAGCTCGCCCGGACTCAAAGACGGGACCATCACCATCACCTCTCTGGGGGAACCGAAGTTCATTCCCGGAGTCACCCCGCCCGTCAAGCCGCGTGCCTATGTGCGTTTCGAGGGACAGCCGGTGTCGGGCGGGACGACAGAGACGAATTTGGGTCGAGAAAATCCCACCAGGGCCAGCAGCGAAGCACCTGGCCACAACGCCGGCCTCGCCAATGACGGCAATCCCGCGACCTTCTGGCAGGCGCAGGACGGCGCGACCAATGCCTGGTGGCAGGTGGATCTGGAGCGTGTCATCGCCGTGTCGCAAGTCCGGATCGGCTTTCCCTCCGAGGGCAACTACCGCTACCGGATTGAGTTTTCCAAGGACCAGGCCAACTGGACGTCGGGCGTGGACCAAACTCGCACTCTCGCTGTCGACAAATCGCGCACGGACGCGGTGGTGCCGGCAGTCGCCGGACGATTTGTTCGCGTGACGTTCACCGGATTGCCGGCCGGGAAGCCCGCCGCGCTGACCGAAATGGAAATTGTTGGACGGGTGACGACGCAATGACGGTCTACACGCAAAACGGGGGACAGACGAAGGTGGAGCAGATGAAGGTAACTCCGAGCGTGAGTGAGTAGTGCACGGAACACGTGGACATATTGGTGCATTGGGACACCGGGCTCGTGGTGCAGGGATTGCTCGCACACCCAAACGAGGAGGAGCCGGAATTTACGATGACGCAGATTTGCCCAGAAGAACAGGTGCGGCCGAACCCACTCGGGTCAGGGTCACAGGTCACGGTACCGCAGGCTGCCGTCTCGACCGTCCAGTTGCCGCCCGCACAGACAGCCTGGGTGCGGCTCCCGCTCGGGCAGTTGTCGTAGAAACAAGTCAGGCTTCCGCTGTCGCAGGACGAGGCGTTGGTAGGCGGAGTCTGTGGACAAGTGGGCGGAGTGACCCCAGCGTCGGCACCCGCGCACTCGTTCTGAGAAACACATCCCTCCCAGCAGTTGCCAGCGTACGACACGACATAGGGCCCCTCGCAGTGGGGTAGCGCCATTTCGCATATGGGCATGCCGCTACACTTGGCGCGACCTCCAGCCCCGGCACTCAAAGGCGGACTACTTCTTGCCCCGTCGTCCCCCGCGCTTTTTGCCCTTGGCCTTTTCGGGCTTGTCGGCCTTGTCTGCCTTGGCCTTGGCCCCTGACGGGATGCCATCCGGGTAGAGCTGCCCCATGGTTGCATTGGCGAGCGCCACGTCCACTTGCGCCCAGAAACGGTGATAGGTGAAACGGGGTGGCGGACCGCCCTTCAAGTACGCTTCCACTTTCGGCCAGGCGGGATCGGTCTTGTATTTCGAGCGAATGCTAATGAAAGTGGAGCTGGGTTCGATGCGGTCGCCATGGGGCATTGTCCCCTGCCAATCCGCGGGCACGTAGATCGGATCGCCAAAGCGCTTGTAGTCGACGCGCTCTTCTTCACTGGCCACGCCCTTGGAGGTCCAGTACTTCTTCCACATTCGGTCGAGCAATTCCTTGGCCAGGCGCGCGACCGCGTGATCTCCGGATTTCGCCGAATAGAACAGTAGGGTACGCGCTAAAGCGCCGGCTACGCCCACGTCCTGACTGTGGTCCTTGACCTTCACATGCAGGGTTTTGTTGTAGCCGGCGTCTTTGCCGTCCCAGTTCTGGGTCTTTTCGTTCCAATTGAGCTGCGGCTGGCCGTTCCACTGTAGAGTGGAGGGGATTGCAAAGCTGCCGTCCTTGCCTAGCTTGGTGTTGGCAAGAACCCACTTGACCCAGCGGTCGAGCACCAGCTTGGCGTGCGCGTCGTCCGTCACGTAGTAGAACTGCGCTACGCGGTCCATGGTCCAGGCCTGGAAGCCGAACCACTCATTGCTGGGTGGATCCGCGTAAACCGGCGCCTCGTCGTAGGCCATCTTGTAGAAGGTGGTGGTGCCCGCAGGCGGCTTGGCGTAACGGCCGCGCCAGCTGTTGGTCGCGCCGCCGGCCATGCCACCTTCGGCGGATTGCAGCCAGCGATAAAACTCGAGCTGGCGGCCCAGACTTGTGCCCCAGTCGCGCGCGGCGTTCGGGGACGCGGGCTTGAAGGCCTTCTCCTTGGCCAGAACATACGCCGCAAATGGATTCTGATAGCCACTGTGCGAGGCGCTGGCACCAATACGCCACGACCAGCCCCCTGCCTTGGCCAAGGAGCCGCCCCAGGCGTAGTACCACGACAGCAGATAATGGGCGCCGCCGTATCCTTCGGCCGCCGGGCAACTCGGATCCTGGCAACCCATTTCCTTGAAGTACTTGTCGAACAGGGCGTAGCGAAGATAGTCGCCCATCTTGGACGCCTTCTTGACCAGGTCGTCGACCGCACTGCCCGCACCCTGCTCATCGGCCCAGCGCTTGGCCCAGTACATGGCCTGCACCGCGCGCGCGTCGGCGTCAGGAGCGTCGGTATACTTCCACTGGCGGGCGTAGCTGCCGTCCTGCTTCACGAACAGATCGAGAAATCCGTTGTCACCGCCGAACTGGAAGTCATCCCAGCAGGGCTGGGGAATGGCTTCCCAAACCGATTCCTGCATCCCGCGCTGAAAGGTGTTGATGGGCGCCGGGTGGGACAGGCGATCGCCGCGCCGGCCAAAGCCGTAGAAATTGTCGATGTCGACAATCCAATGCATACCGTAAATGAGAGGCGAGCCATAGGCGGTCTGCAGCTCTTTCGACAGGGGGTCGTGGCCCACTGGCGCCGCGGCGTCGAAAGGCACGGGATAAGCATTGGGCAGGTCCTGCTCAGGCGCGAAGACCGCGGGGTGATTGTCCGCATAGGAGCCGGTGGTGGGCTGATCCGCGGGCGTGGGGATGAGGTACGCCTCCAGGTTCTCCCAGGCATGACTGAGTGGTTTCCAATCCTTGGCGATCTTGCCGTAGCTGGCCTCCAGCCACAGCCAGTAGCTGTACGCCTCGGAGGTGGTGTGGTGGCCGTAGTCAGGCGCTTCCACCAGTAGGGTTTCCGCCGCGTGATAAGGCATGCCTTCGGGGCTGAAATAGCCGTTGGCAGGGGAGTGCAGGGCGTTCCAGTGGGCGATGAAGCGATCCGTGTATTCATTGCCGGTCTTGCCCGGGTGCTGTGGCGGAATGAAGGGCGCAGGCTTGGGGAACTCGGCTGGCTCGAGCGGCGCGGCCATGGGCTCGGCTGCCCTGGGCCGCGACGACCCACGCGAAGACTGAGCGCGCGTGGGCGGTTTGGCGGCCTGCTGCTGCGCCACCGTCTGCAGGCACGAGGGCAGAAGCAGACCCAGTCCGCCCAGGACAAGGGCGGAAGCGCGGGCTATTCGCATCCCACGAACTCCACATCATCAATCCAGATGTCGAAAGCGGCGCCCGGCACGTTCACCTGCCACTGAATACCGAAGAGCTTGCTCTTGTCGATGGAGTGTCGCTGCGGTGAACCCCAACCGGGAATCTGCGTCATCTTCTTGAAGGGAAACACGTAGTGCTTCCATTCGTCGGTCAGATTGAGATCCATGCCGAAGTCGTTGAAGCACTCCCGGCACACGCCGCCCGCCGGATCTGTGCTGACATCAGGCACCTTGAGTCGAACCTTGCCGGTCGAACCGGGCCCTTTGCGTGCCCAGAACGCCAGGCCATTGTAGCGAGAGGCATCGTAGGATCCCTTGGGATCCGTGAAATTCAAGCCCACGGCGCCAAACACCACGTCGCCTTTGCTGGCCACTTTCCCCTGCGCGTTGACCGCGTACTTGGAACCGTTGGCCCCGCCAGGCGACATGCTGAAGGTGCCGCCGTTCTCGCCAGCCTCGGGGACCACGGTCGACCCTTGCTTGTCGAGGAAGGTGTACCAGTAGCCGGCGCGGCCCTCGCGGACCAGGATCTGATTGTTGCCGTCCTCGCCGTTGTCGATGAGCCCGTCCTTGCCGCATGGGTCAAGCGAGACGGCATTGTTGCCGAACGCGGGCTTCTGGCCGGGCATAATGCAGGCGGGCAGAAGCAGCATCGCGAGCGCTGGGGTGGACAAAATGGGCAGGGTTGGCCGAATTCGACGATGGTTTTTCACGTCGTCAGAATACCCGAGACGCCAAAATTGGGAAAGCCGGGGTCGCCCCCCGCGCTTGCCGTAGACCATCCCATTCCTTCGTCCGATCCGGCTCTGTGTCCTCTATGCTCTTCTGTGGTGAAAAAGCTAACTACACAGAAATTAGCTTCCTTGATCAGCCCTGATACGATCACGCCCAGCGTTTCGGCTGTTAAGGAGCCGCGCAGAAAGGCTGCCCTTGTCCGACCGTCACGACCAAACAACCGGGGTTCGTTGCGTTCCGCTCCTGCCCCTGCGCGACACCGTGGTCTTCCCCCATATGGTGGTGCCGCTCTTTGTGGGCCGCGAGAAATCGCTGGGCGCGCTGGGCGAGGTCACTTCTCGCGGCGACAACCAGGAAATCTTCCTTTCCGCGCAGCGCGTGCAGAGCGACGAGCCGACCCCTGAAGACATTTTTTCGGTGGGGACGCTGGCCAACGTGATCCAGGTCTTGCGCCTGCCCGACGGGACGGTGAAAGTCCTGGTCGAGGGCAAGCGGCGCGCGGTGGTGCGGCGCTTTGTAGACGGCGAATGTTTTCTGGCTGTCGAGGTCGATGAGATTCTGGAAGACACCGAGTGGTCGGCCGAGGCCGAGGCCGCGGCTCGAGAGGCGCACGCGGCCTTTTCGAGTTTCGTCAAGCTGGACAAGCGTCTGGCGCCCGAGATTCTGGCATCGGTGCACAGCATCGAGGATCCGGGCGATCTGGCCGACACCATCGCGGCCCAGCTCCAGCTCAAGCTGGCGGACAAGCAAGCCATCCTGGAAATGCTGCGGCCGACCGAGCGCCTGGTACGCCTGGCCGAACTCATGCGAACCGAAATCGAGGTGCTACAGAACGAGCGCAAGTTGCGCTCGCGCGTGCGGCGCCAGATGGCCAAGCGTCAGGAGGAGCAGATCCTCGGCGCCGAGAGCGATGTGGCCCAGCGCGAAGCCGGTGAGCGTGATGAGTTCAAGAATGAGTTCGTCGAGCTGGAGGAGAAGACCAGCCAGGTCAAGCTGTCCAAGGAAGCAGCGGCCCGGATCAAGAAGGAACTGAAGAAGCTGCGCCTGATGGCGCCCATGTCGGCCGAGGCCGCGGTGATTCGCAACTACATCGACTGGGTGCTGGCCCTGCCTTGGGGCACGCGCACCGAAGACAAGCTGGATGTGGCCGAGGCGGAACGCGTTCTCGACCAGGATCACTTCGGCCTGAAGAAGGTCAAGGAACGCATCCTCGAGTACCTGGCGGTGCAGGCCCTGGTGCGCAAGCAGAAGGGACCCATTCTGTGTCTGGTGGGGCCACCCGGCGTAGGCAAGACCTCGCTGGCTCAGTCGATCGCGCGGGCCACCGGGCGCAACTTCGTGCGCCTGGCGCTGGGCGGTGTGCGCGACGAGGCCGAGATCCGCGGCCACCGGCGNNCGCACCTATATCGGCGCGCTGCCGGGCAAGATCATCCAGTCGCTCAAGAAGGCGGGAAGCGCCAATCCGGTGTTCCTGCTCGACGAGGTGGACAAGATGTCCACCGACTTCCGCGGCGATCCCTCGGCGGCCCTGCTGGAAGTCCTGGATCCCGAACAGAACAACACCTTCTGCGACCACTATCTCGACCTCGACTACGACCTGTCCGACGTGATGTTCATCACCACCGCGAACTACCTGCAAGGCATCCCGGTGCCGCTGCAGGATCGCATGGAAGTGATCCCGATCGCCGGCTACACCGAATACGAAAAGCTGGCCATCGCCCAGCAGTACCTGGTGCCCAAGCAGCAGCGCGATCACGGCCTGGGGGACATCACGCTGGAGATGCCCGAGGAGACCTTGCGCGTCCTCATCCACGGCTACACCAAGGAGGCTGGCGTGCGCAGCCTGGAACGTGAGATCGCGGGCGTTTGTCGCAAGGTCGCGCGGGAATATCTGGCTGACCGTAGCGTGACGGCGTGGAAGATCACACCCAAGCGCGTGGCCAAGTACTTGGGCGCGCCCCACTATCGCCAGGGACGGCAGGAAGACACCGACGAGGTCGGGGTGACCAATGGGCTTGCCGTGACCGCCCACGGCGGCGATTTGCTGGTCACCGAAGTATCCATCGTGGCCGGCAAGGGCAAGCTGGTCCTGACCGGCCAACTCGGCGACGTCATGCAGGAGTCGGCCCAGGCGGCCATCAGCTATGTGCGCTCGCGGGCGCCGTCGCTGGGCCTGGATCGCGATTTCTACTCGCGCGCGGACATGCACGTGCACTTGCCCGAGGGTGCCATCCCCAAGGACGGGCCCTCGGCTGGAATCACCATCTGCACGGCCATGGTGTCTGCCTTGTTGCGCGTGCCCGTGCACCGGGACGTGGCCATGACCGGCGAAATCACCCTGCGCGGACGCGTGCTGCCCATCGGCGGTCTCAAGGAAAAGATCCTCGCGGCTCACCGAGGCGGAATGAAGACCGTGATCATTCCCAGGGACAACGTGAAGGACCTGCGTGACATTCCCAAGCGCGTGCTCAAGAGCACGCACCTGGTCGCAGTGGGACACATGGACGAGGTCCTGCGCGTCGCCTTGGCACTGCCCAAGCCGTCGGAGTTTCTCAAGGAACCGTCGGTGTCCGCTGACTGGCGCGTGCCCGGCGAGCGGCGCGAGCGGGGCGAGCGGCGCGCAGAGGCCGATCTGATCCCGGTGGCCAGCTCCGTGCCGCCCGCCAGCACGCCCCCGGCACCGCAGATCGAGATCAGCAGCGCGACCCGGCGCGGCTAGACATTGCACCGCGACAGCGCGCATGCGCCTCCCCTGCCGAAACAGAGAGGCGAGTGAGAGCAGCCTGAAGGACCATCTTCGCAAGCGTTCCTTTTTGAACCTCGGCGACAGACCCGTTTTCATGCCAAGATGAACGCATGCTAGGCACCATCGGGTTGTTCCTCCGCAGCACAGACAACGACTACCAGCGGCGATTGGAAGAAGTTGGCAAGCGCGAGGCGAAACACCACGATTTCGACCTTTTTGTGGAGTCGGCGCAATTCGATGCCAGCCGGCAGGTCGAGCAGATCCGCCAAGCCATCAAGAATGCCTCGGTCACTAAACTAGCTGCCATTCTGGTCAGCGGCGTCAAGGACGAAGAGTTGCGCCCCGTCGCCCACGAAGCTGCCGAGGCTGGCTTGGAGTGGGCTCTGCTCAATGAAGCGGCCTTTATCGACGACGTTCGCAGCCAGCATCTTGACCGTGCCATTTTCGCCGTCGCATCCGATCAGGTTGAAATTGGCCACATCCACGCGCAGCAGGTGCAGGCGCTGCTGGGCAGCGCGGGGCGCGTGCTGTGTGTCACGGGCTACCTTGGGAACGTCGCAGCTTCGCAGCGACTGGAGGGCTTGAAGCAAGGCCTCGATGGCAAGTTCGAGCTCATCGAACTCAATGCCGATTGGACCAGCGAACGCGCGCGCATGGCCGTTGCAAAATGGGCCGGCGGCATTGGTTCAAAAGAAGACCTGCCTGGAATGTTCGTCGCTCACAACGACGAAATGGCCCTGGGTGTGCGACAAGCCCTGCGCGACATCGATTCCCAACGCAGCTTGCCCATTGCCAGCGCCCCCATCACCGGTTGCGACGGGTCGCAGACCTTCGGCCAACGGCTGGTTCGCGAAAAGCGCCTCAAGGCAACCGTGATTATGCCCCCCGGATCGGGTGTGGCCATCGAATGGATCGCCCGCATGCGTAGCAAAGGCGAGATGCCCCCGGTCCGCGTGCTTTTGCCGGCAACGTCTTTTCCAGCCCTTCCCAGTCTGCAGCGCTAGGTCTAGCTAAAGTCCCGCGATAGCCGCGGAAGGTCGCGGTCGTGGTCGCGACGGGCGCGCGCGAGCCGGGGCAGGTGGGGTGGGCTGTCCGTCCCGAAGCCCCCGAAGGGGTGGGCGGGGCATAGGTGCTAACCACGATTCTCTCGGGACTTGACGGCCGCCGGCGCGATCCGGAGTCTCACCACAGAGGGTACAGAGGCCACAGAGGCCGGAAGGTTGGCCGGGGTGATCCCCGTTGGCCAGCGGGCGACTTGGCGTCGGAGGCCCTTGTGCGAAGCCGATTCCAAGTCTATGAGTAGACCGCAACCTGGAGGAGTGGCCGAGTGGTCGAAGGCGACGGTCTTGAAAACCGTAGCGCCTCAAAAGGGCGCCAAGGGTTCGAATCCCTTCTCCTCCTCTGTTTGAGATGGGAACCCTCAAAGGGTTCCCAGATGCTCCCGCGCTCTGGCTCCGGCGGGCGAAGCCCGCCTACGCCTACGCGATCATGGGAACCCTCAAAGAGTTCGCTCTGCCCTTCGGCCCCCCACCTGCCCCCTCCACCCCGCTCGCTTCGCTC
>PMLB01000467.1 GCA_003158735.1 Myxococcales bacterium | reverse complement strand
CTGCCGCTCTTCCAGCGCAAGGGCATGCGTTACTTCTCCAACGATCTCATGTTCCTGCATTCCGGCCTCGAGCCCTACTACGACTGGAGCGGACTGGTGCGCCTACCACTGTTTTGGGAAGACGACGTTCACTGTCTCTACTTCGACGGACGCTTCGACTGTGCGGCGTTGCGGCTCGATCAGCCTGGTTTGAAGGTGCTGAATTTCCATCCGGTGCACCTCTTTCTCAATACCCGCGAAATCGCCGGCTACCAGGCGGCCAAACCGTCGCTCGCCGATCCGACGGCGGCGCGCAAACTGCGGCGCGAGGGTCCCGGCATCCGCGCCCTGTTTCTCGATGTGGTGGGCCAGCTGCGCGGCGCAGAGATGCGAACCCTGGGCGCGCTGGCCGAGAAATTCCGCGCCCTCCATGTTTTCGGGGGCCGCACTGCCGAGCGCTTCGCACAAGAGGCTCGCAAGGAGCACGCGCCGTGAACCCCCGCCGGATTCTGGTGACCGGCACCGGTGGCCCGTTGGGCAGCAACCTGATCCGATCGCTGCGCGCGGCGCCCGAGTCGCTGTCGCTCTTAGGCACGGAAGCCAACCATTATCATGTCCCGCTCTCTCTGGCGGATCGCACCTTCTTGATCCCCCACGCGCGCGAGACCGACGCCTACCTCGCGGCCCTGGCCCGCATCGTGGCTGACGAGGGGATCGATCTCATTTTACCCACCCATCCCGTCGAGGTGCGCACCATCGCCTGCCACCGCAGCGAGCTGGGCAAGGTGCACTTGTTCTTGCCCGAGAGCGAAGCCATCTTGTGCGCGGACTCCAAGTGGGAAACCTTCCGCACCCTGCGCGCGGCCGGCGTGCCGGTGCCCGACACCTTTGCCATCGATCGCGAGGATGACCTGCGCGCCGCTTTCGCCGCCATCCCCACGCGTCCCGTCTGGGTGCGTGGCTCGGGCGCGCCTGGCATCGGCATCGGCGTGGCGTCCTTGCCCTGCCGAGAGGCGGCGCACGCCATCGCCTGGGTCGATCACTACCGCGGCTGGGGTGGCTTCATCGCCAGCCGCTTCTTGCCCGGCCGCAACCTTACCTGGTGCGGCCTGTTCCACGACGGCCATCTGGTCGCGGCGCAGACCCGCGAGCGGTTGGAGTACGTGATTCCGCATGTCAGCCCGAGCGGCATCACCGGCGCTCCGGCAGTCAGCCGCACCATCGCCCATCCCCAGGTGCGCAGCACGGGCGAGGCAGCCGTGCGGGCATTGCCAGGAACGCCGCGTGGGATCTTTTTCGTGGACATGACCGAGGACGAGGCCGGCCAGCCCCGGGTCACCGAGATCAACGCGGGTCGCTTCGGCACCACCATCCATTTTTACACCGAGGCGGGCTGCAACTTCCCCTACTGGGCGGTGCGCTTGGCCTTCGACGAAAGCATCCCCGGTGCGCCGCTCATCGACCCCATTGCCCCCGGCGTGTACTGGTTGCGCACCCTCGATTGTGGCCCGGTGCTGGCGCGCGATCTGGACGGGCCGGGCCGATGAGTAGGCCGCCTGCCGTAGCCATTCTCGACATGGACGGCGTCCTGGTGGACCTTCACTTGGACGGCGCGGACGTGCGCCGCGAGGTCAGCGGCATCTTGGCTTCCGAGGGTATGAGCGTCGAGGGACAGGGCCTGCTCAGCGGCATCGCAGCCGCCTGCGCGGAAGTCGGCGCGCGCGATGCCGAGGCCGGCACCCGTTTGGCCACCCGCCTATGGGCGGTGATCGACGCGGAGGAGACCCGGTGTGCCCCGACCTGCTCGATCCATCCTGGGGCGCGGGCTCTCCTGCAAGCTTTGTCCGGCTTGCCGGTCGCCCTGTACACCAACAACCACCACGCGGCTGCACTGGCTGCTCTGCGCGCGGTTGCAATCGATCCGACGCGCTTCTTCGCTATCCAGGCGCGCGAGGGCGCGGCATCGATCAAACCGGCCGCGGCGCCGGTGCTTGCGATCCTCGCGGCGCCCGAGGCGGCAGGCGTCGATCGCGTGTTTCTGGTGGGCGATCACCCAGCGGACATGGGTTCAGTCGTGGAAACTCGGCGGGCCGCGCCTGGGCCTCTGCTCGTCGCCATCGGGCACGCGCACTCCATGACTGAAGTGCCGCGCCTGGAAGCGGCCGGTGCGGATTTCGTGGTCACCGAGGTCAGCGAGGCCGCGGATTTGATTCGCGCCACGCGCAGCCTGCACAGCCTGTCCATGGTGTTGCTGGCGTGGAACGAGGAGGCTTCCGTTGCGGCCGCTGTGCGCGACTGTCGGCGCGTGGGACGTCTATGGTTGACGGGCTACGAGATCATCGTGGTCGACGACGGCTCCAGCGACGGCACTGCGGCCCAGGCCGAGGCCGCCAGCGAGGGCGACGTGCGCGTCGTGCGCCACGCGCGCAATCTGGGTATGGGCGCGGCCATGCGCAGCGGATACGCCGCCGCTCGCTGCGACTATGTCGCCCACCTTCCCGCCGATCGCCAGGTCCGCCCGCAATCGCTGCTGGCCTTCTTGCCCTGGGTTGCGCCCGAGACCACCGCGGTCAGCACCTACGTCGCGCCACCCTCGGGCGAGCAGCGCCGCCTGATATCGCTGGCCTTTCGTTTCGTGGTGCGGGGCTTGGGCGGGCTGCGCGTGAATTTCGCCGGCACCTACGTCTTTCACCGGCGCTGGCTTGCGACCATCGATTTGGCCAGCGTGCGCAGCGAGACCTTCCTGTTCAGCTTCGAGTTGCTCGATCGACTACGCCGCGCAGGCAGTCGCTTCGCCCCGGTCACCATTCGCCCCTTCGTGCGCGAGGTGGGACAGAGCCGCGAGGTGGCCCTGCGACGGATCGTGCGCGTGTTGGGCGAGATCGTTCGCTATCGCATGCGCAGCCTCGGACACCGGCGACGACCTACTTCTGTATGATTATGCTGCCACAGTCGGTAAAGGCCAGCGTGGTTTGAATCTCGAAATTCGACTGGTCAGTGTGGCGTTCCGCGTGAAAAACCGCCAGCTCGTAGATGCTGTCTTTCTGAAGTCCGAGTGAATCGATGGTGACTTTCTTGGTTTCTTGGGCATGTCGTCCGCCCAGATCGATGACCAACTGCTTG
>PMLB01000335.1 GCA_003158735.1 Myxococcales bacterium | reverse complement strand
CCGAATTTCAATCAGCAGTGCTAGATGCAGATTGCGCGACAAATACGGCTGCAACCACTCGGGAGAGGCGTGCTCACAGTTCCGCAGGTCGGGCCGGCGTCTTGTCCGGAGCAATCGAACGAGCCCGTTCCGGGAGGCAGAGACACGCACGATGGCGACGGGGGAGACTGGATGCAGAAGTGGCCACTTGCGTCGGAGTACTCCCACCCATCAGGGCAAGTGCCCGCGTCGAACAACACGAGCAGGATGCATCCGTAGGCAGGGTAGAGACAGATCTGGGACGGCCCACAGGTCGCGTCCCCGCAAGCGAGCTCTCCTGCGTCCATCGAGGTGGCATCACTGGCCGCTTCTGTCACGGCAGCATCGCTTGCTGCTTGGTTGCTCCCGGTATCCGCGCCGCCGTCTTGCGTTCCAACAGGTCTTCTTATCCCCCCTCCGCTGCACGCGAGCACGAACCCTGTGACGGAAAAGATGAACGCCCGATCGCTCACACAAAGGAGCTACCGCTTGGTGCTGCGTGTGTCAAGGAAGCGAGTACTTCTTAGGCTCTTCAACGGCGCGCGGCGGGCTTGCCGGCATAGGCGTCTTTCAGCGCTTTCACATTCAGTTTCACCATCCCCATCATGGCTTGCATGGCCCGCTCGGCGCCTTTGCGGTCCTTGCCGCCGAGGCATTCACCCAGGGCCGCGGGTACGACCTGCCAGGACAAGCCGTACTTGTCCTGTAGCCAGCCGCACTGGCTGGGTTGGCCGCCCTTGAGCAGCCTGTTCCAGTAGTAGTCGACCTCTTTTTGGTCCTTGCAGCTGATGAAGAAAGACACGGCGGGATTGAACTTGAACTGGGGCCCGCCGTTGAGCGCGTAGAACATCTGGCCGTCCAGCTCAAAGGTGACGGACATGGGCGAGGCGCTGTGGATCTTCGACTTCCTGAAGATGGAGCAATAGAACTTGGCTGCATCCTCGGCCTGGCCGTCGTACCAAAGGAAGGGCGTAATCCGGTTGATCTTCATGGGCAAGCTCTCGCTGGTTCGTTGTCAGTAGGATGCTTCAGGGGGCGGTCGCGTTGCCAGTGGCAGATGACGGGCACGGCTTTCGCGTGCTGCTGACCAACACCAGCTGCTATCCTTGGGCCGTGGGCTACTCGCGGATAGTGCGCTTTTTCGGTGCCTGGGCCCTTGCTGTCGGCACGTTCGTCGCAGCCGGCGAGTCGACGGCTGAGCCAGCCCCGCCCGCGACAGCTCCAGCGACGAGCGACCCAAAGGCATCCGACGCACGCGATGCCCCGGCGGTCCCGGCCCGGCCCAGCCCGATTGATGGTCTGGGGCGGAACGCGGCCGAGAGCTTTTGGGGCTGGAATCTGGCGCTGCACCTGACCGCCATCGGCCAGACCGCGCTGATGAGTCGCCTCGACGTGGACTATGAGGTGCGCCAGGCTTTTCACCACCACACCGTCTGGGGCCAGGCCGCGTACCCGGCCGTGATCCTGGGCGTCGCGGGACCGGTGGGCGTCATCAGTGGCCTGTTTGCCAAGGGTTACTGGGGCAAGAACGACGAGGCCCTGGGCGCGGCCTATGCGGTGCTGCAGGCCAATGCCCTGACCTTGGGCTACGTGACCGTGCTCAAGCTGATTACCGGACGGCCGCCGCCCAAAGATGAGCTGGTCGGACCGGTGGCGCCCGATATGCGGTCGCTGAGCCACACTTTTCGCTTCGGAGTGGGCCGCGGCGGCATCGTGCACGGCTGGCCATCGGGCCACGTGGCGGTCACCATGGCCACCTGCTCGTCGTTGGCCGCCTACTACCCAGACAGCTGGGCGCTCAAGCTGGCGGGCGCGGCAAGTGTGGCCGCCATGATGTTCGGCGTGATCTCGTTCCGGGGCGGCTCGATGCACTGGTTCTCGGAAGCCATCGCCGGCGCTCTCATGGCCTATCCCATCGGCGTCGCCACCGGCGAAGGTTTCCGGCGCACGCAACAGGGACGGGCGCCAGCCCGGGCCCACACTGCTTGGGTCGTCCTGCCATCGTTCAGTCCCGACGCGACGGTGATCACGGCGGCGCGCAGATTCTGAAGGGCTCTACACCGCCCCAGGTGGCAAGGCCGAACACAACCAAAATCTTCATGGGCAAGCCCTCAGCAATGAAATGTTTCAAGGGGCAGTAGCGTTGCGGACGCTACTTCGGGTGTAACATCAAGTTGGCGTCCCGAGCTCGCCTACTGGTTGCCCATGCATGCCTACGTCCACAGCCGCTTTCTGCTCGCAGTCGCCGTGGCTTTGACTTTTCTTACAGCCTGCGGTTCTAGAACAGCCCTCTACCTACTAGATGCCGAAGCTAGCGACGCGCCACCTGACTTCGACGCCAGCGCTGCCATACCTGATTCCAGCACCGCCAGACCGGATGCAGCCTTCTCTGGAGTCGCCTCACATTTGAGCGTAGGCACGGGATTCGCATGCGCGCTTCGTAGCAGCGACGGGTCGATCGCATGCTGGGGCTGCGGCAGCGGCGTTGCCAGCACACCGCCCCCGGGGCGATTCCAATCGGTCATCGCAGGCGAGTCGAGCGCGTGTGCCATCGACTCCGACGGAGTTACGGTCTGCTGGGGCTTCGACAGCCAAATCCAGAGCAATTTGCCCGCTGGCGCCTTCGTCGAGGTAGGCATCGGGCAGTCGTACGCCTGTGGGCGACGGTCGGACGGCACCGTTCCTTGCTGGGGTGAGTCAGGGACTACCACGCCCTCGGATGTCTTCATGTCGATCAGTGTGGGCACCTCCTCCGCCTGCGGCGTCACCCCGGATCAAACGCTCGCATGCTGGAACAATTCAGGTCGCACGACCGCTCCCGTGGCAGCCGCTGGCACTTTCACCTCCGTGGCTGTGGGCGAGTCACACGCCTGCGCCATCCGCAGCGATGGCACCGTGACCTGCTGGGGCCTGTACGGTGGTGACACCACATCCCCTCCGGAAGGTACCTTCAAGGCCATCCAGGCGGGCTGGAATGCCACGTGTGGAATACGATCGGACCTGTCGCTCGCGTGTTGGGGAGATGCCGCTCTGTCGACGACACCCGCGGGCTCGTTCGAGGAAATCGGGGTTGGCTACGGCTATGCTTGCGGGCTCAAGGTGGACGGAAACGTAGTCTGCTGGGGCGAAGGTCGCTGTGGGGAAACCGTGCCGCCCATTGGCAGCTACAACCAGATCAGCGCGGGAGGCTCGCATGTGTGTGGCCTGAAAACCGACGGGGCGGTCGTCTGCTGGGGCTCAACCCTCTTTGGGGAGACCGAGCCGCCGGCAGCGCAATTCGTTCAGGTCAGCGCCGGGATGATTCACACTTGTGGAATCAAGACGGATGGCACCATTGCCTGCTGGGGCGACAACCGGTGGGGCCAGAGCACAGCTCCCCCAGGCACCTTCATCCAAGTTAGCGCCGCGCCGGCGACCGACTTCCAACAAACCTGCGCCGTCAGGATCGACGGCGCGGTCTTGTGCTGGGGTGACAACACCTTCAACCAAACCGCAGCGCCGGCCGGCTCTTTCCGCGAGGTGAGTACCTCGGGCGACCACGCTTGCGCCCTGCAATCGGATGGGACGATTGTGTGCTGGGGGGACAATTCCTGCGGGCAGAGCCTAGCTCCTTCCGGTACCTTCGAGCATGTCAGCGCGGGAGAATGCTGGTCCTGCGCCATCCGAACCAGCGGAAAGGTCACCTGCTGGGGGCAGGCCAGCCTCTCGACGGACGAAACCGCGGATCCACCCTCGGATGCCTTTGTGCAGATTAGCTCGGGCGGTGGATTCCAAGGCTACGCGTACGTCTGCGCCTGCGGCCTGCGAAGCGATGGCAACCTCGCGTGTTGGGGTGATTGTGGAGGTACTTCGACGGAGTCCCAGATGTTTACCCAAGTCAGCGTGGGTGGCGCAACCGTATGCGTGCTCGACAGCGATGGGCACCCGTGGTGTTGGGGCGCGGAAGCACGCCAGCCTTTGTGAGGAAACGTGGACAGCCGGTTATGGACGACGGGCGCCAGGTCAGAACGTGACCCATTTGTTGGTGCACGGATTCGGCGTGCTTGATCCTGAGATACTGTTGGTTACGTTCACATTCGTACCTGACGGGATGAAGTTCACGTTGCCTGGGCCTAGCGTCACACTTGTGTATGATGCAGTCACATTCGCCGCTGAAATCCCGTCGATGACCACGTTGTCGAGTGTGATGCTGTTCATGTGCGACGAATCGTACCCGTCAAGCGTGACCAGGGGCGTGTTCGAACCGCCACTCAATCCGTGGAAATTCTGGATCTTGATGTTGGTGTACTGCGGAATGAAGGCGCCGGTGGCGGTGGAGTACTTGGGAGTCAAAAGGATCGGGTTGGACAGGTTCCGCACGCAGACGTCGCCGTAGCTCACGTTGTTGACCAGCCCGCCCCGGCTGGTGTCCGACTTGATGCGAATTCCGTTCGAGCTGCCGCCGCTGGTGCCCATATTCAGGCCGTCGATGGACAGATCGTAGACATTGATGTCCGACACGCCTCCCGTGAATTCGCTGCCGATGGATATGCCGTGGCCAGCGCCGAAGTGATTGTGGGCGATGACCAGGTGCTTGACCCCAGTGGCACTCGAACCCTTGATGGCGATCTGGTCGTCGCCTGTGCTGATCTTGCTGCAAACGATGCTGCCGTCGCTGGCCGCTTCGCCTGGATCGATCCCATCTGTGTTGTGCGCGTTCGAGTAGGTCAATGCCGTGCCGGCACTGTTGCTCGCCGCGGTCGGCGCCTTGATGGTCACGCCCCACACAACGAACCCGGCGGAGCCCAGCTTTACGTGGAATTTCGGCGAATTGTGCAGGGTAATTCGGTACAGGGTGAAGTTGGTCGCGCCTTTCACCGCGATCAGCGCCGGACTGTTGCCGCTACTGCCCGCATTCTGGTCCCACCAAGACTGGCTGGAGCCGAGGTTCGGCTCGCCGCCTTGGCCATCGATAACCCCGTCTCCCACGATTCCCGAGTTCAAGCCGCTCACTGAAACAAGCGCAGTGGCCGCGCCCCACACCTTTGGGTCGCGTGTTGCGTAGAGTGTCGTGCCAGCGTCCACCCACAAGGTTACTCCCGAAGGCAGCGTCAGCGGTCCAGTCACAAACGCATTGTTCGCACCGCCCGTGGTGAGCTTGACCGCCTGTCCCGAGGCGCATGCGGTGAGCGCCTTCTGGATGGCCGACGTGTCAAGACTGGTTTCACTCGGGACACCCCCTGCGGGAACGTTTTGGGTTGCTGGCAGGGTCGCGCAGGCAGGCGGGATGGTCGGCTCCGGGGGCAGGTTGGGATCGCCGTCGCCGCATGTGCCGGCGCCGGTGCCTGCATCCACTCCGCCGCTGGCTGTGGCGCCGCCCGTGCCGGTGGCGCCGCCAGTCGAAAGCGTGCCGGCTGATGACGTCGAACCGCCGGTGGCGTGTGATCCGCCCGTGCTGGTGGTGCCGCCAGTCGAAAGCGTGCCGGCTGATGACGTCGAACCGCCGATGGCGGGCAATCCGCCGGTAGCGCCTCCGTTGGAATCCACTCCGCCATCCAATGCGGTCCCGCCCGTCGAAATGGCCCCGCCCGCGCCTGCAAGATCGGCCGTTTCCTGCGCGCCACCCGTTCCAACGGCGGAGGTGTCCGCCGCTCCGCCGGCTGCAGTGGGGACATCAGGGTCGCCGCTGAACGCGTCGATGGGGCTCACCCGTGAGCCTGAGCCACTGCTGCAACTACAGACGAGCAGCCAGCAAGAAGGTAGCAGCACTTTGAAGATGCGAGACATGAAACTCCTGAGCTCGATTCTACGCCGAGACGCGAACGTGTCTCGACGTGATATTTGGTGCCCGCTCACGACGATTCTTTACCTGGGACGCGATGGAGTAGACTGCCCCTCGTGTTCGAGACAGGCCAGGTCAGGCATGGAGGAACCATGGAGTCGACGTCTCTACAGAACGGGATTCTGTACACAGTGGGTGTCGCCGCGGTGGACAACAGCGGCAACGCCAGCCCCATCCAGAGCGGGTTCGTTCAGGTACCCAAAGCCACGGGGAAATCAGGGTGCAGCTGTCATCTCGCCGGGTTCGACCGCGGCGCCGTCCCTTGGGGCGCGATGTTGGTGCTCGGTTTGGCCAGGCGGCTTCGGCGCCGTGGCAAGCGTCAGCGTCGGTCGTCGTGATTGAAGAAGCTACACTATGGCGGTTGCCGTTGGCTACCCGAGATTCGCGTACTTCATGAGAAACCCGCACACTTGGTCCACTGTCATCCTTCCTGTCGACAAGGCCAGGCTTCTGGCAAGCGCGGGGCTGAAGTTCGCGACGTCCATTCGTTCGATCTTGTTCCAGATCTGGCAGAAGTTCTTTGCGGGGTTAGTAAGGTATCCGACGATTCTGCCCAGGGTATCCTGCTGGAACGGCAGTCTTGTTGCGGCTTGCGAAACCACGAACACACCGAAGTGAGAGCGCTTGTCGTATTCGGCAAGCGCGCGGTTAATGTCCTTGTCCTTGACCGATACGATTGAATGCGTCGCCACTCTCACATTCTTCTTGGCCAATGCCGCCTTCATTTCGCCCACAATGCCGTTTTCGTCAGCGGGAGCATGCATGATTAGAATGTCATTTTCCTTCTTCGTATCCCGGCCGCGTCCTTCCACGATCAAGTCCATAGCTGCGTCGCGCCATCCCAAGTCTTGCTCGATCTTCAGCGCGACGAAAACCGCGGATATGGATTCGTGAGAGTAGGGAACCGTGACCGTGGCGATGTCGGCCAGCAATTGCGCTTGGATCTTGTCGACGTTGTCGCGAAGGTGGTTGTGAAACTTGACGGGAACTGCGAGTTTCAGTACGTATTCGTAGCGCTCGGCCTCGGCATCGAAGCTGCCGACGGGGAAGAGCTCCGGCTGGCATGAGGTTATGAGTTCAACCATGTCAAGATCGTTACGGCTCACGTAGATCCGGGTCAGGCTCGCAAGAATGGCCTCCAGATCCAGGGCCATGGTCTTGTACGGGA
>PMLB01000345.1 GCA_003158735.1 Myxococcales bacterium | reverse complement strand
CTCGCGCTTGCGCAGCGCCTGGCTACGCGGGCCAGGAACAGCAGTGACGATGTTGGGCTTCTGATTCTTGGGCTGCGACGGGTTCATGCGGAGCGGGCCCGCAGGGAAGCGGCGATGCGGAAGAATCGCCGGACTGCGGACACGTTGGTCACTGTTGCTACCACCAAAACGGCAACTTCGATGGGGATTTCTCGACTTAGGTGCAGGATGGAAGTTCCTGTCACGGAGGGCCATGCCATGCCCGCCACGGGAACGAAGGCACAGCCGTGGATCAGGTACACAGCCCGCTCAGCCCGGCGCATCGCGCCCCTGGGCGGCGGAACGCCCAAGGATTCGGCCTTGGCCGTGGCGTAGCTGACCATGAACGACCCCTGAATCGCGGCCAAGACAAGGATCAGCATGACTGGCGTGTCGCGGAAGTAGAAGACCAGTCCGGCGAGAAGGAAGAACTCCACGTAGCGATCCGCCGCGGCGTCGAACAGCTCGCCCACGTCAGAGGTCAATTTCAGATGGCGCGCCAGGATGCCGTCGAGCATGTCGGAAAACGCGGACAGGGTGGCCAGCATGGCGCCCACGCCGAAGTGCCCGTACCCCAGGGCCACTGCCGAGAGCAGCGCCGGAATCAGCGAGAACGTGGTGATCATGTTGGGCGTCACCCGCAGGGCGAGCAGAACCTTCTCCACCGGACGGAACAGCAAGTAGGTGGACTCCATCAACCCGCGGCCCAGCATCACGCCGCCATGACCCTCCAACCGGTCGCTGCGCGCTCGTCTGCCGACCAGGTAGAGAATCAAGGTGACGATCGCGACGCTCGAAACGAACGCGATCAGCAGCCAGGAGCAAACGAGATCAAGCATGACCGGATAGTGAAGGAAACGACTGGGCGGTTCAAGGCTGAACCCAACACTGAGGCTCAGGTTGTTGCTCATCAGACACTTGTGCAAGAAATTGAACCGCTGGCAATACGTGTCGGCCCATTGGCCTGAATTTCTCGGTGTGAGTGCTCCTGAGTTATCTCTTGTCAACACCGCCCGGCGTCTGCTCTATTCGGTGCGCTATGGGGCACGACCGCGACCGGCTTGTCGAGGAGAACCTCGATCTGGTGCGGTCGATTGCCGGAAAGCTTCGGCGAAGTCTGGGCCGCACCTTGGACCTCGACGAATTGGTAGCCTACGGAGCCAAGGGTCTGGTCGAGGCAGCCAGTCGCTTCGATTCTCGGCAGGGTGTGGCCTTTTCCACCTTCGCCTATTACCGCATCCGCGGCGCCATGCTGGACGGCATGCGCACCATGGGATGGTATTCGCGGGGCGACTACGCCCGCTATCGCGCTGAGGAGCGCGCCAATGAGTATCTGCGCAATCGGGCTGAGCAAGAGGGCGCCGGGGCCGCGCCCGCCGGCCAGGTTCGCGATGCGGCCGAGACCTTGGCGGAGATTGCGGAGGTCCTGAGCGGTGTGGCCACGGTCCACATCACCTCGTTGGAGGCAGCGGCCAGCGTGACCGATGAACGCCTGCCACCGCCTGACCAGCAACTGGAACGTCTGCATCTGCAGGCACGGGCGCGCAAAGCCCTGCACAAGCTGCCGGACAAGGAACGGCGCCTCTTGCAGCTGCACTACTTCGAGGACAGGAACCTGGAAGCCGCCGGCGCGGAGCTGGGGCTGTCCAAGTCCTGGGTCTCTCGCCTGCATGCCCGCGCCGTCGATCGTCTGCGCCAGGTGCTGGAAGAGGAAGAAACCAGCGCGGGCGCCGAGTAGTGCGGTGCTGGCTAGCTCTTTTCACCACAGAGAGCACAGAGAACACAGAGGTCGGAAGGGAAAGGGTTCGGACCAGACCCGGTCGGGAAGAACGAATCTAGACTGCGCGAAACCAATTCCCTTCCGCTCCGGCTCTGTGCCCTCTCTGCTCTCTGTGGTGAAAAAGCTAACTTCCATCCGCTGCCCAGCAGTTGTCGCCCCTGTGCGAAGCAGTTTCTGCTAGTCTCGGGCGCCATGCGCGCTTTGTGGACAGTCGCGGTGGCACTGGCGATCGGATGTTCGACGCCTATCCAGCATGGCCTCGACGAAACTGCGGCCAATGAGGTGTTGACCGCCCTGGAGCGAGGCGGAATCGAGGCCTGCAAGGCCCGCGACGAGGTCAACAGCGAGGCCTTCGTCATCAGCGTGCCCAAGGTCCATGCCGTGCGCGCGCTGCAGATCCTGCAGTCGCTAGGTCTGCCGCGCGGCCGGCGCGCTGGGTTCGGCGAGGTCTACAAACAGGCCAGCCTGGTGCCCACGCCCACCGAGGAACGCGCCCGCTACCTGGAAGCGTTGGCAGGAGAAATCGAGCGCACCCTGGAGACGGCCGACGGTGTGGTCACGGCGCGGGTGCACCTGGTGCTTCCCGAGCCCGATCCGCTGACAGTGGACGGCAAACCGCGTGTGGCCGCGCAGGCGGCTGTGTTGCTCAAGGTGCGGCCGGCGCCAGCCCCCCTGCGCGAGGCCGACGTGCAGAAGTTGGTCGCGGGCAGCGTGGCTGGCCTCTCGCCGGAAGCAGTGGCCGTGGTGGTCACACCCGCAACAGAAGTGCCATCGCAGCGCGCGCCGGCCCTGGCCAGCGTAGGTCCGCTCAAGATGGATCCAGCCAGCCGGAAACTTCTTGTGGGCATACTTCTGGCCGGCCTGGCGATCATCGCCACCCTGGCCATCCTGCTATTCCTCACCGCCCGCCGCCTCGCGGGTCTAGAGCGCAAGAAAAGCTAGCTTTTTTCACCACAGAGAGCACAGAGAACACAGAGATCGGAAGTGAAGAAGGGTTCGGACCGGACGGGAGCCAACCCTTTCCCCTTTTCAGATCCGCCTCTGTGGCCTCTGTGCTCTCTGTGGTGAAACTCCTAGCTCTAACTATCCCCCCAGCTTCTTCTTCAAATCAGCCAACGCGTCGTCGACTGATTTCTGCTCGCTCATCTCGCGCAGTTTGCGCTCGGCGGCGACCGAGGCCGCGCTCTGGCCACTCAGCTCGTCGTTGAGGCCGACCTCGGCCTCGAGATTTTCGATCTTTCCTGACATTCGATCGAAATTCTCGAAGGCTGAGGTCTTGCTGGAAATCGGGCTCTCGCCTCGCTTAGAAGCACGCGCCTTCTCACGCAGGGTTCCCTGGCGCAGCTTCACGTCCTGCACCCGCGCCTGCAACGCCTTCAGTCCCGCGCCCAGTTGCACCGAGTATGCCCGCTGATCGGACAGCGCCTTTTCCGCTTCGATGCGATCAGCTTCCTTTTCGGCCTTGCGGCGCAGCGCCTCCTTGGCCAGGGCGTCGTCGCCCGCCTGCACCGCCCGCATCGCATGCCCGTCCCAGGACTTGACCTCCTCGGCCAGATCGTCCACGCGTTTGCCCATGCGTTTCTCCTCGGCCAGGCACTGCGCGACTTCGCTGCGCGCCTCGCGCACCGAATCCTCCATGTCCCGAACAAGTTGATCGATCTCCTTGGCCGGGTCCTGCATCGAGTCGATGAGGTCGTTGACGTTGGATTTCACCAAAGTAGAGAGTCGTCCGAGGATTCCCATGGCTGCAAGTCTACTGGGACCGCGCGCGCCTGTCGATTCGGCCGGAACTTTCTGCTACCGTTGTCGTCGATGCGTCTACGCGACATCGCGGGCCAGGATCGGGCGACCGCGCTGCTCTTGCGCGCGGTTGCGTCGGGGCGTCTGGCCCACGCCATCTTGTTCGACGGGCCTGACGGCGTGGGCAAGCGAAGCGCCGCCCTGGGGCTGGCGCTGGCCCTGTGCTGCCCGCAGGAACCCCAGCAGGGCTGCGGCACCTGCGATGTGTGCCGGCGCATCCTGGCTGGCCAGCACCCTGACGTGCGCGTGCTGGTGCCTGAGACCACCCAATTCTTGATCGAGCAGGCCAAGGACATCGTGGCGCTGGCCTCGACCCGGCCGTACGAGGCACCCGCCCGCGCACTGATCGTCGACCAGGCCGATTGTCTCAATCCCAGCGCAGCCAACTGCTTGCTCAAGACCCTGGAAGAACCCCTGGCCGGCAATTTCATTGTGCTGGTCACGTCTGCGCCGGCTCGCCTGCTGCCCACCATTCGCTCCCGCTGTCAGCGCGTGCGCTTCGTCGGCCTCACCCCTGCCACTTTGATCGATTTGGCCGCCCGCCAAGGAATCGATCGCGCGCGCGCCCAAACCGCCGCGGCCACGGCGGGCGGGTCAGCGGCGCGCCTGTTCGAGTTGTGCGCGTCGGAGGAGGAGTCGAGTCTGTGGACGGTGGCCAGCCGCTTCCGCCAGGCAGCGGCGGCCAGCGAGATGGGACCAATCTTCGATGCTGCCGCAGCCTTTTCCGACAAGGAAGAGCGGAACGACCTGCCCGAGGCGCTGGTGCTGCTGGCCGGTTTCTACCGGGATGCCCTGGCCCTGGCGGCCGGGGCACAGGATCTGGTTGTCTTGGGCAATCACAGCGCCGAGATGGCCGGACCCACGGCCGCGTGTCAGCGCGGACACAGTTTCATACCGTTGCGCCGGGCCGTGACCGCGGTGCTGGATGCTCGCTCGGCCCTGGCCGCCAACGTGAATGCGGTCACCGCGCTAGAGAAGATGATGATGGACATTCGCTCCTCGGCCGTGGAGGCGTCATGAACGATCTACCAGCCCCGCCCGCGCCGCGACCTGCCCCGCGCGACCTGCCTGCCCCGCGGCCGGAAGAGCGCAGAGTCGTGGGTGTGAAGTACACGCCCACCAGCCCGACCATCGACTGCGACCCAGGCACCATGGTGTTTCGGCGTGGCGAAGCGGTGATGGTGGACGACCGATCCGGCGGAACCGTGGCCACGGTCAGCGTGCCGACCGCCGTGCGCAAGGGTGGCGGCACGTTGGGCCGCATCTTGCGCAGGGCCGAGCCCCGCGACCTAGCGCGCGCCGAAGAGGAGCAGCGGCGAGAGGCCGACGCGCTGGCTTTTGCCCGCGAGCGAGCCCGCGCGTTGCACCTACCTATCAAGGTGTTTCGGGTTGACGTCGGCCACGGCGGCGACCGAGCCTTGGTCTGCTTCTCGTCGGAAAAACGCATCGACTTTCGCGATCTGGTGCGCGACCTGTCGGCCCGCCTGCACGCCCGCATTGAAATGCGGCAGACCGGTGTGCGCGACGAAGCCAAGCTGGTGGGCGGAATCGGGTCCTGCGGCCGCGAGCTGTGCTGCTCGACTTTCCTGCCGCACTTCGTGCCGGTGTCGATCAAGATGGCCAAGAATCAGCGCCTGGTGCTCAACCCCACCAAGGTGGCGGGCCAGTGCGGGCGCCTCAAATGTTGCCTAATGTACGAGGATGCGCAGTACGTGGAAGCAGGCAAGGGCCTGCCCAGGGTGGGCAAGCAGGTGCACACGCCCGACGGCGTGGGGCGGGTGGACGACCTCGATGTGCTGGCCCGCAAGGTGCGGGTTTCGTTCCCGGACCGGCCGTCCGCGACTTTCAATGCGGACGAGATCCATGCGCTCGACGCCAACACCACACCCACGCCGGCGCCAGTGTCCGTGCGGGAGGACCTTGCGGATACGGCCAAGGGTGAGGATTTGTCTACTCCCCCGCCCGCTGCTGAGAACGCAGAGGGGAGCGGCGAGGACCCAGAGCCAGAGGCGCAGTAGTCGACGCGCGGGCACTTTTGCGAGCGGCCCTTCATAGGCCATCACCATTCACTTGTGAGCGGAGGTCTAATCTTGCGATATTGGCAACGTCGAACAGCGTCGTCGGTGATTCTTTGGACTCTGCTGGTTCTGTCGGCCGATGCGCGGGCAGGAGAAAGCGATCAGCCGTACCCCGTGGGCGAGACGTCGAGTACCATGGGCGGGGCTGCGGTAGCCGTCACCCATGACGGTACCGCGCCTTGGTACAATCCAGCGGGCCTGGGCCGTGTCACGGAGGAGGGGATTTCGGCCACGCTCAACGTCTACGGCGTACAGATCGAACGAACCAAAGGCTGGGTCGACGGCCTCGATCTGGCCGGGTGGACAAGCGCGATCTTCCCTGGTTCCGTCGGGTACGTGAGGCCGCTGGGTGTCTTCGGCAATGGCATCCACCACGCGGTCGGCCTGGCCCTGGTGGTACCTGACTTCGCCCGCCACGAGCTAGCACTCGACGACACTAAGTGGGCCGGCGACGACTACCACGTCCGGGAGCGTCTGCTGGAACAGACCCTGTGGATCGTGCCTGGCTGGGGCGCCTGCTTCGGCCCCCGGCTCTGCGCGGGCGCTTCTCTGCAGGTCGGCTACTGGAGTTCCAGCGGGCTCTACTCGGACTTTGAGCAGTGGACCGCTGACAGCACAGGGCCGGCGGGGGCCAACTCGTACGTCGAGCAGGACGAGTTCTGGGCGATTCAAGCGGCAATGTCGGTCGGCGCCCAGTACCGGGCGAGCGACAAGACGTGGATTGGTCTCAGCATGAGATCGCCGGTGATAACCCTCGGAGGCGGTGGCCGCGTTCTGGTGATGGAGACGGACATGGACAACGGCTACATCCGCCGCGCCTACGACGGCAATCTCAACATCGACCAGCGTCTCCCGCTGAACCTGCGCCTGGGTGGGGGACTCGAACTGCCAGACTGGCTGCTGGCAGCCGATCTCAGCCTGTCGCTGCCCGAGTCCACCCACCAAAGCGTTCGTGCCCACGATGGAAGCACTAGCCTCACAGCCTACAATGCCAGTGGTGCGCCGATCGGCGCTGCGATACCTATCGGAGTTCCGCAGGGACGGTTGACGGTGGTCAACCTGAGTATCGGCGCGCAGTACCGTTTGAGCGCAAAGACCGCTTTTCAGGCAGGCTTCTTCACTGACTTTTCCGGGCAGCCCACGGCCCTAATCGATGAGCTTCACGCCCACATGAACCGGTACGGAATGACGGTTGGGATTTCTCGTAAGGGCTCAAGCTCGACCACGATGCTTGGCATCATCGCGACGATAGGCATCGGCAAATCCTTTGGATGGACTGACCAGAACCAACAAGTGCTCCGCGATGCTCAATCCGAGGCCA
>PMLB01000291.1 GCA_003158735.1 Myxococcales bacterium | reverse complement strand
CAAAGCTGAGCGCGGTCGCATCTTGCTTTCCGACGAGGTTCTCTTCGACGCGGCGCTAGCCATCGATCGTCCCACGGAAGAGCGCCACCTCGCCTATTTGCCGCAGGACTTTGGCCTGTTCCCCCATCTCACGGCAATCGAGAACGTGGTCTTCGCACTGGCGTGCAGGTCACAGCGATTGAGCACAAAGCAGCGTCGCGACCAAGCCATGACATGGCTAGAGCGTTTCGGAATCGGCAAGCTGGCCGAGCGAAACCCATCGCGGCTTTCCGGCGGTGAACGGCAACGGGTTGCCCTCGCACGCGCCCTGGCCTCGTCTCCCAAGGCGCTTCTGCTCGACGAGCCCACCGCCTCTTTGGACGTCGAGGCTCGCGTCGAGCTACGTACCTTCTTGGCCGAGTCCATTCGCTCACTCGGTTTGCCCACCATTCTGGTCACCCACGACGCCATGGATGTCGAGGCGCTCGCCAGCCGGGTGGCAGTGCTGGAAAAGGGACAGGTCGTGGCGTGCGGCTTGTTGGACGACATTCGCAAGAACCCGCCCACGTCGTTCGCCAGCAAGCTGTTCGACTCGTCGAGAATTTCGGGCGCAGGCGCAATCGCCGGCCCATTTTGCAATGAGAATGTTCATAACGATTGAAAGAGGAGGTTGCTGCCATGTCATTCGTCCCTAGAATCCGACCCGCGCTTGCCTGTCTGTTTTCCCTGCTCTTCGCGGCTGCACTGTCTGGATGCGGCAGCTCATCAGTGTCCCCGCCTGCTGATGCGGCCAGTCCCGGCCTGGACACCGCCCAACCCGACGTGGCGGTCGCCGTCGACACCACCAGCCCCAATGTGGGCTTGGACGCCGCCCAACTCGACACAACAGTCGACATGCCGGTCCTCAGCGATGCCTCCCCAACGGCAGGGTTGGACGCGCCCCAGTCGGACACAGTGGTGGACACCGCGGCGGTCAGCGACGGTGGCAGCCCCAGTTCGGGATCAGACGGTGCCCAACCCGACGTCGCAGCCGATACTACCAAAGCCTCTGATGGCGGCTCCGTGACGGATGGTGGAGCCGGCGATGGCGGTCCTTCGATCGCCTGCTCGTCCTTGGTGAATCCACTGTACATCATGAGCGGCGACACTCAGGTGCCGGTCCTGAAGACCTTGGGAAAGGCCCTCCGGCAAAGTGCGAATCCGATAACCCTGGTTTGGTACGCGACCGGATCCTGCACAATCATCGACGCCCTCTACCACGGCACACCGCTGACCCAGATCCCGTCCTATATTCCTAGCGACCCGACATGGGATCCCAGCACGGGTGCCGTGCCGAGCTGTGCGCTGGAAAGTGGCGGGCGCAATGTGGACATCGGAATCCCAATCGTATTTCCCGCAGCCTGTTCAAGTGACACACCACCAGCCGATCTCGCTGCCTTCAAGGGCCCGGTGCAATCGATGCTGTTCGTAGTGCCGCACGCGGCTTCGCCCGTGGCCATCAGTTCAGAACAAGCTGCACTGGTCTTTGGCACAGGCCCCACGGCCAACATTGCGCCTTGGACCGACCAGAACTTCTATTTCATTCGCACGCCCACCAAGGGCGTGGAGGTGAGCCTGGGCTATCTGATCGGCGTGCCGGCGGCGAAGTGGATTGGCCAGCAGATCAGCGCATCAAACGACGTTGCCACCGACGTGGCCACGTCGGCGCAGCCTGAGAAGACCATCGGCATTCTGGGCAGCGAGACATACGACAGCACGACCAACCGGGCTAATCTGAAGGCGCTGGCTTTCCAAGCCGTGAGTCAGAGCAACGGCTATCTCCCCGATTCCACCCCAACCGCCTTTGACAAGCGGAGTCTTCGTGAGGGGCACTATGTCGCCTGGGCGCATGTGTTCTACTTGACCAAGGTGTCACCTAGCGACGGAGGAGCGCCTGACGGAGGAACGCCAGCGCCGGTCAATGCAAACGCCAAACTCTTCATCGATATTCTCACCAACACGGCCGATCCCGGAATTCCGTCTGGACTAGATCCGGTCGCCCTGGTTGCGCAGAAGGGAATCGTTCCTCTGTGCGCCATGACGGTCACACGCTCGATTGAGGGTGGCCCTCTCTCACTCTTTGCGCCCTCTGATCCTTGCGGGTGCTACTACGAGAGCAAGGTCGGCACCGTTCCTGCTTCCTGCACGACCTGTACTTCAACCGCGTCTTGCACCGGCGGAACGACCTGTCGGCACGGTTACTGCGAAGCCGACGACGGCCGCACCTCGCTGAGCGATTGCAGCGCTCTTGCAAGTGGCGCCACCCACACGCAGATCATCAACAACACCTGCACAGCCGGNNCGCCCTGGCCGGGAGGTGCGTGGACCATCTCAAGCTACTTCCTTGCCGCGACGGCGGCATCGTAGGCTTCTTGCAGAACGTCGAGCACGGCTTCCAGGTTAATTTCGTAAAGGTAGGGCCGGCCGTCAATGAATATCCCAGGCGTGGCGGTGACCTTGTTGCGCAATCCCTCCTGCTTGGAGGCTACCAACTCGTCGCGGGTCTTGGGATCAGCGAAAGCCTGTTCGAACGCGGCGCGATCGAGTCCGGCGGCCACAGCCCACTCGGGAAGGGCGGCCGGGCTGAAGCTGTCGAAGCGTTTGTAAACCAGCAAAGTGAACGGCCACAGGCGGCCGAGCTTGGCTGCGCTCAGCAAGGCCAGCCCGCCCTCGGTCGAGCCCTCGTGGCTCTTCAAGGGAAAGGGTCGCAGATATAGGCGGATCTTGCCCGCTAGTGGCCCGTCGGTGACCGCTGCGTAAAGCGCAGGGACCACGACCTTGCAGAAGGGGCAGCGCGTGCAGGCATAGACCACGACGGTCACCGGTGCATTCGCCGCGCCCGCCCGGAAGGCTTCGTCCAGCGTCAGTGTCGCGCGCGGGCCGGTGGGCAACATGGTCTGTGCCCGCT
>PMLB01000187.1 GCA_003158735.1 Myxococcales bacterium | reverse complement strand
TATCCCTCCTGGCGATCGCGGGGGACGACATGGACAGCGGCGCGCCTCAATCCAGGTCACTGCCCGCGGCGCCGCCGTCGCGGGGCTTGGTCATCGTGCTACGGCCGGCGGATGTCGACGAGTTGACCCGCACCGCCCTCGCCCGGGTCACCGGGGAGCTGACCGCGGCCGAGTTCCAGACCAGTTTTGTCACCCTCGACCCGAGCCAGGATCCCACGACCCAGGTGGAAACCGTGGCGCCCGAATCCCGTGCCGTTGCCGCCTTTGCCATCGCTCACATTGGCGATCCCCAGGGCCGCACGATTGCCATCTGGGTTTCGGATCGGGTGGGACGGCGAACCAGCATTCTCCGAATGGCCATCCAGGGCGACGACATCAGCCACGATGCCGCGGTGCTGGCCGTGAACGCCATCGAACTGATTCGAGTCAGCCTGGCTGGTTTGTGGCCCGCGCCTCCCCCGGCTACCACCACGACCGCCCCCAAACACGCGGCTGAGCCGTCGCAACGACCGCAGGTCACTCTGGGCCTGGGGTTCACCGCACAGCAGGACATTGCGCTTCAGTGGCCTCAATTGATGGGTTCATTGATGGCCATGGTGACATGGCCACGCGGACTGGGGATAATGGCTCAGGTGAGCGGACTTGGCCCAGCTCTGACGCTCCAGGGATCCGATGGAACCGCCACCGTTTACCGTCAGCACGCGTCGCTGGGACTGGCCTGGACCTTCCTGCGGCGGACGCGGGTCAAGTCGTTCGTCGTCGTGTCGGGCGGCGTGGCGCACCTGAGCGGCCAAGGCGCGACCAACGATCCCGCACGAGCAATTCCGCGCTCTGGCTCCACCTGGTCGGCGCTGGGCGCAGCGGGGATTGCTGCAGCGCTTCGCCTCAGTGGTAGGTTCTGGCTGGCGGCAGAAATCGACGGCATTGCGAACCTGCCACCACTGGTCATCCGCATCGCCGGCACCGACAAGAAGCAATTTTCCTACCCCGGAGTCCTGGGAAATGTTGGGCTACAAGTCGTTTTCTAGTCGCGTGGGGAGCCCGCCGGCTCCCCCTACGGGGACTTCGGGACCGCCAGCCCACCCCGCCCGTCCCGCGCTTCGCGCGCCCTCGTCGCCGGGGGCGCACCATCGTGCGAGGCCGAGCGAAGCGAGCAGGGAGGTGGTGGCGGGTGGGGGCCGAAGGGCATGGCGAGGCCGAGCGAAGCGAGCGGGGTGGGGGTGGGCGTGGGGAGCCGAAGGGCAGAGCGAACCCTTTCGGGGTTCCCATATCAGAGGGCTGCTGCTGTTGGCGGCCGTGGCGGCCTGCTCGCCACGCACCCTGACACTGGTGGATCTCTATTCGGACGGGGGCCTTCCTCCCGCCTCGCTCGACGGCAACCCCGCCGCCGCCTCGGACACCGCCAATCCAGCGGCCTCCGATGCCACCAACCCCGCCGCTTTCGATGCCGCCAACCCCGCGAGCTTGTTGCGCGGCCTGGTGGGCCTGTGGCACTTCGACGACCCCGTTGGCAGTACGGTGGCGCGCGATTCGTCGGGCAACGGCAATGACGGCACACTGGTCGGCCTGGATCCAGCGCTGGCCTGGGTGACCGGTCGCCAAGGTGGGGCTCTGGCCCCCAGCGGCCTGGGATACGTTTCGGTGGCCGACTCTGCCAGCATCGACAGCATCACTACCGAGGTTACGCTCTCTGCCTGGGTCTATTTCGATGGGGTCATTCCCGTCGACTATGGGACGGCTCTGTCGCGACAGATCCGAAGCACCAATGAGCAGTACTACCACCTGTCGTTGTATCAGGACGGCACCCCCACGTTGTTCATCGGTTTCTCGGCCAGCATCGCAGCCGCCCGCCCGACCGCGCCCCAACCGGTCGTTTCCAGGCACTGGACCCACATGGCGGGAACCTACGATGGCAGCCTGGCCACCTTGTACGTGGATGGCGTCGTGGCCGGCTCGCGACCGATCGTGGGGGTCTTTCCCCGCGACGCGACTCCGCTCATCTTGAGTGGCAATGGCAACGCCGGGGCGGTTTCCGAGTTCTTCCCCGGCCGCCTCGACGAGATAGCGCTCTACAACCGCGCGCTCAGCCCTGACGAGATCAAGCTGCTCGCGACCCCGGTTGCCTTCTAGCCACGCCATCTGCATCTCGCCCTGGGCTGCGGCCCGAAAGCAGCGGTCCGCAAGCACGTCCCCCTCAATCCCCTGGTGCGGCAAGGCCGACGCGAGCGCGACATTCGTGTCTTGCCCATCGCAGTTTTTCATTGCAAGTCCCGCAGATTCTAAGCATTTGGCGTCTCCATCTATGGCACGGGCCTTGCGTGCCTGGGACGGGTTCTAGATCTGTGTGGACATGCCCTTCCCAGAACCGAGCATCCGCTGGTCGATCTTGTGACCAGAAAGACTCCTTTTCGGAACTATCCAACTGTGTCAACGTCCCTCCGCACCCATTCCTTTCATCAAGGAGGCCAGCCATGAAACCGCGCCATAGCGCGATCGCCGCTCTGTTCTTGCTCACCACGTGCAACCAAGCTGGACCAGATGGCAGCTCGGCAACAGTCGAATCCTCGTCCCAGGCGCTGGGCAAGACTCCTTCAAGCGAGGTTGCGACCTGGCGAAAGGTCGGAGGCAGCACGCTGCCGGACGGCCGCTACTTGCAAGCCGTGACCTTCGACGAAACCCGCAGGGTCGCCGTGATGTTCGGAGGGCTGAGTTACAGCTCTTCCGCCGGCACCGTCTCCCCGAACCAGGAGACATGGGAGTGGAGTCCCGCGACGGCCGCATGGACCAATCGCACGGCGGCAGCCGGCCCGCAGCCAGCGGCACGTTCTGGTGCGGCCATGGCGTTTGATTCTCAGCGCAACAAGATCGTTCTTTTCGGCGGCCGGGCGGGCAGCGGATTCAACTACCAAGACACTTGGGAGTGGGATCCGACAGGCGGGACCTGGACGGACTTGACCACGTCAGGCAGCCGCCCCAGCGGACGCAGCCAGCACGCCATGGTCTACGAAAAATCAACCGGGAAGATCTTGCTCTTCGGAGGAGGACGAAGCGACTCCAGTTCCTACGATGGGACTGGCATCATGGTTTCGTTCGGCGACACCTGGGAGTGGGATCCGGGAACCCACAGCTGGAGCCAGCTCCAACCAACCGCCAGTCCAGGGGTCCGACATGATCTGGGATTGGTCTGGGATTCCTCGCGTAACAAGGCCGTGCTCTTCGGGGGCATGCAGAAAGACACGGCTGGAGTCGACGGAATTCCCATGCAGGACACATGGGAGTGGGATCCAACTGTCGGCACTTGGACTGAGCGAACCACTCAAGGGAACAAACCATCCCCTCGCTACGCCCACTCGATGGCCTTCGCCGGGTCCATCAAGAAGGCCATTGTCTTCGGCGGTTGGGACATCTCGACTGGGGGGATCCTAGACGACCTTTGGGAGTGGGATCCGATCAGTGGCTCCTGGACGACGCGCTGGGACGGGACCGAGACTAACACTCCATTGCCGCGCATGTACGCGTCCCTCGTCTCAGACGATGCGAAGGCACGGCTCGAACTGATAGCCGGTGCCACGTCATCATCCAATATGTATTACGGGACGGGAGGCATGGGTGGGATACCCATCGGCACTGGCATGCCCTCGCCCTATGGCTGGCAGGGCACCAGGGAAGTTTGGGAGATCGATGCGACTTCGTACGCCTGTCAGGATCGTTCAGCCCCAACCAATACGCCGCTGCCGCGCTCGAATCATGCTTTGGCATACAACCCGTCCACAGGGAAGACCTACGTCTTCGGCGGAATCGATTCGATGCAAAACGCTTTTGATGATCTGTGGGAGTGGGACGGCAAGACTTGGACCGAGGTTGTGATGGATGTTCGGCCTTCCGCCCGCTCCGACGCCGGACTGGCCTACGATCCGGCCAGGAAATCCCTGATTCTCTACGGGGGCCAAAGCTATTCAATGGGGGGCATGTACTATCAAACAGCCCTGGGCGACACCTGGGAGTGGAGCAGCACGACCCGACAGTGGACGCAGCTCTCTCCCAAATCGAGCCCCGACCCGCTCTACTCACATGGCATGGTCACAGACACGACCCGCAACAAGATCCTCCTCTTCGCCGGGATGAGCAACTACACGGACTATGTGTACCCGCCAAGTAGCTACAAGGACCCGATGCGCAACGATGTCTGGGAGTGGGACGGCGGCACGATGACTTGGACCAATCGCACGTCTGTTGTTGGCGCAAGCGTGCCGAGTCCTCGTCAGTATCCGATCCTTGCCTACGATCAGGCTCGCCAGAAGCTCTTCCTCGAGGAGACCTCGATGTTCGGCTACTACGGCAGTAGCAGCAACAGCACCTTCTGGGAGTGGGATCCAGTCTCGGCGGGGTGGGCCATGCACACCACCAGCGACTATCTCGACTACGGCACGCCCTACTGTGCTTCCTACGATTCCACACGACGGCGCGAAGTCATCTTTGGCGACGTCTGGAGCCAGACGACGGGGAATCACGAGACCTGGGAGCTCGATGCCAAGGGCCCGACCTGGTACGTGCGCTCGATCGTCGACTCGCCCTCTGCGGGCTACGGCATTGCCATGACATTCGACAGCGCACGCGGAGTGGTGGTCCTCTTTGGCGGCAATGTCAACGGCACGCCGCTGGATGAAACCTGGGAATACAGCGTGACCGGCCTGGGCAATGGCGAGGGTTGCTCCTCCAGCACCGCTTCGACCTGCGCATCCGGCAACTGTGTCGAGGGCGTGTGCTGCGAATCTGCATCTTGCACCGGTCCATGCAAGTCGTGCAACGTGAGTGGCCACGAAGGCACCTGCGTTCTCGCCCAGGCTGGCACGGAGGTTCCCGGCAGCTGTTCGAGCGGACAAGCCTGTGACGCCAGCGGAAACTGCAAGACCAACAATGGCCAAGCGTGTAGCAGCGCCAGCGTGTGCGCCTCGGGCTTCTGCGTGGACGGCGTATGTTGCAACAGTGCCTGCAATGGCACGTGTGTGTCTTGCAACCAGGCCGGGCTTGCCGGAAAATGCAGCCCCTACGCAGTCGGGACCGATCCCGAGAAAGAATGCAGTAAGGGCTCTGGAACCTGCAAGTCCACTTGTGACGGGGTCGGAGCATGCGAGTTACCGTCGTACGGATCGAGCTGTGGTCCTTGCCTGGTCTGTGACGGCGCGGGCTCGTGCAGCATAACGGATCCCTCCTGCTATCCCTATGGTACTGGGGGCTATGGCGGCTACGGTGGCTACAGCTCGACCGGTTACGGCGGCTACGGCGGATCGAGCAGCCGCGGCGGATCGACTGGCTATGGCGGATCGACCAGCTACGGCGGATCGACTGGCTATGGCGGATCGAGCAGCCGCGGCGGATCGACTGGCTATGGCGGATCGACCAGCTACGGCGGATCGACCGGCTACGGTGGATCGACCGGCTACGGCGGTGTCACTAGCTCACCTGGTGGCGCAGTCGGCGGTGGAACCAGTTCCGGCGGCCAAAGCACCACCGGACACCTGACCCGTGCGGGCTGCAGTTGTGCATTGGGAAACACAACACCTCCCGGCCCTGGTCCGGAAACGTTCTTCTTCCTTGCCGGGGTTGCCGTCTTCTTGCGCCGGATTCGTAGACTGCTCTAGTACCGCCTGACGTAGGTTCGTAGCTAGTTGAGCGGCCGGATTGACGGCGGAGGGGCCGGTGGCCGGAACCGGATCCGCCGGCCGGTCCCCGGATTCGGCGAGGGCGCGCGCGAGGCGTGCGGTCTGGGCAGGGTGGGTGGCGGTCCCGAAGTCCCCGCAGGGGGAACCGGATTCGGCCACCGGCCACCGGCCCGCGACCCGGCAACCAGAAAACTAGTTCCCCTTGATCACTGTGCCGTGGCTGATGTTGGCGCCTACCGTGGGCAGCGTCTTGGGGACGGTCCAAGTCCCGAACACGTCGGTGCTGTCGCTGTACATTTCGTGACCAGCCGAACCGGCGTCTGTGTAGAAGCGCCAGGTTCCACTGGGGAGTTCGATCAAGCACGGCGCTTCTTTGTGATTGCCCCAGCCCGCCCAGTCGTTGGTGTCTTTGCCGAAATCCCAGGGGCCGTCCAAACTCGTTGAAGTCGCATGCTCGACGTAGGTGACTGACTCGTGCTTGGTGAACGCGTGGTAGGTGGTGCCGATCTTGACCATGAAGGTGTCGATGTAGTCGGGGCCGATCCCGATCCACGTCCCTCCGCCCCACTTGGTGAAGGTGCCGTCCGTCGGCTCGTACCGGTAGGTCTTGGCGTCGATGCTGACCAGGACGTGAATGGTCCCGTCGGTGTCCTTGAACCATTCAGGTGCCCACACGTTCTTCACCCCGGCCACGCCCGATGGCACCTGGGTGATCGTGGTCCACGTCTTCAAATCGGAGCTTGAAGCAACGTTGAAACTGGATTCGGCACCGCAGCAGCCAGTGCCCGACGGTGGCGTCGTGTGCACGACGTAGAACTTTCCGTCGGTGTGCCTCATGATGCTGGGATCGCGCAGATTCCCGGTGGGGCCGCCGTACCCGGTGTCGTAGAGCAAGGTGAAGTTCAAGGCATCGTTGGACGTGTAGATCATGAGAGTGGAAGCCGGAGCGGAATCGTTGAAGCACGCAAAGACGTAGGGATAGTTTGGTCCGGTGAAGGTTGACCCGCCGGCGCTGCTCGCCCCACCCGTGCTGGTTGTGCCGCCGGTTCGGGTTGTGCCGCCTGAAGCAGTTGCGCCGCCTGAGCTAGTGGCTGCACCGCCTGAGCTGGTGGTTGCACCGCCTGAACTAGCCTTGCCACCTGAACTGGTCGCGCCGCCGAGAGTCGTAGCGCCGCCCGAGCTGTTTGTGCCGCCGGAGCTGGTTGTGCCGCCCGACTTGGTTGCGCCGCCTGAACTGGTCGCGCCCGCGGAGCCAGTCGTGCCGCCGAGAGCAGTTGCACCACCCGATTTGGTCGTACCACCGAGGGCAGTGGCGCCACCCGAACTGGTCGCGCCGCCCAAGCCTGGGGTTCCACCGAGGTTGGTCGCGCCGCCTGAGCTGGTCATGCCACCGAAGTTGGGATTCCCGCCAGATGCCGTGGTTCCGCCTGCGACGACAGGAGTGCCACCTGTTGCAACGATCCCGCCAGAATCGGGAGTTCCGCCAGACTCGAAACTGCCACCTACCACGACACCGCCACCAGCCGCGACACTGCCCGCCACAGGAGCCGTGCTGCCCGAAACGCCTCCGCTGGAATTGGTGCCTCCGGTCGTTCCCCCGCCCGCGTTCAAGGAGCACCCAAAGAACAACGGGACGGCTAGCAAAGCGGTGAGAAGTGCGAACAATCGCACCCCTGCTGTGCGTGGATTGCGTCCCGAGGCCTCATTCGTCATGGAATCCTCCTGCCTACATCTCATACAGGCGCAATGTGCCGCCTGGTTGGCCCAGCAGCTCACAAGATTTGTCCCACCTAGGCCGAAGACGCCCACATTCTCCTTTGGCCCGAAGGGATTTCTGCCGCTACTGTAGAGGGAGCGGGGGCTTGACGCGGTTTCTTTCCTGAGCCGGTTCCCGCTAGAATAGGCACTTTTCTTCTTGGAAGACATGCGCAGCGAAACCGACTCCCAGGTCCGAGAAGGCGCCAAGATTCTCGTGCTGCCGGCCGCGAATCTCTCAACGGTCGACGACACAGGACTGGTGCGCGCGATCCTGGATGGGGATTCCCGCGCGCCCCGCGTCCTCTGGGATCGCTATGCGCGTCTGGTCTACCGCATCCTGCGCCGCTCGCTGGGCCAGCAGAATGAGGTCGAAGATCTGGTGCAGGAGGTTTTTCTGAACCTGTTCAGAAAACTGCCGACCTTGCGCGATCCCCGGACCCTGCCCGCCTTTCTGGTCACCATGACGACCCTCACCTTGCGCCACGAACTGCGTCGCCGCTGGGTGCGACGCTGCATGCTCCTCGGCGCGAAGGAAGACATCGACCCCGATCTGCGGGCGGTGCATCCCAATCCGGAAGCGCGCCAGGCAGTGGCTCGGCTCTACGCCATTCTGGATCGGATCGGACGTGAAGAACGTGTGGCCTTCGTCCTGCGTTTCATTGAAGGCATGGAGTTGACCGAAGTGGCCACGGCCCTGGGCTTGTCCCTGGCCACGGCCAAGCGACGGCTTGTGCACGCCCGCGCGCGGGTCGACCACCACATCGCCAATGATCCTGGCTTGGCCGCCTACCTCTCGGGAATCGACGAGGAGTCCCCATGAATACCAGCCTAGAACCCCCAGACTCCGACCGTGCGCTTCGCCACCTGTGCGAGCTGGCCCGTACCACCTTCAACGAGGACCTGTCAGCCCGCGAACAGGCCGGGTGGAGCCGACTGAAGGTGAAAGCGGCGGGACGCCCTCGCCCGCGGCGCACCCTGGCCCTGGGCTTGGGCTTGGCCGCTGCCGCAGCCACTGTCGTGCTGTTGACCCTGAACGGGAATCAGACGCCGCCCAGCCTCGGTTTCCGTATCGTCGACGAGGCTGGCGTGCCGCAAGCCGCCCCGGATCTCGCTTCAGCGGGTCGCATCGAGTTCTCTGACGGTTCTCGGGTGGCCGTGGCCGCCGAGGCACGCACCAGTGTTACGGCTATCAACGCGCGCGGGGCCAGCCTCCGGCTCGAACACGGCCGGTTGTCCGCACAATTCGTGCAACTTCCTCAGGCGAGCTGGTCCATCGCGGCCGGGCCCTACCAGATTCTGGTGACCGGCACGGCGTTCGACGCAAGCTGGACGCCGGACACGCGGACCCTGGAGCTGTGGCTTCGCCACGGCAGTGTGCTGGTCAAGGGGCCCAACGCCGGCCAGGGACTGGCCGTGGTCGCCGGCCAGCATCTCCTGGCCAGCGCGACGACCGGGCAAATCGTCCTCGACGCTATGGCACCCGCTGCCCCTTCGGCGCTGCCCACTGTTCCCACCGCGCCGACGCCTGCTGCCGACCTCGCGCCGGCCCCTTCGGTTCCCGCCGAGCGTCCCGCGACCTCGCCGCGCGAGTCATTGCGTGCGCTGCACGTCGCTCCCGCGGCACGAGCACCAGCCTCCGAGCCGTCGCTGACCTGGCCACAAGCGCTGGCCCGTGGTGACTTCCAGCGCATCCTGGACGAGGCCGCGCGCCGAGGAATCGACGACGTGCTCTCAGGCGCGACCAGCGCCGACCTGGCCGCCTTCGCCGATGCCGCCCGCTATGGCCGCCAGAACGATCTCGCGCAACGGGCGCTTCTGGCCCAACGCCAGCGCTTTCCGCGAAGCCTGGCGGGTCGAGATGCTGCCTTCTTCCTCGGCACTCTCGACGAGTCGCGCGCCGGCCGCGAAGCCCAGACCAGCGCGCTCCATTGGTACGGTCGCTACCTCGCGGAAAACCCCTCGGGCGGTTACAGCGGGCAGGCCCTGGGCCGCCGTCTGGTGCTCTTCGAGTCTCTGCACGACCGAGCCACCGCGCGGGAAACTGCCACCTTGTACCTGGCCAAGTTCCCCTCCGGCCCCTACGCGGCCAAAGCCAGGCGCATCGTCGAATCGGAATTCTAGCTTTTTCACCACAGAGAGCACTGAGAACACAGAGGTCGGAAGGGAAGAAGGGGTTCGGACCGGAACCCAACGCTTCCCTTTCCGATCCGGCTCTTGGCCTCTGTGCTCTCTGTGGTGAAAAAGCTCGCTCTCCTTCCCCGACCGAGACGCGATTCCGCCCCTCCCGGCTTTGGTGTAGATCTTCCTAGGTTCTCCAGGCCAACGCGATGGCTAAGAAGAAAGCCCAGGAAACACCGACGCCGGTCAGAGTACCGTTCTTGAAGCGGCACTTGCCCTTGCTGCTCGTGTTGGCCGCTTCTGCGCTCTTCTACACCGTCGCCGGGGTGCTGTCGGGCCAGCTCAACCTGGCTGACGACTACGGCTACATCGTCCAATTCGGCCACTATGACCGGCCTTTGAATCTCGACGGCCTGCTGCAGATGTTCAATGGCATCTCCAAACAGGAGATGCTCCACGACTATTACCGCCCCATCTACACCTTGATTCGCTCCCTTGACTACCGTCTCTACGGGACTTCCCCCACCGGCTACCACGTGACCAGCTTGCTCTTCTACTTGCTGGCCGTCGGCTCCGCCTACTGGATTTTTTGCAAACTTTTGCCTTCAACCCTGGCGGCTTTTCTCGGCGCCCTTTTTTTCGCCTTTCATCCCATCCACGTGGAAGCCGTGGCTTGGATCATGGCCGGCGGCTATGCCATGGCGGGAGCCTTCGCGCTGCTTTCCTTCGCACTGTATCTGTCGGGGCAAATCTGGGCGAGCACCTTGGCCTTTGCTGCGGCCGCGCTGACCAACCCGCCGGCCGCTGTCATGCCGGCGCTGCTGTGGGGACACATGCGTCTGCTTCCTGCCAAGGAAGCGAGCGAGCAGCGGCGTCGCTGGTACAACGTCGCCCTGATGTCGGCGGTAGCGGCGGGAGTGGTGTACCTGAACTTCGTGGTGTTTCCGCAGCGCTATTCCGGGACCACCTTCGATTCGGCGGTGGCCGCCCGCAGTTGGCTGGGCAATCTCTTTTCTTACCTGCGCCTGATGGTGGTTCCCTTGGGCTTGCAAACTCCCTACGAGGGGTACATCGAGAAGCTGAGCGATCCACGCTGCCTGGCTGGAGCTGCCGGTGTTCTTCTCATTGGCGCGGGTGTCCTGGGATTAAGAAGACGCAGCCGCTTGGCGGCCTTCGGGCTGTTTTGGTTCTTGGTGGGGATTTTGCCCACGCTCACCGTCTGGAGAAAGGCGGCGGGTATGGCCGACCGCTATGTGTTTCTCGCTTCCTTCGGGTTCATTCTTGCCGGAGTCGCGTTGCCGTCGGCGCGAAGCGACGGAGGGCTCTTGCCCGATGGTCTTCCAGCCAAGGCACGCAAGGCGCTGGCAGCGCTGGCAGTCGTGTTCTTGGTCCTGTTTCTTGCCGTAACTTGGCAGCGGGTGCGGGCCTGGCACGACACCGAGACGCTGTTCACTGACACCCTTCGCAAAGACCCCGGCAACATCTTCGCCGTGCGCACTTTGGCACGCTACTACTCCGTGACTGTGTCAACACCTGAGAAAGCGATGCCCTACCTCGAGCAATCCATGCAGCTCACCGAGAAACGCATCGCCAGGGTCGCCAATCCCTCTCTCGTAGATTATGAGCAATACAACCTGGCGGAACTTCGCAGTGCTCTGGGTATCGTCAATCGCGAATTAGGCCAATACGAAAGGGCCGTGGCCCTTCACGAAAGCGCCATTGCAGAGATATCAAACACTGAACTGGATGGCCATCGAGCAGCCGACTACTATTTCCAGATGGGCCTCGCCTACGACAAGATGGCGGACCTGCGCAGAAAAACCGGCGACCAGGCCGGATTTGTCGCGGCGCTGGAGAAGGCACTCTCCTGCTACCAGCGCAGCATCGCGCGCCTCCCCATCCTGTCCCACTCCTACCAAAACGCGGGCTTCGCGCTGTTTCGCCTGGGTCGTCTGCCTGAAGCCGAACGGATATTGGAGAAGGCGCTGAAGTTGACGCCCAATAACGTCGAGGTGATTGGGTTGTTGGCGAATTCCTATATGCAGACCGGCGAGCAAACGAAAGCGAAAGCGCTGTTGGATGAGGCCATCCAGAAGGCCGGGCGCCGGCAAGCGAACGGACCGCTCATGAGCGAACTGCAACGGCTGAGGGCCAAACTCGCCGGAGAGCCCATGACACCAGAGGGCCCTGACACTGGCGCTTCACTTGTCGCCCTGCTGGGCCAGAAGAACTACCAGGAGGCCCTGCGTGTGGCATTGTCACTGCAGAAGGAGCAAGGCTCGTCCGACCCCTTGCTCTTGAACAACATCGGTCTGTGCTACTACAAATTGGCCCGCTATCCCGAGGCCGAACGCGCCTACTTGGAAGCCATCAAGCTACGGCCAGACTACGACACGGCCATGGACAACCTGTCGCTGGTCTATGCCAAACAAGACCGCTTGGACTTGGCCATTTCTTACGCCGAGAGAGCCTTGAAGCTGAAGTCCGGCGATCCCGGCATCAGCCGCCATCTGGAAGCCTACTACCGCCAGAAATCCGGCAGTCGTGGTGGCGCACAGTAGGCAGACAAGGCTGCCCCTAAGAGCCGCCCTCGAGCATGGCCCACAACCAGCGCGTGGCTCGCTCACGGAATCCTGCGCCGTGGCCACGGTTGATATGGCGGATGATCATCTTGGCATCGACAAAGAACGTGGTGGGCAGCCGATCCTCGCCAAATGCGCGCGCCAGCACGCCGTCCCCGTCCAACGCGACCACGCTTCCAGCCGGCAAGGCGTGACCTGCCACGAACTCCTTCAAGGCTGGCACGTCACCCTCGACCGCGACCAGCATCAGACCGAAGTGCGCCTTCGTGCTTTCGCGGATGGCCAAGATTTCCGACAGGTTCTCCTTGCACGGTGTGCACCAACTGGCGAAAAACTCAACCACGGTCACCTGCCCCCGCAAGTTGTCGCCGCGCAAGTTCTTGCCTGCCAGGGTGCGTGCCTCGAACGCGGGCGCCTGCTCGCCGACATGCGGCCGCGCCGCATCGGCCGCAAGCAAGGACACAAGCAGCAGCGAGATCATGGACCGAGTGTATCGCGCTCTTTACACAACTGTGGGCCAAACCGTCCAGGGCCAAAGCGACTGGCAAAGGTGGCCAGATCGGCCATAAAGTAACGTGGGGTTTCTGTGACGAACGCCCGCCATTTGCTTTTCTGGCTGTCTGGCATCGCCATAGCCGCGACGGTGCTGACCTTGGCAGCGGCAGCCTGCGTTCGCGGCGCGGCCGGCGCGGAGTCCGCGCCGGATGGGGGCTTGGCTGAACCACGCGTCGTGCGCAGCAACATTCTGCGCGCTGACTACGCTGGATCCGCTAGTTGCCGGACTTGCCACAGAAGCCTGTACGACGACTGGCTGGGCTCGCCCATGCGGCAGATGACCCGCCTGCCCGCGACCGCCAAAATCCGAGCGCCCTTCGACGGACGCACCTGGAGATTCAAAGACGACGAGGCGCGCTTCGAGCAGCAGGCGAAGGCCCGCTTCGTGCGGACTAAGTCGCGGCGTTTCGGTGATCATCTGTACCGGGTCACCCGGGTGATCGGCGGCCGCACCCGCGAAGACTTTGCCGGTGTCGAGGTCACAGGAACGCAACCCGACGCCCGCATCATCGGCGATGCGCACGACGAGGTCATTCTGCCGGCCAGCTACTTCTTCGAGACCGCCTCTTTTCGGCTCAAGGGCTACTCCGTGATGGTGCGCGAGCGTCCGGGGCTGAAGGCCGGCGCGGTGTGGAACCAGTCCTGTGTGCTGTGCCACAACACCGCGCCCACCTTCCTGTCGCTGTGGGGTGCTCTCCTAGGCAAGGGCGCGCCCACCTACCAGGGCGAGGTGGTGGACGCGCTCTTGCCCGAAAGCCGTCGCTGGGGACTACAAATCACCGATCCCAATGCTGCGCGCGCAGCGGTTGCAGACGAGGTTCATTTTCTCGGCGAGACCAGCAAGCAGCCCAGCGATGTGCCCGCGTCGCTGCGCCAGGGGATCACGACCATGAGCCAACGCTTCGGGGCCGAGCAACTTCTGGAAGTTGGCATCGGGTGCGAGGCCTGTCACGGCGGCTGCCGCGAACATGTGCTGCAACCGCGGGTTTCGACGTCCTACCAGCCGCGCAGCCCATTTCTGCGCGTGCAGTCTGCGGCGAGCGGCGGCCCCATCACCCGCGCCGAGGCGATCAACCGGACCTGCGCGCGCTGCCACCAGGTTCTGTTCTCGCGCTATCCCTTCACCTGGGAAGGCGGCCTTCGCCACAGCGGAACGCCGGGCGGCAGTTCCACCAATTCGGGCGAGGCGCGCGACATGCTGCTGGGCGGGTGCAGCGGTGCCCTGGCTTGCACGGACTGTCACGATCCCCACCGCAACGACGATCCAGACGATCTGGCTGCGCTGGCCACTCCCGCCGGCAACGCCACCTGCACCAAGTGCCACCCCGCCTATTCCAGTCGCCAGGCGCTGCGCGCGCACAGCCATCACGATCCCGATGCAGCGGGTGGCGTGTGCATCAACTGCCACATGCCGCGCAAGAATCTGGCGCTGACCTATACGCTGGGGCGCTATCACCGGATCGGCTCGCCGACTGAGAACGCGCGCGTGCTGCGCGATCGACCGTTAGAATGCGCGCTCTGCCACGCCCGCAAGAGCGCCGAGGAGCTGGTATCGGAAATGGAACGCTGGTGGGGCAAGCGCTACGACCGCCCGATCTTGCAGGCGCTCTACGGAGATCTGCAGCAGCCGCCTCTCCTGTCCACCTTGGCGCGGGGCAAGCCCCACGAGCAGGCAGTGGTGATCATCAGCCTGCGCGAGCAGAACGTGCGCGAAGCCTTGCCGCTGGTGGCTCGGCAGATTGCCCATCCCCTGCCCCTGGTTCGCTACCAGGCAAGAAAAGCCATCGACGCCTTTGTCGGCAAGGACTGCGGCATCGACCTGGATCGAACTCTGCGCGACATCATTGCCGCCACCGAGAAGTGCGTTCCCCAAGCCGCGCCCATCACCCAAAGCGCGCCCGTGCGCGAGACGCCTGCCTCACACCACGACGACGACTGAAGTTCACGGCAAGGTCACTTCGGCCAGATCCGGGTACCGACACGCTCGATGTGTTCTCGCAGACTCGCCAATGTGATGGCGGTAAACGCCTTCACATCGTAGTTGTAGGGCAAAGGCAGTTCGTCGAGTTCAAGAGCGATGGCCTGCGCCGCAAAATCGTCGGCCACTCCCCAGACCGCGAGGTCGACGTCCGAAATGCGCTGGTGCGTTCCCTTGGCTCGCGAGCCGAAAACCTTCACCTGTGAGATCTCCGGGTGCCGGCGGAACACCGAGCACAATTGGTCCAGCTCGAACGGCTGCAGACCGGCCAGGCTCATCCCGCCATTCTCCCAGAAAACCAATCGTGCACCGACGCGAGCGCGGGCAAGTAGAGCACGTGGATAGCTTCGACTGCTTTGTCGAAGACCGTCTTGTCATAGGTGTGGGCCAGGAGGTTGCGCTCGACCAACATGTCCATCCATAGCTGACCGTCGTCGAGCAACTTGGCCGCGAAGGCGTCCTTGATGACCTGGCGAGGGGTCACAGGCGAGACGGCGACGCCGCTCTCTGCCAAGTAGTCATTGAGAGTCTTCCAAGCCAACTCAAAGCAATACTCGAAGCGATGGACCGTGCCTTCCTTCTCGAGCGCCGTGAGCCCGCCCGGGCCGCGCTGCAAGGCCTCGCGAAGGAGCATGAACGCGCGGTCGAAGTTCTGAAAGCGCTGTCTCCATCGGACATCCAGGTCGGTCGCCATGTTCACGTTGCCCTTCTGCTCCGGAAAGAATAGCACTTTGCGGCCAACCGCGCCCCACTGCCCTACCGCTGGCCAGGCTCAGCTACAACGGACGCACCGGCACGCACACGTTGCCCTTGAAATTGCCCGTGTCTGCCTCCACGAATTCGCCGCGATAGAGTTCGAAGATGCATCGATTCTTGGGCTGGTAGCCGCTGTTGGGCAGCCACGCGAAGACTCCGTCGTAGACTGCACTGACGTCCGGGCCTTCCCCCACAAGATGCGCGACGGCATACTTGCCACCCTTGAGTTCGCCCACGTTGACGTCACCGTCCGGGTTGAACCCTGCCGGGATCACGCCGCGTGATCACGTTTCGGCGATCCCAGCCAGCGGCGCGGGGCCACGCTTCCGGAAAGCCAGCAGGAGCAACGCGGGTTGCAGCAGGCGTGGCAGGATCACCAGGGCCAGGGCGCCGCCGATGACCACGATGGCCAGCGGCTTCTGGGTTTCCGAGCCGATGCTGCGCGAAACGGCGGCGGGGAGCAAGCCCAGCATGGCCACCCAGGTGGACATCAGGACCGGACGCAGTCGGCGCTCCGCCGCCTGGCGGGCCGCGGACAACGCTGATTCACCCCGCGCGCGCAACTGCCGCGCGTAGGTGGCCACCAGCAATCCGTCTTGAATCGAAATTCCGAGAATTGAAATGAAGCCCACGGCCGCCGAGGTGGAGAAATCGGTGCCAGTGAGGAAGAGAGCCACCACGCCTCCGCTGGCGGCCACGGGTGCGCCCAGCAACACGATGAGGGTATCGCGGGCGTTCTTGACCGAGCCGTAGACCAGGAAGGTGATCATGAGCAGGGTCACCGGGATGATGATCAACAGCCGCGCCGTGGTCTCGCGCAACTGGTTGATCTCGCCACCCCATTCCAGGCGCGTGTCGTAGGGCAGCCTGACGTGAGCGGCGATCTTGGCCTGCGCCTCGGCGATGGTTGACGCCAGGTCACGCCCGCGCACCGAGAACTTCACCGGCACGTAGCGCTGCAGATCCTCGCGGAAGATCACCGACGGACTGTTTTCTTCGACCACGTCGGCCAGTTGCCCGAGCGGCACCTGAGCACCGTCGGGCGCAGCAACCAGAATCGCACGGATGGCGCGCAGATCGCGTCGGTAGGGCTCGGCCCAACGCACGGTGAGGTCGAAGTGCTTCTCGCCCTCGTAGACCTCGGTGATGGCTAGCCCGCCAATGGCCGCCTGGATCACGGCCGCCACATCCCCGGTGTTCAGGCCATAGCGTCCGGCCGCGGTACGCGAGGGCGTGATGCGAATTGCGGGTTGGCCGAGCGAGCGAAAGATCCCCAGGTCCGCCACGCCCCGGACGTCCTTCATGGCGGCGACGATCTCGCCCGCCTTGTTTTCGTCCACGCGCAGATCCGGCCCCACCACTTTGACCGTGTTCTCACCCTTCACGCCCGACATCGCCTCTTCCACGTTGTCGGAGATGACCTGCGAAAAATTGAACACCACGCCGGGAAAGGCGCGAGCCAGGTCGCGCTGCATGTCGTCGGTAAGCGACGCCTTGCTCACGCCCTTGCGCCATTCCGACGTGGGGCGCAGGGGCGCCAGCAGCTCGATGTTGTGGAAGCCGGACACATCGGTGCCATCGTCGGGCCGTCCTAACTGCGAGATTACGCTCTGGACCTCGGGCCGGCTGCGCTTCTCGAAGGGACAGTCGCTGGCATCCTCGCCCGGGCAGCCGAGCACGATGGTGCGAATGTGACCCACGTAGCGCGCCGACTTCTCCAGGGAGATCGACGTGGGCAATGTCGCGCGGATCCAGAAGTTGCCCTCTTCCAATTTGGGCATGAACTCCCGGCCCAGCAAACTGGCCGCGGCCAGCGCTAGCACCACCGGGCCTACGCCGAGCAACACAGCCGTGCGCGGCCGCTGCAAGGCAAAGGAAAAGATCCGCGTATAGAGCCGGTGCACCAGGCGCATGAAACAGGTGTCTTTTTCCTCTTCGTCCTGGCTGGTGGACACGGGCAGAAGCCGCGACGAAAGCGCAGGGGTCAGGGTCAGAGCGAGAATGATGGCGCCCCCGATGGCAAAGGCATAGGTGTGGGCCATGGGGGCCATAATCACGCCGGCCACGCCGGTCAGAGTGAAGAGCGGCACGAAGGCCACTGCGATAATGAGCGTGGATGAGAACACTGGCGGCCCGACCTCGCGCGCAGCGCTGGCGATGCGCTCGAAGGCCGATCCCCCACGCCGGGCAAAGTTGCGGAAGATGCTCTCCATCATGATCACCGACGAGTCGACCACGATGCCGAAATCGACTGCGCCCAGCGAAATCAGGTTGGCCTGGGTGCCGGTCCACACCATGCCGAAGAACGCGAAAAGCAGGGCGAGCGGCAGATTGAGCGCCACCAGGAGCGCCGCGCGCAGCTTGCCCAGGAAGAGCCACAGCACCAACGAGACCAGCACCATGCCGGTTATGAGGTTCTCCATCACGGTGTGGGTGGTCAGCTTCACCAGGTCAGCCCGGTCGTACAGCGTCTCGATGTCCATACCCGGCGGCAAAATCCGGTTCCGGCGAATGTGGTCGACCCGATCGTGAATGCCCTTTACCGTAGAAAGCGAGTCGCCCCCGTAGCGCATGAGCACGATGCCCTCCACGATGTCCGGTTCACCGTCGCGGCCCACGATGCCCAGCCGGGGAGCCGCGCCCGCGCGAACCGTGGCCACGTCGCGCACGCGAAACGGCACGCCCTTTTGCGCGGAGATGGTGATCTGCTCGATGTCCCGGATCGAACCGATGAGCCCGATGCCACGCACGTCAAAGGACTGCTCACCCAGCGTGATACGCTGCCCACCCACGTTCTGGTTGGCGTTGGTGATGGCGGACTGCAACTGCGCCAGGCTGACATTAAGACCGCGCAGGCGATAGGGATCCACGTCCACGTGATACTGCTTGGTCAGGCCGCCGAACCCGACCACGTCGATCACGCCTGGCACCTGGCGGAATTGCTTTTCCAGGATCCAGTCCTCGGCGGTCTTGAGATCCGCCGCGGTGTAGTCCTTGCCCACTACCTTGTAGCGATATAGCTCCCCGATGGCACTCCAGGGCGAGAGCTGCGGCTGCACCGCCGTGGGCAGGGTGACGAAGTTGAGCTGATTGAGTACGCGCTGCTGAGCCATGGCGTAGCTGGTGTCCCAGCCGAAGTAGTACTTCACATCGGCCAGGCCGAAGAGCGACTGCGAGCGCACGTGGTCCAGCCCCGGCATGCCCACCAGCCCGGTTTCGAGAGGCAGGGTGACGTAACGTTCGACCTCCTCGGCGCTCCAGCCTTGCGGTTGCGCGATGACCTCGATCATGGGCGCCACCGGGTTGGGGTACGCCTCGATGTCGAGTTGCATGTACGAGTGAATGCCTACGCCAACCAGAGCCAGGGCGGCCATCAGCACCAGGAAGGGCGCGCGGACAGCCGCCGAAACCAACTTCTCAATCATGACTACAACTTCACGGAAAGCAGAATCGCGCCCGACACCACGATGCGCGCACCCTGGGCCAGGTTGCGCTGCACCGGCAGGTACTCGCCGCCCAGTTCCTCGTTGACCACCACAGGCCGGCGCTCGAAGCGCAGACGGCCGTCGGGCGTTTGACCCACCTCCACGAAAACCACCGTCTGATCGCCCAGGCGCAGAAGCGCGCTGCGTGGGATGGCGAGCGCGACTTGGCGATCCACCGGCAGGGTCACGGTGGCGTACATCTCGGGCTTGAGCGCGCGGTCGGGATTGGCAATCTTGCAGCGGACCTTCGAGGTATGGGTTGCGGGATCCAGCGTGTTCGAGACCCAGTCGGCCAGGCCGCGGAAAACGCGACCGGGATAGGACACCACGCTGGCCAGGCACTCGGTTCCCGTCTTCACCCGCCGCAAGTCCATCTCGAAAACCTCCGCCAGCACCCACACGCTATCCAAATCGCCCACGGTGAAGAGTTCGACCTCGGTTCCTCCCGAGTACTGACCTTGCACCTCGGCGCCCGGGTTCACGTTGCGCGCGATGATCTCGCCGTCGATGGGCGCACGCAGGGTGTAGGTTTGGTTGGATCCAGAGGAGCTGCCGCGCAAAATGCGGGTCTTCTTTCTGGCCCGATCCAGCTCGGCCTTGGCCTTGCCGTGGGTGGCCTGCGCGCCCTCAAAATCGCGCTGTGATCCAGCGCGCAGGTCGAACAATTCCTTCTGCCGATTGGCATCCTTCTCGGCTGCGCCAAAGTCTGCCTGTGCCTTGGCAAGGTCGGAATAGGCTGCCGCCACGTCAGGAGATTCGATGAGCGCCAGCGGGTCGCCCTTCTTCACGCGTTGGCCAGGCTCAGCCAGGATCTTGATCACCCGGCCAGTCACCGGAGACAGAACATGAGCCACGTGCAGATCGTCAAAGGTCACGCGGCCGCTCGCCACCACAACGCCTCCCACCGGCTGGGGTGCGAGTGGCTCAACCACTAGCTTGGCGGCGGCCACCTGTTCGGGCGCCAGCCAAACTTCGGTCGTAGGGGATGCGGCCATTGCTATGACAGCAACCTGCCTGTGACAGCCGGGCGCGACGAGCGCGACGATCACAAGCGCGGCAACCAGACAGGCGCAGACATAGCTTCGTTGAGAGATCACGGGCACAGAACACACTCCTCATGCACGAGCCGTGCGGACTCGTTGCACCTCTGTTCAGAGCAAGATGTGGGCCGACCTGCGCACGGACTGCCTAGTACGGCACACCAGCCCCACAGAATGGAGAGATGAGCACGGCCACACCCGCTGGCCCCAGCGCCTTTGCTTGCCCGCCATGCGTGGCAGAAGTGCACAGGTGGGACAAAACTAACCACGGCGCGCGGGCCGGCCAGTGCCGCCGGTCCGGCCTCGCAGGCCTACTCCTTGAGCTTGCGGTAGAGCGTGCGCCGGTTGATTCCCAGGCTGCGCGCGGCGCCGGCCTTGTTGCCCCCGTGCTCCTCCAGAACTTGTCGCACGTACGCGCGCTCGATCTGTTCCAGCGGAACCTTGCCATCTGCGCCTTGTGCCAGCAGTGCTCCCACGCCGTCGTCCTCGGGGATATCGAAGTCCTCTGGGATCAGGGTGTCGTGGTCAGAGAGCACCACCGCACGCTCGATGACGTTGGCCAACTCGCGCGCGTTGCCCGGCCACTGGTACGCCTGCAGCCGCCTCATCGCCGCTGCTGATACGCCGACAAAGGAGCGCCCCTGTCGCTGGCAGGCGCGATTCAAGAACAAGTCCACCAGCGGGACGATGTCCTCGCCACGCTCCCGCAAGGGTGGAACCTCGATGCGGATGACGTTCAGCCGGTAGTACAGATCTTGCCGAAAGCGCCCGTCGGCGAGCAAGGCCTCAAGCGAACGATTGGTCGCGGCGATGAGCCTGGCCTTGATGGAAACGTCGGCGGTGCTCCCCAACGGGCGCACACATCCGCTCTCGAGCACGTGGAGAAGCTTGGCTTGGACCTCCAGCGGAATCTCGCCGACTTCGTCGAGGAAGAGCGTACCGTCTCCTGCCGCCACGAAAGCGCCGGCCCTATCCTCCTTGGCATCGGTATAGGCCCCGCGCCGCACGCCGAACAGCTCGCTCTCCACCAGGGTAGGCGGCAGCGAGGCGCAGTTCAAGTGGTAGAAGGGCCGCTCCCGTCTCGCGCCCGAATCGTGAATCAGCCTGCCGATCACGCCCTTTCCTGTGCCGGTCTCGCCTGTGATGAGCGTGATGGAGTCGGTCCCCGCGGCCTTCTGCGCAGTCTCGAGCAGCTTGCGCATCGCGAGGCTCCCGGCGACGATCTGCTCCGGGGCCTCCAACGACGACGTCTTTCTCACGCGAACGATTTCCCGTCGGATCTGACGGTTCTGGAACGCGCGTTCGATGGCGGCGACCAGAGCCTCGATCTTGAACGGCTTGGCAATGAAGTCGCAAGCCCCTGACTGCACCGTCGAGACAGCCAGATCGATGCTCCCGAACGCAGTTATCAGCAGGACCAGCTGACTGGGCTTCTCGGCGAGGATCGCCGCCAGCAGCTCGGTGCCGCGCATCTGAGGCATCTCCACGTCGCTGATCACCAGATCGAACGCATCGCTCTTGATCCGAAACAGCGCCTCCTTGGGTGAAGTCAGGCCAGTCACGTCAAAGCCCCTCTCGGTCAGACTCTCGCACAAGAAATCCACCACGCCGGCGTCGTCATCCAGAACCAGAAGCTTCTTCTTCGCTTGCCCAGTCATGCGATCACGCCCTTGGCGCGCCCGGCGCCGGCGACTGGGAAGTGAACTGTGAATCGCGTGCCCGCGTTCCTCTCGGACGAAACCGCGATGGCCCCGCCGTGCTCGTCGACAATCGATTTGACCACAGCCAGTCCCAGTCCCGCACCCCCGGCTTCTGCCCAGGTGGTGAAGAATGGTTCGAATATGCGGCCCAGCAACTCTTCGTCGATGCCACATCCGGTGTCGTCCACCACTAGCGACACCGACGGGTTTTCCTGCAAACCATCACCCGCCTTGAACGAGGAAGCCGCCAGGGTCAGGTGCACCCGACCTCCGCGCGGCGTGGCCCGAAATGCGTTGCTCAGCAAGTTCAGCGTCACCTGCTGGACCTGGTCCACATCGGCCACCACCTTCAAGGGCGAACCCGGACGCTGGAATTCCAATCGTATCGCTCGCTGCCGGGCCTCATGTTCGAGCAGGTCGACAATGGGGCCCACCGTCGTGCCCAGATCGATCTCACCCCACTGCGCTGGTTTGCGACGCGCGACCACCAGAAGCTGCTCGACGATCTTCGCAATCCGATCCGATTGCTCCTCGAAGACCTGCGCCACCCGGCGAATCTCTGCCGGCAGATCCGCGCGGCTCGCCAGGGCGCGGGCGCGCCCGTTCAAGATCTGCAGGGGCGAGCCTATCTCATGGGCAAGCCCTGCAGATAGCTGGCCTAGGGTTGCAAGCTTGTCCACACGGCGCAGCCCCGCCTCCAGCGCCTCCCGGGCTTCGCTGGCCTCGAGCAAGCGACGCCGGGCGCTCTCAAGCTCGCGCACCATGGAATTGAACTGGGCGGTTAGACGGCCCACCTCGTCGGTCCGTTGCACGAACACGTTGGCCGTCAGGTTCCCAGCGCGCACGTCCTCCATGGCCATCATCAGCCTCGAAAGTGGACGGCCGACGTAGCGATGCACCAGAAACCAACCGACGCCCGCGACTCCAGCGATCAGGGTCAAGATGGAAAGAACGGTCGAGACGGTCTCCGAGCGAAGATCGGCCCGCAGCACATCCAGCGCACGCACGACGGCCATGCTGCCAAGATTCGTGCCGTCGTCGTCGCGCAAGGGAAAGACACCGACCAGGTGGGAAGCGTCTCCGTTTCCTTGGATGCGGACGACAGGTTCCCCGGAGAGATTCACCGCCTGGATGGCGTCCTGAACCAGAGCCGCGGAGCCGGGACTGCCGAACGGGTTGGGCGAAAGCCGGCCCGCTGGATCGAAAACCAACACCTCGATGGACGAATCCTTGAGTTTGAGAGACCCGAGAATCTCATGGATGTCGGCGACCTGCTGGTCGCGCAAGGCATTCTCGATGGCCACCTTAAGCGCGGTCCCGAGGACCTTGATGTCGTGCTTGGCGACGTCGGTCAGATCTTTGTTCTCCTTGCGCAGCTCGCGCAGACCATAGGATCCCAGGATGATCGCGCTCGCGGTCGCCAGACCGAGCACCACTTTGCTAGGGATGCGCACCTTCCAAGCCTGGCAGAGATGCGCGACGGGATCAACGATACGCAGCGCGATCCCGGGGCAACGTCCCCTACTCTGCCTCGGCCAGCACAAAACGGATCTTGCCGGGCACCCACACCGGCACGGGCTTGCCGTCCTTTTCGCCGATCGTGTACCGGCATGCCTTGACGGCGCGCACGGCCGCTTCGGTCAATCCGTGGGGCAGCCCCTGCACGATCTTGACGTCGCGCACGCGCCCATCTTCGCCGACCAGAACCTTCAGGATGACCATGCCCTCCACGCCGGCCTGCTTCGCCTCCTCGGTGTAATAGTTGCCCTTGCAGTCGCCAATGGGCACGGGCATCTTGGTCACTTCGTAGGCCTGCGCGGGCGCGGCCAGCGGTTTCACTTCGGCCGCAGCGACTTTCGCCTGCGTTTGCCTGGTCCGCAGCGTGTTGCCTACTGGCATGGCTACTCCCGTGCCCACCGATGAAGTCGACTCCATAGAAATCCCGAACACCGGCGTGGTGGTGGTGTCGGTGCCAGTGGCTGGCCGCTCCGTCGGTGGCGGATTCCTGGCCACGTTCTCGCGCCGGGGAGCGTCCGCCATGGCCCGACGTCGCTGGGGCGGCTGGTGAGCGGGTTGCGTCTGCGGCTCAGGGGTGGCTTCGGGTTCGGCTGGCTTCTCAGGCTCGGGGGGCGGCGCCCTTAGCACCACCTGCACCACCGTCGGTCGCGCCGCCTCGGCTTGCGGTGGCAGGTGGATCGCGCCCCTTATCAGCAGCAGGTGGCCAAGCAGGGCCACCACTGCACAAACCAGCAAGCGGGTCGGGTAGTTCATTCCTCCAGTACCGGAGCCAACAGCCCCGTGGGATCGATCTGGATGGCGAACGACGTAACCCCCAGGGACTTGACCAGGTCGAGCACCCACACCACGCGGCCGTGCGACACGTTCTTGTCGCCGGCGACGATCACCTGGGTCTTGGGATCCTTGGCCACTGCAGTCTGGATCGCGGCGCGCAGAACCTCGGGCGACGCTGGCGTTCCGTTGAGAAACATCCGGCCCTCGCGGGTCAAGGTCACGGCCAGCGTGGTCGGGCTGACTGACGACGCCTGCGCGGCCTTGGGCAATTGCACCTCGATGACCTGCCGGGCGATGAGGTGAGCTGTGAGCATGAAGATGATGAGCAACACCAACATGATGTCCACCAACGGCGTGACGTTGATGTCGGTGATGAGGCCCCGGCGGCGGACGCTGGCCATTACTTCTCCTCGTGAGTAGCGCGCTCGGCTTTGACGTGCGCCAGGATACGGTGGCCCAGCGTGCCCGCCGAGGCCAGCGCGGTCTCCACGTGGCGCATGAGCACGTTGTAGGTGGCGACCGCGGGAATTGCGACCAGCAGACCCACTGCCGTGGCGACCAACGCCTCGGCGATGCCAGCCATCACCGCCTGCGTGCCCAGGGCCGCGCTGCTGCGGGCCAGGTCGTGGAAGGCGCGCACGATTCCGAGTACCGTGCCGAACAGCCCGATAAAGGGAGCATTGCTGCCCAGGGTGCCGAGATAGGCCAGCCCGCGCTCATAGCGAATGCGCTGGGATTCAAGCACCGCCGCCACTTGCTCCTCAATGGCGGCCGGGCCTTCGCTCAAGTGGTCGAGACACGCGCGCGCCACGGTCGCGTCCAGCGAACGCACGTCCCCCAGCGCCTTGAGTGCGGCCTTCGCGCCCGAGGTGCGTAGCGCTTCCAGCATCTCGGCGATCTGCCGACGGGGCCGCCGCTCGCGCAGGAAGTACCACAGGCGCTCGAGCACCACGGCGGCGGCCGCGATGCTGAGAATAATGAGTAGCCACAGCACCCAGCGCGAACCGGCGCGCAGCATGAGGTCGAGCGCTTGAGCATCAATGGTCTGTTCGTTGTGCATAGGATCTCCTTAGAATCGAGCACGCAGGCCCACGGTGGGCAAGACGTAGCGGATGTTCACGCCCGGCGTGACTTCTTCGGGCAGCAGCGCAGCGTTCATGATGTCGACGTAAAAATCCAACAGCCAGCCCCTGTACACCGCGCGCTTGTCCACGCGAATGTCAATACGGTCGTAGCCGTTGGTTCGTGCCGTGTTGTAGCCGTAGGTGGTCGTGGCTGGCTTGCCACTCTGGTATTGCAGGCGCACGCCCACGTCCCAGTTGCGGGGCAGCCGCAAACCGCCCACCAGGTTGACCAGGTGGGTGCGGTCGAAGTCGTACGGCGCCCAGGCGCCGTTCTGGTACCGCTCCGAGCGCGACAAGGTGTAGGACAGCCAGCCGTATAGGCCGCTTTTTGCCTGGCGCCGGATGAGCGTCTCCAGGCCGTAGGCGCGGCCGGTGTGGGGCTCGACCAGCCGGTTCAGCACGTCCTGGGCTGTGGTCTGCCCAGGCGCCGTACTGCCGGGAATGAGTCCGGTTTGGCCGACGGTGTTGAGATCCTGTGAGTTGACCGTCAAGTCGAAGATGGTCGGATCCATGTACGCGAAGTAGCCCTCGACGGTGGCGCTGAAGTGCTGGGACAGAGGGATCTCGGCACCCAGGCTGGTCTGGATCGACTGCTGCAAGCCGTACTTGAGCGGCATGGTGTCGAGTCCCGGCAGCGGCAGCACGAAGCGCGGGGGCTGGTGATACAGCCCCACCGCGGCCTTGAGCCAGACCGCACTGTCGTCGCTGTCAGCCGGCACGCCGGCCAGCTCGCGCGTGGTCAGCTTGTAGCGCATGGTTAGACGCGGATCGGCCCCGGACTTGGTGGTGGTCTTGTCGTAGTAGACGTCGGTGCGCACCCCGGGTCGGATCAGCCAGCGCGAGGTGGGTCGCCACATTACCTCGGCCAGCGCCGATCCCTGGTAGAGCGCATGCAGATCCTGGGTGAAGGTGCTGAGCGAAAAGTTGTTGCCGCCTATCGTTGAAGAGGGCGCGCCCTGAACGTAGTCGTGAAAACTGCCCTCCACGCCCCACACCAGGGTCAGCCGCTCGCCCGCCTTGTAGTGCCAGCGCAGCGAGGGCTCGGCCACCCAGGACTCCACGTTGCTGCCGGAGCTGTCGGTGTGGTCGTATCCCAGCACCAGGCGGTACAGGCCGTCGAACCCGCCGCTGCCGTGGTAGGCGCGCAGGTCGGCGCGATGAAAATCCAGGATCAGCGCGGGCGCCAGCGGCGGATTGGAACTGCCGGCCGGGGCATTGGGCGCGGGCGTGTCGAGCTCGTCCCCGGCACCGAAGAACGACACGGTCCAGCCGTTGCGCGGATTGCCGCCATCCAGGCGAAGCTGGTAGTCCCAGTAGGACAGCGAGAGCTGGCTGGTTGCCAGGCTCAATATCAAGCCAGGATAACCATAGCGACCGGCAGCGGTGAGTGTCGCGCCCAGGAACGGGATGGGCTGCCGGACCAGGCCGCCCGCCTGCAGCAGATTCGCATCCAGGTCGATGAGGTGCTCGTCGGAGCGCGCGCGATGGGTGCGGCCGTCGACGATGCCGCCGGTGTAGCCGCCGTAAATCACCGGCGCGCCGCCCGGGTAGAACTGGATCTCATCGATGAACTCGGGATGGATCACGCTGGCCCCAATCAGCAGGTGGTAGAGCAGCGGCACGCGCGTGCCGTCGAGCAAGAAGCCGGTGGAATTGGGGCTGGCCCCACGGACCACCGGGAACGGGATCAGGGCCGCGATGGAAGCGGTACCCGGCAGCGCCTGGATGACCCGGAAGGGATCGCCGAAAGTGCCCGGGATCTCCTTGATCTCGGCGCCGCGCAGGGTGATACGCGACACTTCCTCGCGGTGTTGCTCCCCCACGATGACAATCTCGTAGGGATCGTAGCTCTCGCGCTCGATGTAGTAGCTGACCGCGAGTTCCTGCTGTGGGGCCAGGTGCTCCTGCTGCAAGAAAGCGTTGTAGCCCGCAGCGTGCGCGGTGATGCGCGCGTCGCCCGACGGCACCGGCAGCCTGAATCGTCCCTTGCCATCGCTCTCGGCGCTGTAGTGGCGCCCGTCGATAAGCGCCGCCACTGTGGCTCCGGCCACGGGCAAGCGGGTTCCCATCTCGAGAAGCCGTCCACGCAACGCCGAGTTGAGAGGTGGCCCTGCATCGACCGTCGGCGCAGGCGGCGGCGGGGGCGGCTGAAAGGTGTGCGTGAAGGCTATCTCCACCGGCACGGGCTGGCCGCCATAGCGCGCGGGCTGGAAGGCGAAACCCCGGGCTGCAGTCACCACCGCATCGTCGAAGACGGGCAAGGAATGGCTGAGCAGCTCGACCTTGGCAACCGTGCCGTCCGCTGCGACTGAGATCTTGACCCGCACCACGATGGGCTGGTCGTGCGGCGGAGCGCCGGCTGGATAGGGCACGGTGGTCGGGACCAATGGCTGGGGCGGTTCCAGCTCCGCGGGCGCCGCAGTCGCACCCGTCTCGGACACGCCGGCGTCCGGACTTTGCGCAAGAGCCGTACCCAGCGGCCACGCAGCCACCAGCGCCAGCAGCGCCGCAAGCCTCATCGCCACAGGATCACCCAGGCGAGTGAGGTGCCAAAATGCGCCCACCACTGGCGGCGAACGATGGGAGTTGCGGTGTCGGGGTCCAAGTTGCCGGTGTCATCCACGCAGCCGGTCCACTGGCCGTCGGTCTCCAGCGCCACCCCCGTCGACGAGCGTGGCCCCAGCACGACCAGCCATTCCGCGCGCAACAGGCCGGTGACGCCCACGCCGTCGCAAGATTGCAAGGGCGAACGCGCATCAGGGAAGGTGTAGGAGGAATCGAGGTTGTCGCCTAGGGGCTTGGGATCGGGTCGGTTGGAGATGGGCCCGACCAGGCCGCCAAAGCCGATGCCCACCCCGAGGTTGAGGTGCTCGGTTGCGTGCCAGGTGGGCTCAATGGTGCCGGCGTAGCGCAAGCCCCGCGTGCCGGCAGTTCCGGTGGCGTATAGGTACTGAAATGAACCCATCAGTGACCAGCGCTCGTCGAGACGAATGCCGGCGCGAATGGTTGGTCCGATGAGCTGGGCGTTCGGGGGACCATTGATGCCGAACAAGCGGCCGTAGGCCAAGCCCAGGCCGAAGCGGAAGCCGGGCTTCTTCCACACAGCGCGGTCGCTATCGGTGGGCAGCGACAGGCGCGGCGGCCCGTCGTCGTCGACTGCGGGCTGAATCGATGGCGCAAGGACATTGGCCGGTGGCAACGCCGTCGGAGCGGGCGACTCCGCTCGCAAGGAGCCTGCTGCGAACGCATTCGCCGCCAGCGCAGACGCGAACAATATCTGCCGCAGCTTCATGGTGTGGTTGGACAGGGCCACCACGAGGGTGGCTTGGCCGTAACATCCCAGTCAGGGGTCGAACAACTCGGATCGTTGTCGCAGCCCCGCAGGGTGTAATGGTTGACGCTCTGACAACCAGCGCCGGGCGCGCTGGAGAAAACGAGTTGGCTCCCAGTCGGAACCCCGGCGTCGTCGCCGGGGAGTCTAGGAAAACCGACGCAGGCCCATGTGGCGCCGCTCAAGTCGGGAGTGGGAGTAGGGGCGGTGGCAGGCGGCTCGCGATAGAAAGTCATGCCGCTTGCATTGTTGACGGTGCATGCAAGTTCCAAGAGCCGAGTCGTCGGCGACTGCAAGGGGATGGTGACGACCGCTTGAGCGAGCGTGGCCAAGCCACAAGTCGTCGGATCTTCGACCGGCAGCATTCCCTGAAGCACAGCGAGCAGAGCATCGGATTGCGAAAATCCTCCCGCCGATAGGATGGAAAAACTGGGCGGGGGCGGATCGCAGCCGTTGCGCGGGTAGAAGGCGACGCTGGTGTCGAATCCGCCTTCCCGATAGGCCACGCGCTGGTCAGGCAGGGTCATGGAGATGAAACTGGCGCCGTACACGATGTCCCATGTCGCCGACGCGCCCGCATCCTCCACCAGATCTGGCTGGCCGTGATGCCGGTGCTGCGGCGGATGGTGAAAGTCGAGCGCGCCGTTGCCGTTGCGGTCGTCGTAGACGATCAAGCTGGCGTAGGCAACCCGCGCGGTAACGTCCCCCACCATCACGTCAGCCGCGGGCACATTGATGAGAGAGATGGTCGAGGGCACGCCCGGCGTGACGGGGACGTCAGCATCGGCGCGGTTGGGGACGAAACCGAAGCTGTCGGGACAGCCTGCCGCAACCACCGCCTTGATCCCCGGTGATTCAGGCGGCGGCAGCACATCTGGCGGCGGCAGCACGCAGAAGGGTTCAGGTAGCCACTGCGCGCCCCACACCAAGGCGACACGCAATTGCGGGGTTTGCCCGACGGTGTCCGCCCGTTGCACCGACGTGATGTCACCGGTGACCTGAAAACTGATCTGTGCAAGCGGCGGACCCGAAGTGTCGAGGCCGACGAGCTTGCCACAGCCGAGAAAGCCGAGGCCGGCAAGAACGGCGATCACCAACTTGTCGTTCAGTGTTGCCATGTGACCCCCAATCCGCTGGTCCAGCCTGTGCGCACCCCGCCGTGCAGCCCGTGCAGCGTGGGCCCGCCGCTGACGCTCATGCCCCACGAATTCCAGACACGAAGGACCACGATGCCCTCGAAATCAGCCGCCGGCAGCATGGCCCAGCTCGTGATCTCCTGCTGACTGGCGGGAAGCCCGGCGCGCGCGCCCTGGACCAGCGTGCGGTCTTCGTAGACCAGCGTCCCGCCCAAACCCACGCGCAACCCGAACAAACCCCGCCCCACTGCGTGCTGGACCTGACCGCACAGGCGCAGGCGGATTTCCTCGTCTGTGACCGCGTAAGTCGGCGCTGGCGAGTACTCTGTTGCCGTCGACCACGAGGCGCGCGCGCCCCAGGCCAGCCAGCCCCCACGGGCGGCGCGCATGAACGTCGCGCCCACGCCCGCGGACATTCCCGTAACCAGCGCTGCCGGAAAGGCCAGCACCAGGCCAGCGTCGAGGGTGTTTTTCGGCGGTGCCAAAGCCTCTGCGTCGGATTGCGCGCGGGCACTCGCAGCGCAAGCGAGAACGACCGCCAATGTCGCAATTGAGGCGATCCGTGGCCCTGATATCGATCGGACGCGATCCTGTGCTTTCGACTGGTTCACGACGCGCGAGTGAAACCTACTCCGACGCTTCCCAGGGTGCCACCTCCATTCGGCAACCAACCCGCGGCTCGGAACCGGACTGTGATGGTGAGTTGCCACCGGCTATTGTTCGATCATCTGGCGCACAGAGGCGCTGTCCACTGGCGCACTCCAGTCCCAACCGCGACAGGGAACGCCGGGCATTTCTGCTCCCAGCTTTTCCACAAACGCCTTGAGCGCACCCTCCGCATTCTCTCCCGAGTAAGTCATGGTCACTTCGCTGACGGTGCGATGAAGACCGACGGAGAAGAGCGACGCAGACACTTCCCAGAGGTTTCGCTCCGGCTTGCGGCGGTCGTCGGAAGCCGGCGGCGGTCGTCGGCCCCCGAACCCGCCCCGTCCCATTCCGCCTCCGCGCCCCATTCCTCGCCCGCCACCCGGCCCACCTCCTGATCCGCCGTAGTTGCCCTGCCCTGCTGGCGATGGTGCGCTCGCGGGCTTCTTCGCCGCCCCGGCATCGGTGGAGGGGCGCGCAGGTTGCCCAGTCATGCTGATGACCATGATGGTGTCGCCCTTGGCCCGCGCGGCGAACCGATCAAGCAGTTCATCCGAGACGCCATTCTCTTTGGCGTAGTCGTCGACCGCGGAAGTCAGCTCCACGTTCGCACTGATCAGATCGTCCGTGTAGACTGCCTCGCACGCTTTCTCGCTGAAAGGCACTGACAGCCCTGTGCCAAACTCGGCCCAGGAAGCGGGACTCATTCGACCGTTCCTGAAGATCCCGAACACCGACACACTTTCAATCTTGGGAGAATCGGCAGCGCGGTTGACGCTGAATTGTGGCTGGCCTTGATCGGACGTCGCGCAGGCCGCCGCCACACAGATCGCTAGCGGGCTCCAGAAGACGCCGCGAGTAGCGCGGACGCCATCAATACAACGACTCTTCCGCTGATGTGGCATCTGGTTCATGGGTGACGTTCTCGTGTTCCCTTGTGGCCGGAAGCACCATGATACCGCCCGCGTGGTTCGGGCGTGTTGCCGGCAGGTAAAGCTATGTAAAGCGGCCGCAATGTTCGCGATGAACCCACTGCCAGCCAGACCGCCGCACCTCTCTGCGTCTACGGCATCCGAGGATGGCCGGCAAGTTGAACCTAGCGGAACGCGAGGGCCTTCCCGAGGTTCATCACTGGCCAGGCGCCGAATCGTTGACGGCAATCGACCACAACGGGTCTGTGACCTGTTAACGGCCGCGCTTCCGTCGTAGACCGACCTGCTTTTGCGTCGGAACTGACATCGTACGAGCCGCGATCCGTGCGGCGAGAATTCGGCCGAGTGTGAGCCCGACGGAGAGTCGAGCGGGACGGCTGGCGCCTTCGCCAAGTGGGGGATACGGTGGGCGGCCCGGTTCACCTGGCCATGGCCCCCACCCTGCCTCCGAGGTTCGTTCGCGATCGGCAGGAACTGGACGCGGTGCTGGCCCCCGTCGTCAACCGCACCCTGCACACCTATCACAGCGTCCTGCGCATCCCCTGCGAGGCCTTCCAGATCGACACCGACGGCTGGGACGTCCGCTGCGAGAAGCGCCTCATCGAGGAAGCCCATCGCATCAACCACGCCGGCAAAATGCTCGCCCCCATCATCGACGACGCCCACCTCATCGACGTGCACGATCTGCGCCGCCTCCGCCTGCTCTTCGAGGACTTTCCCAAGAACCACAACCTCATCCTCGTCGCGCAGCCAGGTCTGCTGCCCTCGCTCGCCCTGACCCCCAATCACGACATCCAGAGCCGCGTGACCTACTCCGTCCTTGTCCCCAGGCTCGCCCCCGACGACATGGCCAACTTCATTCGTGCCCAGCTCGACGCC
>PMLB01000172.1:4755-8369 GCA_003158735.1 Myxococcales bacterium | reverse complement strand
CCGCGAAGGGGCCGAGGAAGCTCTTTCACAAGTTCGAAATTGAACAGGGCCACGGTTACCAAGTAATCGCCGAGGACACCTGCATGAAGTAGGCGGGCTGCGAGCGAGCCCGTGCTTGCGGCACACCTCCCCAACCGGAACGCCCGTGTCGATCTGCCTAAGGGCATACGTTATCTGCTCCACCGAGAATCTCGACTTTCGCATCGCCTGGTCCTTTCCCAGCTGGGTGCGCAGACATTCCACACTTTCGTGTGCGCAGCTGCGGCCCCCCCTAATATCATTGAACTCTTTGCCGGCGTGCTCATGACGAACCCAACTGTGCGCTTCCGGATCGCGGCCTTGCTACCCGCCGATCCAAGCCAGCGGCGAAGCCGCAGCATACTCGGACTGGCGCGCCACGCGCGCTCAAGCCACTTGGGCAGATCGTCGCGACCCAGCTGCTGCGCAGCGAGCGCGGCACCGTCCAGCAGCTCCCCGCGCGCGTAGTCCTTGTCGGTGACGAGACCGGCAGCCTCCTCGAATGCCGGAAGCGCAGCCTTCCAGTCGCCGGCGTCGCTGCGAGCCGACCCACCCCGATGCTCTCCGCCCGGCCGAATCGCCTCTCAGTTGGTCGCCCAAACCTGCCTGGAAGGAGGCGCTAGCCAAAGGGGAGGCGCAGTTGGCGTGGCCGTCGCGCGACAGAGTCGAAGCAGGTTCGTCCGTCCCAGGCCGGGGCACGCCTGCGCTGGTCGTCGACAATTGCAGGGAGCGACAGCGACGGCGCACGCTGGGGATGCCCGGCCGCTGCAGCCTCAAGCGTGCGGCACTGGTCGTCCAGTCGGCGCAGCGCCGCCAGTTTTTCGTCCTGCCCCAACTTGGCTTGGTCCACAGCGCGCCGAAGCACCGCCAGCGTCTCATCGTAGATGGTTAGCGGAACTGGGAATGGGTGTCCGTCCTTGCCACCATGGGCAAAGGAAAAGCGCGCCGGATCGGAGAATCGGCTAGGCGCCCCATACACCACCTCGGCCACCAGGGACAAGGCGAAGAGCGTACGACCGCCGATGCCTGGCGTCAGCAACAGCTCAGGAAAATCTGCCGGCCCGCGTTCGGCCGTCACAGTCAGGGCAGCGAGCAATCGGCGCAGGTCCACGTCCTTTTCGCGCACGTCGTGATGATCCGGCAGCACGAGCCTTTCTGCGCGCTCCACTTCGACCACCACGGCCTCGGGGGAGTCGTTGGCCAGGGCCACCGTCGCGGCCCGCGCGGCTGCGGCCTGGCGATCGGTGAAGTTCACGATGCTCCCTTGCGGAATGCCCTCGATCGCAGTGTGGGGCGCGTCGACAAATGATCCCGCCCGTTCCCACAGCCAGTGGTAGCGCCGCGCCTGGCGTCGGTCCGGGTTCATCCCCTGTTGAACCACGGTCCACTTGCCGTCGTCGGTCACCACGAACCCGTGCAGGTACAGAGCGAACCCGTCTTGCACCGCTGCGCTGTCCACTTTCGCGACCAAGCGGCTGGCTCGCACCAGGGCCGGCGCGTCGACCGACACTCGCTCGCCAAGCGCGAGCAGTTCCGCCGGTGTGTGGCGCGAGTGGCGACCGCGTCCCCCGCAGACATGGAGACCCAGCTCCCATTCCACCGGGGCCAATCCCCGTTTGAGCGCACCCAGCACGCTGGTCGTGATGCCCGAGGAATGCCAGTCCATCCCCATCACGCAACCGAGCGCCTGAAACCAGAATGGGTTGGCCAGCCGCCGAAGAACCTCATCGCGGCCGTACTCCAGCACCAACGCCTCCACCACCACGCGGCCTAGCCGCGCCATGCGGCCCGCCAACCACGACGGCACGTGACCGTGATGAAGGGGCAAGTCGGCCGTGCCGGTTTTCATGGAAGCTGGCCGGTACTACTCACCTGAAAATCGCACATAGCTGCCCATCTGGTCCTGTGCCGACTCGATCATGTTTCACGACACGGTGCCATGGTTCCTGTCTGGCTTGGGCGGTGCAAGCCGCGTTTCCAAATATGTCGTAACTGTACATGCGTTCAGCGAGGTGTGCAAGAGTGGCTAGGCAGAGGATCAACAATTACCGCCCGTGGGCGCGGGGAGAGACAGGGCGGTACGAGGATCGCTTCGCAAGGTAGTCTCCAGTAGACGAGCCGAGCAACAACGCTCCACCGCGCCTTAACCGTTGGCCGGCTCGTAGACGCGCACCCAGTCGACCTTCATTGTTTGCGGAAAGGTGGTCGTCGAATCAGGCGCGCCCGGCCACTGGCCGCCGACAGCGACGTTAAGCAGTATGAAGAACGGATGGTCGAATTTCCACGTGCGGCCGGTTGCGGTCGACGGCGTCTGCGTCTCGTAGAGATTGTCGTCGACGTAGAACTTGATCGCCGCTGCGCTCCACTCGATGGCGTACGTGTGGAAATTGTCGCCTAGCTTCGCATTTCCGGGCAGGGTGTAGGTTCCCGTGAGATCGTCGTCGTTGGATGTCCCCGCGGCCGGCATGTGCAGGCTGCCATTGTTGGTCGACGGTTCCTTCCCGATGTTCTCCATGATGTCGATCTCGCCGCAGGTAGGCCAACCGCTTGTGTTTATGTCGGCTCCCAGCATCCAGAACGCGGGCCACAGCCCCTGTCCCTCCGGGATCTGGATGCGCGCCTCAATGCGACCGTACTGCTGCGAGAACTTGTTCTGGGTGAGCAGCCGCGCGCTCGTGTACTGGCATGGTCCGGAGGAAGGATAGGAGCAGTTGTATGACGATGCGCCGGCCGTCGTCGCTGTGATGACTAGGTTGCCCCCCATGACGACCGCGTTCTTCGTCCCGTCGGTGTAGTACTCGAGCTCTTGATTGCCCCAACCGGAGCCGCCCACATCGTGCACCCATTTTGTCGCATCGACCGCAGAGCCGTCCGGGCCGTCGAACTCGTCCGACCAAGTCAGAAACCAACCGGGCAGAGCGCTCGACCCGTCGATTCCCGTGTTCGCATCGGCCGGTCCGCCCGTGCCGCCAGCGCCTCCCACGCCGCCCGTGCCGTTCGTGCCGCTAGCGCCCGTCGTCCCGCCAGAGCCGGTGGTGCCGCCCGATACCGCTGTGCTCCTTGTGACGCTGCTTGTGCCACCCGTGCCGGCTATTCCGCCCGAGACAGTGATGCCGCCCATTCCACCCGTCCCACCTCCGGTGGTGCCGCCCGCTGCCGTTGTGCCGCCGGTCGACTTCGTTCCACCCGTGTTGACCGCGCCACCCGCGGCGGTCATCCCGCCAGAGCCGGCGGTGCGGCCTCCTTCAGCCGCGTCGCTCACGCTAGATGCGTCGCTCGTGCCGGACGAGCCGTCGTGGCCTGAAGCGCCGCCAGCGCTCGACTTCCCTCCTGCGCCGGCCTCGGCGTCAGTGGCGTTCGATGTCGAGCTTCCGCTGGAGCAGCCCAGCACGATACTTGCGATCAAGATCAGATATCGCCGTGCGCGCATGCGCGAAGGTTACCACGGTGACGAATACCTGCCTGAGGCTGCTCGGCTCGCCGCAGAACGGACATTCGACCTGGAAAACCATCACCTCAGCCTGACCGACCGGATTGCCTCTGCCCAGGCGCCCGGCGCTGCAGTTCGCCGATCGGTGTTCAGAAGTAAGAGCAGG
>PMLB01000172.1:0-4703 GCA_003158735.1 Myxococcales bacterium | reverse complement strand
ATGATGGCCCAGTTCCAATAGTAGGCAGGACGCGAGAATTCCGGATGCGCCCAGTGGCGCCACTGGTGACCACCATACTTGACGACCATGGGGCTCATCACGCGAACCGGGTGGGGGCGCACGATGGGTCCGTGCGGATGCGCTCCCGGAGGATGGGCCTGGAATCGCCCCGGTGCCGGGCGCGGGGGCAGATTGGGCCGTGCCTCGCTACGACCTTCTTCGCGCGCAAGCGAATAGGCCTGTAGCGAAACGATGACCAATGCGATTACCAACGGTGCTTTGAGTTTCATGCGAACTCTCCTGGTTCGAGGATGTGAGTCGGTGCCATGAAAGAGTACACCAGCATCAGGAGCAATGCCGATCAGGATCAGGAGGCGTTCCAACCACGCTCTGCCGGGCACCAGGCCCGTCCTGACGGCAGCGCGAGCCAGGACCCTGGATTGAAGGCATGCTCTCCTGCGGCTCCTTGCTCGGCCATTCCGACAGAGCCCCGTCTCGGCCTCCCCACCCCACCCTTGGCTGGCTCCAAGGCCGGGGGCGCGAGATCTCGCTACTGGTCCGCGTAGCGTCTCGCCGCAGCCAGATCCCTACACGGATCTCCTCGGCGGTCCGTCGCGGGCCGTAGCCGGGCGTATCGCGCTGGATGCGCCATCCTTCTTTGAGCGCAGCAGACATAATCGATTTCAAGTCAATTCAGACGCCCTTTACGGACCGCTGACCGTTCTGGCCCTGCGCGAGATGAAGAACACGAAAGCCGCTGCGGACGTGATGCCGGCGAAGCCGAAGGCGTAGCTCGGGCTGAGCTTCCACAGCGCGCCGGCAATAATCGACGCTGGAAGATAGACGAGACCCGTAAAGAAGCTGTAGGCGCCGATGGCTGTGCCCCTCTTCGTCTTTTCCATGTCGGTGATGTAGGCCTTACTCTGGCTTTCATCGATGGCGTAGAAGACGCCGAAGACGAGAAACAGTGCCACCACCTGCCACTTTGCAGAGGCGAAGATGAAGCCCACACACATCAAGAGATACAGGATGTATTCGAGAGCGATGATCTTGCGGCGGCCAATGTGGTCGCCCAGTTTCCCCAACAGTGGTGCTGCGAGCACAAAAGACACATTGTATAGAGCGTAGAGCAGGGTGACGCTGCGAATGGCGAAACCGACGCTGTAGGCCTTGAGCAGCAGGAAACCGAAGCTGAAATAGGCCAAGGAAAAGAGTCCAGCGGTGAAGAGGTAATGCTTGAAGTCGGGGCCGAGTGTTCTGTAGGCCCTGACGATGCTCTCTTTCTGGGTGGGCGGGGCAGGTTCTTCAACGATGAAGAAGAGAAGCAGCACGGCCAGGGCCGCAGGTACCAGGGCCACCAGAAACAGGATCTTGAACGTCGAAGCGGTCTCGCCCAGACGGTCCAAGATGAAGTAGGCGCCAATCGGTCCAAGGATCGCACCTGACTTGTCCATGGCCTTGTGAACCCCAAAAGAGAAGCCGGCATTCTTCTGAGTCGCCATGGACGAGATCCAGGCATCCCGCGGGGCGCCGCGAAAGGATTTTCCAAGGCGCTCGATCACGCGGAACGAGGCGGCCGAGAACAAAGTGCTCTCAAGCGCGATGATCGTCTTGGCAAGAGTCGAGAACGCGTAGCCAAGGATGGTGAGAGTCTTCCGCTTGCCGGTCCTGTCGGAGNNCCGAGGCGCCTAGAATTGCGGTGAGGAAAACAGAAAAGACGGAGAAGATCATTTCCGAGCTGAGGTCGGTCAGGAAGCTGACCAGCCCCAGCATGAAGATGCCGCGATGTACGCCGAGAACGGTCTTTTCTAGGACGGGTGCGTTGTGGTTGTTCATGGGCAATTGCGCACGACAGGTCAGAGCACATCATCGCTTGGGTTTGTTCTTGGCCTTCGCCCTACGCTGAATCGCGTAGCCAATTGCCACGGCTTGTTTGGGTGGCTTGCCCGCTGCGATCTCGGTCTTGATGTTTTGGTTTCGCGCCGTCTTGGATGGTGATTTGATGAGTGGCATGAAGAATCAGACCTTCAATAGTTCCCGCTGCGAAGCTTCCAGTCGATGGGGTTGAGGCCGGCAGCTGCCACCTTCACCTTGATCTCTCCAGCTCCGGCCTTCGGCTCTGGAATCTCCGCCAATTTGAGGTGGCTGCTGTCACCGTACTCGTTCAGAACAATCGCTTTCATGGTCGGCCTCCATAGCAAATTACGCTGGTTTCAGAGCATGCGATAGCCCGTCCCTCATTGAGCCTCTCTCTATCTGGAACGCCCGCTGGTTCGCCCATTAGAAGACCGCCCGAGAGAGAAAGGAGGAGGCCAACGCGGGCGGACGCCGCAGCGGCGCCCAGATCAGCCAGCATGGGCTACTTTGGCTCGGCTGTCGGACCTTGGACCAGTCACATTGATTGGATCGATCCATCAACATGATCGACTTGAAACGTACTGGTCGTCGCCATCCTCCACGCAATCGCGCCGCCCGGGCGCTGGGAATGACACCTGTCGAGCAAATCGTCGAAATCGTTTCGGCACGTCGACCGGCCCGAAAGATGCATTCCGCATTCAGGCAACGCAAGCGATAGCAAAATGGAGCACCACACATGAGCACGATCACCACCAAGGACGGCACGAAGATCTACTACAAGGATTGGGGAGCAGGGCAGCCTGTCGTGCTCAGTCACGGCTGGCCGCTCAACGCCGATGCCTGGGAAAGTCAGATGGTCTTCCTGACGTCCCACGGCTATCGCTGTATCGCCCACGATCGCCGTGGCCATGGGCGCTCGGGCCAGCCTACGAACGGCAACGAGATGGACACCTATGCCGATGATCTTTCGGATCTCGTCGAAGCCCTCGACCTGAACAGCGCTATCCTGGTCGGCCATTCCGCGGGCGGCGGAGAAGTCTCCCGTTACGTCGGACGCCATGGCACCAAACGTGTTGCCAAGATCGTGCTGGTGGGTGCGGTATCGCCCCTGATGCTCAAGACGGGCGCCAATCCCGGCGGCCTGGCAATAGATGTGTTCGATGGAATCCGCGCTGGCGTCTCCGCGGATCGTTCGCAGTTCTACAGAGACCTTACGACGACCTTTTTCGGTGCCAACAAGCCGGGCGCGAAGGTCAGCCAAGGCGTTCGCGATGCCTTCTGGCTTCGGGGCATGCAGGGTGGTCTCCGGAACCAGCTCGAATGCATCNNCATCGGCGCTTCAGCTCACGCGTCTGCGAAACTCATCAAGAACGCGATCCTGAAAGTCTATGCGGGCGGCTCACACGGTCTTTCCGACACGCACAAGAACGAACTCAATACCGATCTACTCGCGTTCATCAAGGGCTGAAGAGCTTTTCCCGTCGCTGGACAAGACGGTCGCAAGAACCAGGTCAGGCGGCGAGAACGTCGCATTGAGAGGTAACGATGTTTATCGGACACTACGGCCCCTCCTTCGCGCTCAAGGCTATTCGGCCAGCCATTCCACTGTGGCTACTGTTCATCGCTGTTCAGCTTGTGGACATCGGTTGGGCATTGTTGGTTCTGCTCGGCGTCGAGAGGGTTCGAATTGTTCCGGGGATAACCGCTTCGAATCCACTCGATCTCTACTACATGCCCTACACCCACAGCCTTGCAGCTGTGGCGCTGTGGTCGACAGTGGCGATCATCCTCTGGAAATTCCTGCCGCGCTCGCGAACGTGGTCCGCCGCGGCCTTGGTCGGGCTCGCCGTGTTCTCGCATTGGCTTCTGGACTTGCTAGTGCATGGGCCAGACCTGCCGGTGTACGACGACACGATGAAGGTCGGCCTGGGTCTCTGGAACTATCCGGCAATCGCACTTCTGCTCGAAGTAGTCCTCCTATTCGGCGGAATGGCCATGTACATGAGACGGACAACCGCGATCAATGCCATCGGTCGCTTCGGGCCGCCCATACTCGGAATCACGATGATCGCGGTTCAGTGCTACCTCTTCTTCGGCCCACCGCCGACGTCACCCGCCGCCGCCGCGATCAGTGCGCTCGTCTCCTATGTCGTCTTTGCTGCCGTCGCCCAGTGGCTCGACCGACAGCGGAGGTCTGCGACCGTCCAACCGTGAATTGCAACGGACAGTAGACTGAGGCACACGACCCCACGCGCGACGAAGCCGAAGCAGCCCCGGCGGTTGCCCGCGACGTGTTTCAGGCGGTGCTCGCTCGCCTTCCTGCACCCGTCCGGCCATCCCTGGCGAATACGTGCTGGTGCAGGATTGCGAGGTCTGCTGCCGGCCCTGGACGGTGCGGGTCCAGAGGGATCCGAACGGCGCGATCACGGTGAGTGCCGAGCGCGACTGAACTTCCGTACCACACTTGTCCCCAACGCATCGGCCTTTGTCAGCGACGCAACCCAAGTGTGTGCTTCGGGTGTGACCTTGGGCCTCGATGCTGCCGGGGCCCCAGCGTCCTTGCTCGCGCTCACCCCGCAGGAGACGGCGGCGAACGCCGCACGCAGCGACGGCCGACAGCTCGCGCTCGTTCCTTTCGGCGGGTTCGTGTATGCGGGCCTGGGGTACTTGTTCTACGACCACGCCTTGGTCGGGCCGGGAATCTTCGACGAAGAGTCGCAGGGCACGGGGCTGTGCGTGCGCGCAGACCAGGCGGTGACCTGCAATCGTGTCACGGTGAATGGCGACACGATCTTGTGGAAGCCAGACCAACGCATCTTGAACAGCGGCGGGCTTGTGGTCGACGA
>PMLB01000321.1 GCA_003158735.1 Myxococcales bacterium | reverse complement strand
TTCTTACGAAACCAGATCCTAAGTCTGGCGCGTCTACCAGTTCCGCCATCCCCGCATCGGGAGAGCGCTATGTTAGCAAACTCGTGGCGTTGATGGTGAGACGATCCAGCAGACGAGGCGGTCGCCGACGCTCCACGAAACTCAGGCACTATTCTGCTGTCCCTGAAAAGCTGGCCTGCCTTGACATCATAGCATCATGACATCATATTGTCTTCATGGGCGCAGCCGTTCGAACCACACTTCACCTTGATGGCGATGTTTATCGGGCCGCCCGCAGTCTGGCTGCGGCGCGAGGAAGGGGACTGGGAACCGTCATCTCTGATCTCGCGCGCAAGGGCCTGAACGCGCCGTTTCCGGCCGGACGGACCCGGCACGGCTTCCCGACTTTCGACGTGCCCGCCGATGCTACTCCCATGACGGCTGACATGGTTCACTCGGCGCTCGAGGACGAGTAATCGCGTGACCCTACCAAGGCAGGCACCGGTCTCGCGCCGGAACCCGGACGTCCGCCGAAGGCCGAAGGGGATGCCGATCCTTCTCGACGTCAATGTCTTGGTCGCATTGGCCTGGCCGAACCACGTCCATCATGCCACCGCGCTCGCCTGGTTCGACGAGGTTGGCCGGGCTGGGTTCGCCACCTGTCCGGTGACCCAATCGGGATTTGTTCGGGTTTCCTCGAACAAGCGAGCCATTCCTGATGCACGCTCGCCCCGCGAAGCGAGGGAAATCCTGCGAAGGATTACGGCCCTGCCAGGCCACGTCTTCTGGCCCGATGATATCGAAATCGCCAGCAACCAGCACATCGCTTGGGAACGTCTGGGCAGTCACGCTCAGGTGACCGACGCGCACTTGCTGGCCCTCGCGATTCGTCACGGCGGGCGACTGGCTACCTTCGACCGCGTACTGGTCGATCTCGCGCCCGAAGGCCAGGCCGGTTCCGTGGCCATGCTCGGTCGGTAGTTTGGTGCTCTCGGGGCCACGTGCTATTCAGTCCTTTTCCCCGAGCTGACCATGCAACATCTCGGCCTCGGCCCCACTGACCTGCCGCAAGTCCTTGTTCCGGTGCTTGCGAGCTTCCGTCAAGAATTCGGCGAGCCAGCCGTGGTCGTGCGTTCCCCTGGCCGGGTGAACCTCATCGGCGAGCACACCGACTACAACCATGGTTTCGTGCTGCCCGCCGCCGTGGACCGCGGGATCGTCATGGCAGTCAGAGCCCGTTCTGATCGTCGCTACGTTCTGCACGCCTTGGATCTGGATCGGCGACTCGAAGGGGATCTGATGCAATTGGCTCCCCATCCCGAACGCTGGCCCAACTATCTGCTGGGTGTCCTCGATCAACTGCAGAAGGCAGGAAAGTCCGTGGGCGGCTTCGAGCTGGTATACGGCGGCGATTTGCCCATAGGCGCCGGCATGAGCAGCAGTGCCGCTCTCGAGTGCGGTCTCGCTTTTGCCCTGAACGAACTCTTTGACCTCGGTCTGGACCGCCTCACCATGGCGAAACTATCCCAGGCGGCGGAGCACAGCTTCGTGGGCGTCAAGTGCGGCATAATGGACCAGATGGCGAGCCTGATGAGCCAGAAGGATCACGTGATGATGCTGGACTGTCAGGATCTCTCCTGCCGGTTCGTGCCCTTCCGCAGTCAGGTGAAGATCTTCCTGTGCGACACCCAGGTGGAACGTGCCCTGGCCGAGAGCGGCTACAATCAGCGCCGGAGCCAGTGCGAAGCGGGCGTGGCGTTGTTGCGGAAACACGCCCCGGATGTCCAAAGTCTTCGCGATGTGAGTCTGGAACTGCTGGAGGCCCATCGCGCCGAGTTCGACCCCATCATTTATCGTCGCTGCCGCTACGTGATCGAGGAGAACCTGCGGGTCATCGCCGCCTGCGCTGCCCTGGAGAGCGAGGATTTGCCGGCCTTCGGTCGTCTGATGAATCAGAGCCAGCAGGGTCTTTCCAAGGCATACCAGGTGAGTTGCCCCGAACTCGACCTGCTGGCTGAAGCCGCCGCTGCTCTTCCCGGAGTGCTGGGTGCGCGCATGATGGGCGCCGGCTTCGGAGGATGTACCATCAACCTTGTGCAGGCCGGCCAGGAAGAGGCGTTCGTGCAAGGCATGGCGCCCGCCTTTGCCAAGATCGGCAAGACCCCGAAGATCCACTCGTGCGCCCCCCATGGTGGAACGGAGCGACTGTGATGGACCCGAGGCAGTATCCTCACCGCCGTTTCAATCCTCTCGCCGGCGAATGGGTGCTGGTATCGCCCCACCGTCTGCTGCGGCCCTGGCAAGGCAAGGTGGAGCGTCTGCCCGAAGATCAGCGTCCCCAGTACGATCCCAACTGCTACCTATGTCCTGGCAACGCGCGCGCGGGTTCGGCACGAAATCCCGCCTACCAAGGCAGTTTCGTCTTTGACAACGATTTCGCCGCCCTGTTGCCCGAGGCCGCCGCCTTTCCCGGCGAGTCGAGCCCGCTGTTCCACAGCCAGGGAGAGCCCGGCCGCTGCGAAGTGGTTTGCTTCAGTCCCCGGCATGATCTCAGCCTCCCCGAACTGAGCGTTGCGGAGATCGCCTCGGTGATTCGCACCTGGACCGATCAGACTCGCCTGTTGCTGGAGGATCCGGGTATCGCCCATGTCCAGGTTTTTGAGAACAAGGGCGAACTGATGGGCTGCTCCAACCCGCACCCGCATAGTCAGATCTGGGCCACCTGCCACGTGCCCAACCAGGTCGAGAAGGAACTCGATCATCAACGTTCATACCGCCAGTGCCACGGTTCCTCCTTGCTGCTCGACTATCTGGCGCAAGAGCAGCAGCGCAACCAGCGCATCGTCTGCTCCAACCAGCATTTCACCGTTCTCGTGCCCTACTGGGCGGTGTGGCCCTTTGAGACGCTGGTGCTGCCCCATCGCGCCGTCGGACGCCTGATGGACCTCACCGACGTAGAAATCGACGCCCTGGCGGATCTGCTGAAGCGCCTGACCACCCGCTACGACAACCTCTTCCAGTGCAGCTTCCCCTATTCCATGGGCTTCCACCAAGCCCCGAAGACGGAAGCTGCCGGCGACTTCCAGCTACACATGCATTTCTATCCCCCGCTTCTGCGCAACTCCACCGTGCGGAAGTTCCTGGTTGGTTTTGAAATGCTCGGGATGCCCCAGCGGGATTTGACACCTGAACAGGCGGCGGATCGACTAAGGGAATTGAGCGAGGTTCACTACAGGCAGGCCGTCTGACAGATTCGTTCGCTTGTCGAAGACGGACAATGCTGGTAGGAGTGCAGCCAGCCAGACCTGAGCTGGCTTGATCTCTCACCAAGGGGACGGAGACATGCGAAATACAATGACGACTTTCTCCACGATCGCAGCATCGATTGGGTGCTTGGCATTCGCTATGGCGCAGGTGAATTGCAACAGCTCGAACTCGAACGGAAACCAGAATGCAGGCGGGCATCTAGCCACCGGCGGTTCGTCCAACGCGGGTGGATCGTCAGCCACGGGCGGCTCTCCGNNGGTGACGGGCGGATCGTCGTCAGCGGGCGGATCGTCGGCTGCAGGTGGTTCTTCGGCCGCGGGCGGATCGTCAGCCACGGGTGGCGCCTCGGACATGGGCGGATCGTCAACGACGGGCGGTTCTTCAGGCACCGGTGGCTCCTCGGCCACAGGCGGAACCACGGGATCCGGCGGAGCGACTAGCTCGGGCGGGGCAACCAGCTCGGGCGGAGCGACCAGCTCGGGCGGAGCGACTAGCTCGGGCGGGGCAACCAGCTCGGGCGGGGCAACCAGCTCGGGCGGAGCAACCAGCTCGGGCGGCACCACGCAGAGTGGCCAGGGCTGCTCTTCACCCGTGGTTCCCGCCAGCGGCGTGGTCACGGATTTCTCTGACTTCAACACCACGACCGGCAAGTGGGGGAATACCTCGGGGCTCTACGGTGCGGACTTTGCGTACGCCGGCACCAACGCGACCATGACGGAAGCGATTAGCCCCACCAACCAGAATCTTCACATCACCGGAACGCTCTCTTCGGGGGCCTATGCGGGAGCCGGACTGAGTTTCTACACCTGCGCGGATGTCAGCACCTTCAGTTCCGTTTCGTTCTCCATTGCGGGCTCAGCTCCTGGGTGCGACCTCGAGTTGCAAGTCCAGACCTTCAACCAGGTTCCCACGACCAATACCCCACCAGGGGGCTGTGTATCTGGCTGCTACGGTTTCCCATCTAGGGGCAAGGTCGCGGTTCCGTCGGCGACTCCCACCGTCGTCACCACGGCACTCAGCTCCCTCAGTAACTGGACCGCGGCCGACGCCACCCAAGTCGTTGGCATCCAGTTCCAGTTCACTGTGCCCCAGGTTGCCGATGGTGGCACCGCGACCTCGTGCACGGTCGACGTCACAATTGATGACGTCAAATTTGGATCCTAGCATCCCTTGACTGGACGCCAGATCCGGTGTTTGGGGCAGTCACGAGCGTGTGACCTGTCGCATCCGAATACTCAAGCTGCAATTGACTTGCGGCTGTCACCCTCAGAAAACTGAGGGGCTTCTCCAGAAAATCGCTGTATTTCTCGTCTGAGGCGCTGGCGCGGAGATTGCTTCAGACTGAGTCAGGTGCGTATGCTCGGCACGACGCTCGGTGTCTTCTTCTTCAGCGGGATTCTTGCGCTGACGCCGGCGTCTGTCTTCGCCCAGGACTCCGGGTCCGCGTCAACCCAGCGTCTCGCATCCGAATACCAGCGGCTGCGTGCGGACCTGGATCGGCTCAATGCTGAGGTCGCCGCGCTCAAGAGTCGTGGGCGCAGCGTGCGCACGGACTACCTTCTGCGTGACAAGATGGCAGAGGCCGAAGCGCTCGCGCGCAGGGTGACGGTTGCGGAAGCTCGCCTGCGCGCCGTCCGTGGGCCATTGCCGGCTGCTGCGACTCCCTCCGGCACGGTGCAGACGCCGGCTGCCACGTCTCAGGATGGCGCGGTCGAACTGGAGGCCAAGGCTGACCTCTTGTCCGATCAGGCGCGTCGTTTTCGTGGTGAAGCAGAAGCCTTGGCGCGTACAGCGGAACAGATCCGGGCTCGCCAGGCTTTGCGCCGACGCGCTGGAGCGTGGGACCGTGACCCACTCGCCGGGTTCGAGGCATCCAAACGCGTCGCGGTCATCTCGCCTCAGAGTTCACACCTGGCGGTCAGCGGTGACTCCAGCGGGGCTTCGGCGGCAACACGCGGACCCGGAACGTCGAGCAGTGACGTCGCCCCGAAGTCTGGCACGAGCAGCCCCACGACAGCGTCGACCCCGGGGGAACCCGTCGCGTCGGTCGTGGCTCCTCCCGGATCCTTTTCCGTTTCTGCCACCGTCGTGGCTGGTAGCTCCATCCCGGGCGCTGTGCCTACCACCTCCGCGGCTGCGCCCTCGGCCAGCCACCCGCTGACTGCGTCGGCGCCGCTCTCGACTGATTCCGCATCCAAGGCGGGAGTGCAGCAGCGAGCTCTGCTCGATCCCGCCACGCTCGCGGGCATTCGCAACACCCTCAGCCAGGCCGGCTCGCTCTCAGATCCCGACGCCGTGGACGCCGCGGCGACCGCGCTCCGCAACCACGCCCAAGCCTTGGACGAGCAGGCACGCCGCCTTCGCGCTCGGGCCAGCCAGTAGTGATCCAGATCCCACTCTCTTGGAGTGACCTGCTTCACGCAGCGCGAGTTCGGGCTAGTATGAGCCCGCATGCGGCGGCTGACCGTCATGATCGTAGTGTTGACCTCGCTCAGCGCGCGCCCCTGGGCGCGTGCTGACTCGGCTCGCCACGATCTTCGCGTGGAGTTAGGCACCGAATACGACAGCAATCCGGACCGGGCCGAGCAGATCGCGAACTATGTGCCGCCGGCCGGTGCTTCCCCGCTTGCGCGCTTGGTGGCCTCGGGCAACTGGGCCTCGGCTCTGGGACAGAATGGCGCCCTCGCTTTGTCAGGGGCCGTGGCGGGCAAGCGTTTCTTCGACCGAGACGCGCGCGGCGACGACGTGCTGGTCGCGCAAACGGGCGCCAACGGCACGCTCCGCGTGGCAAGCAGGACCACCCTTGGTGCGGCGGGGGGCTACTATGATGCCTTCCAGCGCGGTCCGGTTGACCGGCGTGACTTTCGTTCTCTCGCGCCGGCTCTGCGCATCGAGCAGGGATTCGCCCGCGCCGCCCAGCTCACGCTGGGGGGCGGCTATCGCTGGTTCACCTTCAAGTCCGACGACAACTTCAGCTTTGCCGGACCCACGGCCTTTGTGACCGCACGTCAGATGTTTCCCGGCAACCTCGAGCGAGGCGAGGCCGACTGGGAATGGACCGCGGGCGCCAGCTTGGAATGGCGTGGCTTCGAGGGGTTGGCATGTACCAACGACACATGCACGGCCGAGTCTTCGTCTTCGCCACGCCGACTGGATCGATTTTGGGCGAGTCACGTCGAGCTGACGCGCACAACCACGTTTCTGCTGGCAGCCGGCGCTGCGCTTCACCTCAACCAGTCGAATAGCTACGGCGAGGGCCTGGTGCGAGGGGTGTTTCACGCACGCACGGTGGTGCCCTTGCCCTGGGCGCTGTCGCTCTCCTCGCGTGCGGATTTGGTGGCGACCCACTACTGGGATAAGGTGCTTCTGGTGCAGGCGGCGCAGGATCCGAAGCCCGGCGCGCCTCTGGTCAGCGTCGAAGACGAAAACCGAAGCACCCTGCGTATCGAGGTGGCGCGTCCCCTCGGCCAGGGCTTCGAGATCGGGGCTCGCTACGTCATCTACAGCAGCTTTCCGGGCGGAGGCTCGGTCGACTATCGCCGGCAGACCGCCTTGTTGTACCTGGCTGTCTTCGACGAGCGTTGACTTTGGCAGATCTTTTTTTGTTCGCGGCTACGATCATCATTGACTTCGAGGGGGGCGAGGACCAAGGATCGCCTCCCGAGTTGAGGAACGATTCGTCACGTGAAACTCGGGACCCGCACCGGCGGTACGTCGGCGGCAGGCTTCCGGAAGGAGGTCGCTCTTGATGGCCACCGGAAGCAAAACCCCTCCCAAGCGCACGAAGTTCATCTTTGTCTCGGGCGGCGTGGTCTCGTCGCTGGGCAAAGGGTTGGCCTCTGCGTCGATTGGCTCGCTGCTTGAGGCGCGTGGCCTCAAGGTCACCATCCAGAAACTGGACCCGTATCTCAACGTCGATCCGGGCACCATGAACCCGACGCAGCACGGGGAGGTTTTCGTCACCGACGACGGGGCTGAGACCGACCTCGACCTGGGGCACTACGAGCGCTTTCTCTCGCGGCGCATGTCCCGCCTGAACAACGCGACCTCGGGGCAGATCTATCAGACGGTCATCCAGAAGGAACGGCGCGGGGAATACTTGGGCGGCACCGTACAGGTGATCCCGCATGTGACCGATGCCATCAAGGCGCGCATACTGGAATGCGCCGAGGGCATGGACGTGCTCATCGTGGAGATTGGCGGCACCGTGGGCGACATCGAGTCGCTGCCCTTCCTCGAAGCCGTACGCCAACTGCGCTTCGAACTGGGGCATCAGAATGTGATTTCCGTGCATGTCACGCTGGTGCCCTATATCGCCGCTGCGGGAGAGCTCAAGACCAAACCCACCCAGCACTCGGTCATGAAGCTGCGTGAGATCGGTATCCAACCTGACATCCTGCTGTGCCGGTCGACCAAGCCCATCGGCACGAACCTGAAGCAGAAGATTGCGCTCTTCACCAACGTGGCGCCGGATGCGGTGTTTTCCGCCGAGGATGTGCCCTGTATCTACGAAGTGCCGATCAGATTTCTCAAACAGGGAGTGGACGAGAAGATCGCGGAACTGCTCAATATCTGGTCGCGCGCCCCCGAGGTGACCGGCTGGGAACGCGTGGTAGAGGCCATGCGCAGCCCACAGACTGAGGTCGAGATCGCTTTGGTGGGCAAGTACGTTGAGCTGGGCGAGTCGTACAAGAGCCTGAACGAGGCCATCATGCATGGCGGGATCGCGAACGCCTGCCGAGTAAATCTGCGCCACGTCGACTCCGAGGAGATCGAGCGCAAGGGCACATCAAGTCTCGACACCGCCGACGGCATCCTGGTGGCTCCCGGCTTCGGAACCCGTGGTACGGAGGGAAAAATCATGGCCGCCCGCTACGCGCGCGAGCGGGCGGTACCGTACTTCGGCATTTGCCTGGGCATGCAGATCGCAGTCATCGAATTCGCGCGCAATGTGGCGGGCCTACGCGGGGCCAACTCGACCGAGTTCGAGCCCACGCCAGCCCACCCGGTCATCGACCTTCTGCCCGAGCAGCGAAACATCGTGGACAAGGGCGCGACCATGCGGCTGGGCGCGTGGCCCTGCATCTTGCGACCGGGCACGCGCGCCGAGGCGGCGTACGGGGTCACCGAGATTTCAGAGCGGCACCGTCACCGCTACGAGGTCAACAATGACTATCGAGACCGGCTGGTGGCGGCCGGGCTGTTCATCTCCGGGGCATCGCCCGACGAGCAGCTGGTCGAGATGATTGAACTGCGCAACCACCCGTATTTCGTGGCTTGTCAGTTTCACCCCGAGTTCAAGTCGCGGCCGCAGCAGCCACACCCGCTCTTCCGGGCTTTCATCTGCGCTGCGCTGCAAGCCCGCGCGGACAAGCGGCGGCATACAGCGCAGACCGCAGCCGATGCCGGCCCGGCAGCGCTTGCGTAAGGCTAGCTGTTTCACCACAGAGAACACAGAGGCCACAGAGCCGGATCGGAAAGAAAAAAGGGTGGGAGTTCCTGTCCGGTTCCAACCCCTTCTTCCGTTCCGACCTTTGTGTTCTCTGTGCTCTCTGTGGTGGAAAAAGCTAACTGATCCACGCCAGGCCTTCGTGCGCGAGGAGCCAGCGTTTGCGACGGAGGCCTGAAGAGTAGCCGCCGAGCTTGCCGCCTGCCGCGAGCACGCGATGACAAGGAATCAGAATGGGAAGTGGATTGGCGCCGACGGCCTGACCCACTGCCTGGCTGGCACCTGGCATGTGGAGCCCACGCGCGATCTCGCCGTAGGTGATCGTCATGCCCGGTGGGATGGCGACGAGGCGGCGCCAGACTGCCTTCTGGAATTCAGTCCCGGATGGCACCAGTGATGGCAGGCGCGGCAGCGGCGAGCGGCCGCCAAAGTAGGCGCACAGCCAGGCCGCGCCCTGGCGCAGAAAATCGCTCGCTTGATCGCCCACGCGGCCAACTGGGGCGGTAGGCAAAGGCAGGCGTGTCCAGCTCAGAGCCACAAGGCCGTCTGCAGAGGCGTCAAGACGCAATCTGCCAACTGGCGATTCGACGACGAGGCGTTTTGGAACAGTGAGAGTCAAACTTGTCAAGTGCCTGCAAGCAATACATGTACCACATGAGGCTTTTGCCTTCCCTGGCGCATTGCTCGATGCTATCAAGAAGTGAGCCTAAGCGCCGAACGTTGAACCAAAGAGGACGCGACCAGACAGTAGGTAGATGACGCGATGTCCATGGAGATCAAGCAGCACCTGAAGCTGTCGCAGCAGCTCGTGATGACGCCGCAGCTTCAGCAGGCCATCAAGCTGCTGCAGCTCTCGCGGATGGAGCTGGTCGACGTGGTTCGCGAGGAATTGCTCGAGAATCCGGTGTTGGAGGACTCGGTCGAGATTGCTGCGGAACAACAGAAGTCTTCCTCGGCGACCAGCGAGGCACCCTCAGCATCTGCGGCGCCGGAAGCCGAAGCTGAACGCATCGGCGAAACCGAGATCTTGGTGGCGAGAGCTTCCGAGGACAAGATCGACACCACGACCGAGGTCAAGCCCGACTCCCGGTCTGGAGACGCAGTCGCGGATTTCGACTGGGACACCTATCTGGAGTCCCAGTCCAATGCCCCGCCTATGCCAACCTACCGGCCGAACACCGAGGATCTGCCCTCCTTGGAAGCCACCCTGACCAGGGGCACCTCACTCTTCGATCATCTCGAGTGGCAGCTCAAGCTGTCGCGCAATTTTTCTGAGGCGGAGGAACGGGTGGCGCTGCTCATCATCGGCAACCTGACGCCCGACGGATATCTGGATGCTTCGCTTGACGAGATCGCGGAGGAGGCGGGCGTCGGGGTTGAACAAGCGGAAGAAGTCCTGCGGCGGGTTCAAGAATTTGATCCCCCGGGCGTGGCCGCACGGACTCTGCAGGAATGCCTGCTCATCCAGGCCCGCCTGATTGGCGCCGACGACGACATCGTGGTGGGCATGATCACAAGGCACCTGGGGAACCTGGAGAAGAAGAACTACGCGCCCATCGCCAAGGATCTGAACCAGCCGCTCGACGAGATCTACGAAGCGGCCAAGGTGGTGATGGGGCTTGACCCCAAGCCGGGTAGTGCGTACACCAACGAGGAAGCGACCTACATTACGCCCGACGTCTACATCCAGAAAGTCGGGGAAAAGTACTTTGTGGTGGCCAACGACGACGGTCTGCCCAAGCTCAAGATTTCGGACTTTTACCGGCAGGCGCTTAGCAAAGGCCCCAAGGCGCGCGAGTACATCCAGGAACGCCTGCGCAGCGCCCAGTGGCTGATCCGGTCCATCCAGCAGCGCCAGCGCACCATCGTGCGTGTCACCGAGTCCATCTTGCGCTTCCAGCGTGAGTTCTTCGAGAAGGGGGCGGCCTACTTGAAGCCGCTCATTTTGCGCGACGTGGCCGAAGACATTGGCATGCACGAATCGACCGTGTCTCGGGTCACCACCAACAAGTACGTCCACACCCCGCAAGGCATCTTCGAGTTGAAGTACTTCTTCAATTCGGGAATCTCTCGCAGCGATGGTGATGATTTGGCGTCTGAGGCGGTCAAACTAAAGATCAAGCAGATCATTGGAAGCGAGGACGTCAAGCGCCCGCATTCTGACCAAAAAATCGTGGAACTCCTTGGCGGCCAGAACATCGAAATTGCGCGTCGCACGGTCGCCAAGTACCGCGAACAGTTGAAGATACTTTCCAGCAGCAAGCGCCGGCAGGTCTTCTAACCTTTGTACCACCGGCCAAAATAGAACCCCTTGGATGGAGACAAACTGCATGCAGATTTCGACGACGTTCCGTCACATGGAGGCTTCCCCGGCGGTCAGAGACTACGCGGAAGAACGCCTGGACAAGATCCGCAAGTACTTCCAGCGTGAGCTTCTGTCGGCCCACGCGACCTTTTCGGTGGAACGCAACCACAACCACACCGCTGAGTTTTCCTTGACCCTGCCCAACGGCATCGTCTTGCAGGCGCGTGAGACCACCGAGGACATGTACTCGTCGGTCGATCTGGCGGCCGCGCGCATCGAGCGCCAGGTGCGCAAGTGGAAGGAAAGGATCCGCACACACAAGCCGCATGGTGGCCCCAGCTTCTCTATTCGTCAGGCGGTGATTACGTCCGAATCGTTCGATCCCCAGCCCGGCGAGGACGATCAGGCCGACAAGGCCCAAGGAAAGGGGACGACGGCCAAGGTGCACGTGGTGCGCGAGCGGACTGTCGAAGTGCGTATCATGTCGGTCGAGGATGCCGCGATGCAGCTCAACCTCGTAGAAAAGGAGTTTTTGGTGTTCACGGATGTGGACAGCAAGGCCGTTTCGGTCATATATCGCCGCAAGGATGGCAACTACGGTCTCATTGAGACTGGAGCCCCTGCTCCCGGAGCATAGGACCGGAAATAGTCCCCGGATTGCCAGAGCGCCGATGAAAGTCGTCGATTTTCTTCACTCGAACTGTGTTATCCCGACCTTGCGGGGGACCAGCAAGAGCGAAGTTCTCACCGAGCTGGCACAACACCTGGCCCAGGTGCACCCCGGGATCGATGCCGTGGCGCTGGGACGTGCTCTCGAGGAACGTGAGCTGCTGGCCTCGACCGCCATTGGGGATGGCATCGCCATCCCGCATGGCAAGCTGGACACAGTAGACAGCCTCATGGGTGTGCTGGGGCGTTCGGTTGCGGGGCTGGATTTCGATTCCATCGACAGCCAGCCCACCCATCTCGTGTTCATGCTGGTGGCACCCACGGCGTCCACCGGGGCTCACTTGAAGGCGCTGGCGCGCCTGTCGCGCTTGTTTCGCGATGCCGGCTTTCGCCAGCGACTGATTGATGCGCCCGACGGGGACGCGATGTTTCGGACCATAGAAGAAGAGGACGCCAAGTATTGACCGGCCCCACGGCGCTGTCATCAACGCTGACGGTGCGCTCTCTCTTGAGCGAGAGTGCGGGGCTTAGACTGGTGCTGCTGGCGGGGGAGGCCGGGCTGGGCCGGCGCATCGCCGTCAACCGGATTCAGAAACCGGGGCTGGCGTTGGCGGGTTTCGTGCGCCAGGTGCAAGCCGAACGCGTGCAGATTCTGGGCGCCACTGAATTGTCGTACCTGGCCAGCTTGCCGCCCCAGGAAGCGCGACACGGCATTGAGACCTTCATGGCCATCGAGCCAGCATGCATCATCATCACCAAGGGGCTCGATGTTCCGGCTGAGCTGCTCGAGGCCGCCAACCGCCTTGGCGTTCCGCTGCTGCGCACGCCGCTGCGGTCGTCAGTCGCGATCGAGGCTGTCCAGTCCTTTGTCGAGCGCGAGCTGGCGCCCTCGGCCAGCATCCACGGCGTGCTCATGGACGTCCTCGGCATCGGTGTGTTGCTCATGGGCAAGAGTGGGGTGGGCAAGTCCGAGGCGGCCCTGGAATTGATCATGCGCGGGCACCGACTGGTGGCCGACGATCTGGTCGAGGTGCGCCGCACGTCGCACAACATCCTGGTGGGCTGGGCGGCCGAGCTGATCAAGCACCACATGGAGGTGCGCGGAGTCGGCATCATCAACATCAAGGACATGTTCGGCGTGGCGGCGGTGCGCGACGAGAAGAAGATCGAGTTGGTGATCGAACTGGTGCGCTGGGAGGAGTGGGAGTCGGCCGACCGCATCGGGCTCGACGACCAGACCCATCTCATTCTCGACGTGTCGGTGCCGCTTCTGCGGGTCCCGGTGAGCCCGGGCCGCAACGTGAGCTCGCTGGTAGAGGTGGCGGCGCGCAATCGCTTGCTGCAGCAGCGCGGTCACCACTCCGCGCGCGAGTTCCAGGAGAGACTGGATCAGGCCCTGGCCGACGCGCAACAACGGCGCTTCCGCGACGACGTGGAGTGATTGATGAAGTTGGTCGTCATCACCGGCGTTTCGGGTGCAGGCAAGAGCACAGTCAAGAGCGCGCTGGAAGATCTGGGCTTCTACTGCGTCGACAACCTGCCCATGACCCTCATGCCGCGCTTCATCGAGCTGCTGGATGGACGTGAAGAGGTGACGCGTGCGGGGCTGGTGGTGGATGCGCGCAGCGGAGAGTTTCTCGCCGATTCGGCGCGCGTGCTATCCGACCTGCGGGCAGCCGGACATTCCATCGAAGTGCTTTTCCTGGACGCGCCCGACGAGGTGCTGCTGCGGCGTTTTTCCGAAACCCGTCGCCGTCATCCCTTGTCAGGAACCGACATCCGCGTGGGGATTCAGACCGAACGCATGCACCTGGCTGCTCTCCGCCAGGAGGCCACGACGGTCATCGACACGGCGGAGCTTACGGTTCACGGTCTGCGCGCGATCGTGCTGGGCCGCTACGGCCGGGCCGAAGGCAACCTGTCGGTCACCATGGAATCTTTCGGCTTCAAGTATGGGCTGCCCACCGAAGCCGACATCGTGCTCGACGTCCGCTTTCTGCCCAATCCCTTCTTCGTGGCCGCGCTGGCTCCGCTCTCGGGTGAGGACGAAAGCGTGCGCCGGTTTGTGCTGGACAACCCAGAGACACAGATTTTCCTGGCCAAGGCCGAGGAGCTGCTCGCGCTTTGCATTGCCGCGTTTGAACGCGAAGGCAAGACCTACGCCACCGTGGCCATCGGGTGCACCGGTGGCCGCCATCGCTCGGTGGTCATCGCGGCCGAGCTGGCGCGTCTGCTGCAGACCTTTCACGTCGACGTCCGGCACCGGGATGTCGGGCGGGGTCGCCCCGCTTCGCCCGAGCCGCGCAAGCAGTGAAACGGTCAAATGCCCAGAGCCACAACAGCGTCGCGTTCGGACCCAAACCGGGTAGAATGGATGGGTCAGCATGACACCGCCGACTAGTGCCTCCAGTCAGAAGATCGGCCAGGTTTCGGTCGTTCAGGCGCCCGCCATGCGAGGCGCGACGAGGGCGCATACTCGACGTATGTAACCGAGGAGCAACGAAGCAGGGCGGGATGCATGGGCGGCCCAAACCTGGCGGAAATTGTGACTGGAGGCACTAGGACGCTGAATCCGATGGTGGGCGTCGTGGTGATCTCCCACGAGCAGGTGGCATTCTATATGCTGGAAGCGGCTCGTCGGGTGGTGGGCACGTTGCCTGGCGTGGCGGTGGTGTGTGCCTCGTCTGCCGACGACAGCGCCGCCATTACCCAGCGGGTCGCGCAGGCTTGCAATGAGGTCGATGACGGCGCCGGCGTGCTCATCATGGTGGATGTGTATGGGTCGACGCCCTTTCACGTGGCCATGTCGATGCTGGACGGGACCGGTGCCGGCGAGGTGTTGTGCGGTGTGAACCTGCCCATGCTGCTCAAGCTGGCCACCATCGATCGCACGCGCCTTTCACCCGAGGAGATGGCCCAGCAACTGTGCGATTGTGGCCGCCGCGCCATCCGCATCGGCTCGGAATTGACCGGCAAGATCGATGTCGGGGGGAATCGCTGACGTGGGGGATGGCGTCCAGGCACAACGCTCGGTCAAGATTCGCAACCGTCTGGGTATGCATGCGCGGGCTGCAGTCAAGTTCGTGCAACTGGCCAACCACTTCGCGTGCGAGATCGAAGTGATCAGGGGCGACTCTCAGGTCAACGGCAAGAGCATCATGGGCCTGCTCACCCTGGTGGCGGCCTTGGGCACCGAGGTGACGGTCGTGGCCAGCGGACTCGATGCACAGCAGGCGGTGGACGCGCTGGTCGCGCTGGTGAACGACGGCTTCGGCGAAGGAGTCGCGGATGCTTAGGCTGGCGGGCGTGGGCGCCTCCCCGGGCATCGCCATGGGCGTGGCCCATTTTCTGGGCGGGCGCGTGGAGGTGCAGGAGCGCCGCATTTTCACCGACGAGGTGGCCAACGAACTNNGAGTACCGCATCCTCGAGGCGCACCGGATGATGTTGGCCGACGTGCACCTGGTCGAGGAGACGCGGCGGATCATCAGCAGCGATCAGGTATCAGCCGAGTGGGCCTTGCGGCGGGCGCTGGACCAGATCCAGGCGGTGTTTGCGCGCATCGAAGACGCCTATTTCCGCGAGCGGCGCAGCGACATCGACATGATCGGCGAGCGCATTTTGCGCAATTTGATGGGCATGACGCCGCCTGGGCATGAGGGCGTGCCCAAGGGCGCGGTGGTATTCGCCCACGATCTTTCGCCTGCCGACGTCACGCAGCTGGGCCGCGCGGGCGTGAGCGGCTTCTTCACCGAGGGGGGTGGCAAGACCTCGCACGCGGCTTTGGTGGCGCGCGCGCTGGGCCTGCCTCTGGTCGCCGGGGTGCAGGGGTTCATCAAGCACATCCGCACCGGGATGACCGTGATCGTGGACGGCGGTCGCGGCGAGGTCATCCTGGAGCCCGACACCGAGGTGCAGGGCCGCTTCGCTGACCGGGCCGCGCGCGATCTGGTGCAGACCGAACGCCTGGGCCGCGCACGCGAGGCGCCCGCCATCTCGCTCGACGGGGAACGCGTGCACCTGGCCGCCAACGTGGAGTTGCTGGAAGAGGTGCCCATCTCAGTCGAGCTGGGCGCCGACGGGATCGGGCTGTTTCGCACCGAATTCTTGTATCTGGAACGGAGCACCCTGCCCACCGAGGAGGAGCAGTACCAGCACGCGCTGGCCGCCTTGCGGGCCATGGATGGCCGTGGCGTCTGCTTTCGCAGCTTGGACTTGGGCGGGGACAAGCTGCCCACGTCGGTGCGCATCCCGGCCGGCAACAATCCCGCGCTAGGCTTGCGCTCGATTCGCTATTCCCTGTGGCGGCGCGATGTCTTCAGGTTGCAGTTGCGCGCTTTCTATCGCGCGGCTGCTGTGGGTCAGCTGCGCATCATGTTCCCGCTCATCTCCGGCGTGGCCGAGTTGCGTACCGTGCGTGAATTGTGCGCCGGCGTCTGTGCGGAACTCCAGCGCGACGGACTGGAGCACAACCCCGAGGTGCCGCTGGGCGTGATGATCGAGACACCCAGCGCGGCTGTCATTGCGGACCTCTTGGTCGATGAGTGCGACTTCCTTTCCATCGGCACCAACGACCTGATTCAATACGCGCTGGCGGCTGATCGTCAGGACGAGCACGTGGGCTACCTGTACCACCCGCTGCACCCGGCCATCTTGCGTTTGGTCAAGCAGGTGACGGCGGCGGCCAAACGCGCGGGCAAGCCGGTGTCCATGTGTGGGGACATGGCCGGCGACCCGCGCTTCACCTGGGTGCTGCTGGGGCTCGGGCTGCGTTCACTCTCGATGGCGCCGCGCCAGATCCCCGTGGTCAAGTCCATCGTGCGCGCCACGCGCATGGCCTCTGCCGACAAGCTGACCGAGGAGATCTTGCGCCTGCGCACGGAGGACGAGGTGGAGGAGTTGGTCAATCGCGTGATGAAAGAGCGCTTCCCGCTCGAGTTCACCGAGGAGACTTCGTAGGAAGGGGAGCGCAAGCGAAGCGCATTCGGGCAGTTGGGGAATGTCCCGATGACCTGGCGAAGGCCGGGGAAGGTGCAAGGGGCAACCTGGGAGCCGGGAGGCTCGCGTTCCCGTCGCCGCCGGGCGTTTCTTCCGCTAGACTGAACGATCATCGGCTGCCCCATGTCACTCTTGCGTTGCACGTCACTTCTTGCCCTGCTGGCCGTTGCCGGCTGCCTGCAGCCCGGACAAGAGCCCGAGGGAATCAGGCTGGCCTCCGACCGTGATATTGGCTCGATCGGTTTCGTCACCGTGAACGGGCAGGCCTGGGTTGCTTTCAATCGGATCAAGGCTCCGGCTACGTCCAGCAAGGGCTCGGTGTCTGACCTGTGGCTTGCCGGCCCGATGGGAACTCCGGCGCACGGGGAGGCGGAGGGGGGAGCCGAGGAGGCGGACGGGGGCGTCGGGGCTGGGCCGCAGCAGCGGCTGGTGATCGCCGACCGTTCGGATCGATGGGGCTCGGTTATGGCTGGCGGATCTCTCTTCACCATGGTGAACGAGCAGCTGAGCGGAGGCGAGTCGGTCGGCACCCTGGTGCGCATCGATCCAGGTTTCCAGCCCCAGGAGACCTTCGAGAATGTGTCCACCTTCACGGCCAACCAGAATTTCGCCAATCGCTTGCTTTTTCGTCAAGTTCCCTCAGACAACCAAACCCCGGGGTTGTTTCTGTGGGACGGACAGAACCAGATCCGCTTGGGGGACGTGGCGAACGTCTACGACTTCGACGTGCAGATCACCGACAGAGGCATGGCCTACTTCGTACTGGGCAGCGATCGAACCTTGAGCCGACTGGGCAAGCTGACCGACACCAAGCAAGATCTGCATGCCAATGTCAGCCGCTTCCTCCTGCGCAACGACGAGAAGTACGCCGTACTTTCCCTGGTGAACGCAGGCACGAGTACGACCGTGGCGCTGGATGTGCAGGCGGGCAAGGACATGCCACTGGCACGTCCCAATCCCTGCTGCCCGCTCGGCTTCAAGGATCCCAACCTGTTTACCTACGCGCAAGGTGCCAGCGCTGATGCGCCCGCCGAGTATCACACCCTGGATCTGGTGAGCGGCGTCGAAACCTGCCTGTCCTTGCCGGCCCCGCTGGTCAACCTGGTGCCGATCATGGATCGACCGAACAGCGACGAATCGCTGTTCCTCGACAGCGAGGGCCATGGTGTGTTCTTCGGCAGGGACGACCACCAGGCGCGGCGAACCGTGATGCGGGTCGACCCGGCGACACAGCAGGTGGTGCCGGCGAACATGCTGAGCCCTGGGCTCTCACCCGATGGTCAGTATCTTCTGTACATCGACCCCCAGCCCCAGACGCTGTCCGAGCCGGATCCGCATGGGCCTTTGCTGGTTCAGGATGTCGGGTTCGTCGACCAACCCCTGGAGCACCCACCTCGCCAGATTTCGACGCCAGGCATGTCGGTGGTGTCGGGCGACTACCGCTTCATGGCCGGTCCCACCACCGATGCTGGCGCCAGCGTCATCTTGTTCTTCTGGGCCAATGTCGTGCGCGCCTCGGCTGACCTCTACTTCGCCGATTACGAGACTGGCGAGCTGAGGGTCGCGGCCAGTGCCATTGGAAGCGTGACGATACTGGACTACGATCACATCATCGGGACGGTCAATGTGTCGGCTCAGGATGCAACCGGCGATCTGGTCGTGCGGGACGTGGAAGACCCCGACAACCGCATCCTGGCGCACGCGGTGACCGGATTCACGCAGGGGGCAGACCCGAACCCGACCCCGCAGACGAAAGCGGGTCTGGTTGCCTACACCGTGCGGGGGCGCGTGCCCAACGACCACGACGGTCTGTGGGCGACCACTCTGACGCCACCCGGCCAGGACGGGGGCCAGTAGCGTGAGCGTGTCGGTTTGGGCCGCCCTGCTGCTGGCGGTCGCGGCGGATGCCGGCCCTGATGCCGGCGCGGAGGACGGCCTTCCGTCGATCGAAGAGGGTGGGGCAGACGCCGGCCTTGCCGCGGATGCCGGCGCGAACGCTCGTCCATCGCCGGATGCTGTGCCGCTGGCACCGGCGGCGGTGCTGAGTGGCCGCATTCTGGCGCGCGGCACGCGCGAGCCACTGGCGGGCGCGCAGGTGCGCGTGATCCTGGACCATGGCGCGACTCGCGACACCGAGACCGACGAGCACGGGGATTTTTCACTGACGGCGCGACCCGGTCCGTGCGAGGTGGTCGTCCATTTCCCCGGCTTCGAAGCCTTCTCGCGAAAGTTCGACGTGAGCGGCAGCGGCGCCAGCGGTCTGGTGTTGCGCCTGCAACCGCGCCTGACTGGCGATCGCTACGAAACCGTGGTGACGGCTGCGCCAGCGCGCGCGCCTGCCATTCCGGTGCAGCGCGAGGAACTGACCCACACCCCGGGCGCGTTTGGTGATGCCTTTCGCGTGCTGGAATCCCTGCCCGGCGTGGTGCAGGCGATCTGGCCCCTGCCCATGTACGCCATCCGGGGCGCCAACCCGGGCAACACCGGCTTCTTCATCGACGGCGTGCGTGCGCCAGCGCTGTTCCATTTCGCGCTCGGCCCTTCGGTCATCCACCCGTTTTTTCTCGACGAGATGCAGTTCTATCCCGGCGGCTATCCCATCGAATACGGCCGCTACGTCTCGGGCATCGTGGCCGCGCGCACGGCTGCGCCCGCCACCGATCGCCTGCATGTCTCCGCCGACCTGCGCTTGTTCGATGCGGGCGGGATCGTGGCCACGCCTTTTGACAACGGTCGCGGAACCGTGGCCGTGGCCGGTCGCTATTCCTATACCGGGCTCTTGCTCTCGGCGTTTTCCAGCGACTACAGCCTGGACTACTGGGACTATCAGGTGCGCATCGAGCACCGGCTGGGGCCGGGCCGGCTGACCCTGTTCGCCTTCGGTTCTGGCGATACCCTGCAACAGAAGAACCCGGACCCGGTGGAATGGAACTCCGGCATCCAGCCCGGCCTGGCCCAGCTCATGTTTCACCGCGTGCAACTGCGCTGGGATGGCGGCGTGCTGGGCGGACACCTGCTGGCCAGCGCTCTGGTCGGCTTGGACGATTCGACGGTGAGCAACACGCAGCTGTTCGACTTGCCCATCAGAGGCCGGATGATGATGGCGGCGCCCCGCCTGGAAATGGGCTGGCGCCTGGCGCCCTGGATGGATCTGGTCGTGGGCGGCGATGCCGAGGCCCAGCGCTATCGTCCGCAGTCACTCTTGGCGTACCTGGGCGGCGGCTTGGGCAACTACTATCAGACCGATCTTTTCCGCGATCGCAGCCTGCTGTCGGCCAGCGGCTACGCAGGCTTGACCATCAAGGCCGGTGACCGACTGCAGGTGACGCCAGGCTTCCGCTATGACGGCTACTTCGAGGAGAACACCCAGAAGGGTGCCTCGAGCCCGCGCCTCTCGCTTCGCTATCGCGTGGCTTCCGACACTTGGCTGAAAGGCCATGTGGGTCAGTTCTCCCAGATGCCGTCACTGCCGGTGGGGGTTCCTGGGTTCGATGGGTTCGGTTTGCAAAGCTACGGCTTGCAGCGATCGCGCCAGGGCAGCGTGGGCGTGGAAACCGGCCTGGGCAATCGCGACGGCGCTGACCTTTCGCTGGACACCACGGTCTTCTATCAGCGCCTGCATGTGACCGACGTGCGCAACTCGCTCAGCCTCGATCCGCAGGCGCGCGATTTTCTCGAGCCGCGCGACGGCGAAAGCTATGGCTTCGAAATCATGCTTCGTCGGCCCATGCGCCACCGCGCGTATGGATGGCTGTCCTACACCCTCTCGCGCTCGCTGCGCGTGGTGGACGGCGTGATCGCGCCCTCGGATTGGGACCAGCGTCATGTGTTGAACTTGGTGACGGGCTACCGCATGCCTCACGGCTACGCCGCCTCCGCGCGCTTTCACTACAACAGCGGCCGTCCCTATCCCATCTACGACCCGCGTCTGCAATGGGTCAATTACCAGCACCTGCCTGCCTTCGCTCAGCTTGATTTGCGTGGCGACAAGCGTTTCGTCTTCGATCGCTATCTGATGGACGTCTACGTGGAGGTGGTCAACGCCACCGCGAGCCGCGAGGTGTTTGACGAGAAACTCCAACCGAACGGCAGACTCGACCAACGAGCCTACCAGCTGGTCTTGCCGTCGATCGGCGTGCACATAGAATGGTAGGGGCGACCTGCGGTCGCCTAGTGCCTCCGGTCAGAAGNNTAACCGAGGAGCAACGCAGCCGGCCGGGATGGATCGGCCGCCCAAACGTGGCCGAAATTCTGACCGGAGGCACTAGACCGAGCCGGACAATTCCTATGAACGCCACGTCCGGGTGATGCGGGTGTATCATTGCGCACATGATGCGCGTACCAGCGACTCTTGGTTTCGGTGCCTTCCTGGCCGTGCTGCTGGCAGGGACAGCGGTCCGCGCGGACGATGCGGCCGTGCACTACAACATGGGGTTGCAGCTCAAGCGACAGGGCAAAACCGCGGAGGCGCTGGTTGAGATG
>PMLB01000262.1 GCA_003158735.1 Myxococcales bacterium | reverse complement strand
GAAGCGACGCCACGAACGTCGCATCCCAACAAGAGGGCTAGGCATGATTGGACGGCAAACAGCGGTGCATATTTCATTACGAATTCGCTTGCTCAACATATGCCCCCGGCTGGGCGGCTGAGCAAGAAATCCAGTGTGGGCAGCGCTAGAGCACCGAACGGTTTGACGGACCGAGTTAAATTGCGAAGTTGCGAGCGGCCCGAGGCGCGACGAGGGAGAATACTCGACGTATTTGACCGAGGAGCAACGAAGGGACGCGACGCAAATCCGCGATTTCACGACGGGAGGCAAACCGTTCGGTGCTCTAGGGGTTGGTTTTGTACTACTTCACCGGCGGTCGATCCGACTTGCCCCGCACCACGTCGGCCGGATACCGGGTCCGGTTGACTTCCAGCTTGGCCCGCATGGTTGCGACGGGATCCGCGCCGATGCGCTCGCACAGCAGCAGCAAGGCAATGCCCACGTCGCCAATCTCGGACAGGATGCGGGCCCGCCGGTCTCCCTCTCGCGACGCCGCGTCGGCCTGGTCGTTCGACACCCATCGGTATTCGGCGAGCAGCTCGCCCGCCTCGGAAGCAAGCAGCATGGCCAGATTCTTGGGATCGTGGAACTGCTGCCAGTCCCGCTCGGCCACGAACTGGCGGAGTTGGGCCAGGAGATCTTGTAGTTGGTCCATCGAAGACTCCTCGGCTCATTCGCGTGGGGAGCCCGCCGGCNNCGCGCTTCGCGCGCCCTCGTCGCTGGCGGCGGACCATCGCGCGAGGGTATGGGAACCCTTTCAGGGTTCCCATTTGTGAGTCGGCTGCGGCAGTGTTCGGTGGCCATGGTGGCGGCGACAGAAACCGATTCGTCCTTGCTTTGCGCGGCCGTGCGCAGGGCCGCGGCACCAGCGCCGGGATCGCACAGCCTGCCCAGCGCCTGCACCGCCGCTTTCTGCAGCGAGGGACGAGAATCTGTGAGCAAGTCCGCGGCTGCAGCAACCGAGTCCTTTCCCGCGATCGCGGCGAGCGCCATCACCGTCTCGGTGATGGTGCCTTCCAAGGACAGGTCGGATTGCGATTCTTTCTGCAGGCGTTTGAGCGCCGCGGCCATGGGTGCGGTGGTGCGCGGATCCTTCATGTCGGCCAGCAGGCGCGCGGCCAGCGAGCGCATGTCGGCGCTTTCAGGCAGGCGCCCTAGTACGCGCACCAGCAAGGCGGACGCGCGCCGATCACGGCAATGGGCCAGGCCCACGAGAGCGGCCATGCGAATGTCGTCCACATCCTTTTCATAGGCGCGCAGCAGAAGGTTGTTGCCGTCGGGCACGCACAAATCGCCGAGCGCCATCACCTGGGCCCGGCGTACGCTCGGCCACGGCTCTTGCTTGGCGGCTTCGATGATCTGCGTCGCCATCTCTTGGTCGTGGCGCTGACCCAGCGACAACACCGCGGCCTCGCGCGCCCGCGGATCGCTGTCCAGCAGGGCGCCACGCAGGGCTTTGCCCGCTTCCGGGTCGGCGATACCCGCCAGCTCGCGCGTGGCGAAGAAGCGAAGCACGCTGTCCGCAGCGCGGTTCCGGAAGGCCGCCAGCTCGGCGATCGCGTCGGCATCGCGAATCATGCCGAGACCCTGGATGGCGCGGGCCTGCTCCTCGAAACTGGTCGCATTCTGCAGCGTGGCGCGCAGGATCTCGACTGTGGCGGGAAGCTGTTCCGGCTCGCGCGTGGCGGCAGCGGAGAGCACGAAGAGCAGATCAGCTCGCTGCCCCTGCGCCGAACCCGGAACTTTGGCCAGGGCGTCCAGCGCGGCCCGGGCCAAGGGCGGCTTGGCCCCGGCGGCCGTCTCGCGCAGCCCGGTACGCAGGGAGGACGAGCCCTTGCCCAGGGCGGCCAGCAGGGCCAGTCGGGCCTCGGGTTGGGCGAGCAACGCCAGGGCGCGCGCCGCGCGCAGCCGATCCGGCTCGCCGCGCTTTTCGTCGGCCAGAAGGCCCGCGATCGCCGACACAGGGGGCTCTGGCAGGCGAGCGAGAAGCGCGATGACGATCTTTTCCTCATCGGGCGTCGCCGCGATAAGAGCTGCGGCCAGCGCGGAAGCGAGTGCGGGCGGGGCGGCGATGGGCTGTGAGTCCGTCGGGAGCGGCGAGGGCATGAGGGTAACCAGGGTCTCGACCAAACAAGCACGCCCCTGTCCCGGCGGGCTTGCGGCCAGGGCTGCCGTCACCTTGTCGAGGGCGGCTCCACCGATCGAGGCCAGCAAAGGCCGGCGCGTTTCGCAAGAGGTGCCGGATGCCAGGTCAGCCACCAGCCGGTCGACGGCTTGCGACCCGTCGATCTCAGTCATGACGGCCAGGTCGGCGACGGCCGTCGCTGCTCGGCCGGTTGTGACCTCGCGGATCATCACGGTCAAGCAGCCCGAGGCCACCGGTTTGGGCAAAGGGATCCAGAACGGCTGTCGAAATCGCTTGGCGCCGCCGTCTGCATCCTCGACCAGATCGACGTCGAGACTCTGTTCCGGGCCGCGACCGAAGAACAGGGTGAGGCGACGAGGGCGGGCCGCTGCCGTGAAGACCTTCGCGCTGCTCGTGTCGCCAGGAAGAATCCTGAGGCCAGTGATGGCAAATCCCGCGCTGGAGCGTGCGGTGAAAAACTCTCCTCGGCCCTGGTGAGTGTCCGCAGTCCACACGGTAGCAGGGTCGTCGTCGTTGATGGCGGTAGGCGCCGAGAGGCGGCGCACATCACCCGCGGCCCCGGCCGAACTGGAGGCCGCGTGAAAGTGAAAGCCACCCAAGGGTTTGCCAGTCGGCATCTGCGCGTCGCCCCGACGGGCTTTGATAGTGGAAGGCGCGGTCGCTGGCAGGGCAGGCGGCTGGGGCTTGAACTGCCGGGTGGCGAAATCCCAGGTCCGACGAAACAGCTGCGCGGGAACACCATCGCAGCGGTACAGGCGGCCGGCGGTTTGGAATTCCTCGATGGCTTTCTCGGTCACGACAACTTGTTGCGAAGTCTCGCCGTCGACGTCGTGCGCGCCAGCTTGGTCCCACCAGATGACATTCTTCGAAGGAAGTTCCGCGACCCAAACCTCCTCGCGCTTGGGGCCCTCGCCCAGAATGGGCAGGCGCACTTCCAGAACGCTGTGATCCGCCACGGAAACGTGGCGGATTGTCGGCTGGCCGTGCCCTTCTTTGGGCGTCTTGGGCGAAAGACTTGCCACGAGCTTGCCGCTATCGCGGATCTCGACGGCGCCGGAGGCATCGCTGGCTGCCTCCCAAGCAAGAGCCGCGCGGGGGATCGCGAGCGGGAGTGAAGCGACGGTCAGGGCGAGGAGTGGGAATCGGCGAGGGAAAAACACGATAGCAGTTCGATAGCGCCTGGGCTCGCGCCGGTCAAGCGGCGGATCGACCCGCAGCCCCAGTTGCGGAACACCCTCGAAACAGCATCGCGTGGACTGCGGATCAGAATCAGATGTCTCACCACAGAGGTCACAGAGGTCACAGAGCCGGAACGGAAAGAAGAAAGGGTGGCAGAAGAGGTGTCCACTAATCGCCGCAAAGACCGTTTTCGGTCGTGTAAGTGATCGGAATCATTGGAGCGTCCCATCAGCGAGCGTCGATTTCTGGACACCTTAAGAGTGGTCCGCACCCTTTCCTTCCTTCCGGCCTCTGTGTTCTCTGTGCTCTCTGTGGTGAAACACTAACCCGCAACACATTGGATCGCGCTCTAGCAAATCCTGGTTAGAGTCCGTCGAGCGCATCGACTGTGTGCGCTTTGCTGGCTTTCGCTGCGCGTGCCTGTTCCTGCGCCAGCTCTGCCGCGGCCACGCGTTCCCGCCAGGTCTTGGCGGCCGGGTTGGAAGGGGCTTGCGCAAGGAGGGCGCGGAACGCGGCCTCCGCCTCTGCCCATTTCTTCTCGGCAAAGAGCTTCTCGGCCTTTCGAACGCGCTCCTCAAAGGAGAGGGGTTCCTTGTTGGCCGCCTTCTTGTCCGCTGGCGTTTCAGCCTGGGCCGCATGTTCAACCGTTGGCGGGCGCATTGGCGCCTGGGCCTTTTCTCGTTCGGCCGAGCGCGAGATCCCTTCGTCGGCCGCACTCTGTTGTATTTCGCCAAGATTCGCGACGACTTTCGCCTTCTTGGCCGGCGGAGGCTGAGCGGCAGCAGGCGCAGCAGCCGAGCCGACTGGCGCTGCGGCTGCGCGTGGCGGTGGCGGCTCAGCCCAGCGATTGGTCGAATCGGCTCCTGCGGCGACTGTGCCAGGTCCGACCTTGGCCACTGCACCGAGCCGTTCTTCGTCTTTGCGATAGGGCGGCGAGGCTGCGCCACCACCTTTGCCGACAGTAGCTTGGCCGAGCGGAGCCAGCACCGGGGCTTCGCCGCCCACTCCCGAACGCTCATCCGAAGAGCGCGCAAGTTTGCGGTCCGATGGGAGCGGGTTGTCACGCGCACGCGTCGCCAAGTGGAGCTTGCCAGCGCTCGCCGCATGTTTCGGCTCGGCGTCGCGGTTGTGATCGAATTCCGCGGCTGGCTCTTTCGGCTGCGTCTGCTTCGGCGCCAGTTTGGCCAGCGGCTTGGACTCTGTCTCGGGGCGCGGCTGGGCCTGATGCAAGCCCAGTGGCTCAGCCGGAGGCTGAGTTAGGGCTTCGGTCAGCGCAGGCTTCTGGTCCGGTATCACCTGAGGGTTCTTGATGACCCTGACCAGCAACACCACGGTTGCCACGCCGGCTGCGCCCAGGGCAGGAACCAGCCAGGGCGTTTTCCACAGACGCGCGAAAAAGCCCTCGGGCTCCGGAGCGCGCGCTGTCCGTGGCTTGGCGCTTTCGGACGCCTTGGCTGCCAGGGCGGCTTGCGCAGCTTCCAGCACCCGCTCTCGGACGCGTGCGGGCGGGTCTTGTGCCAGCGGTCTGCGCAGGGCCGCCCGCGCATGTCCCAGCGTCGAAGACATGGCCTTCACTTCGGCGCTGCACGAGGCGCAACCTTCGACATGCGCGAGAAACTCGCGGCGCTCGACCGCAGGTATCTCGTCGTAGAGGAAATCGACCAGCAGAGAAGAAACTTCGCTGCACTTCATGGCGTCCCTTCGGCGGCAGCCGCTCCCGCGGTTTCGTGTAGCTCGCCTAGCTTGGACCGCAGGCGCTGCAGGGCATAGCGCATGCGGCTCTTCACCGTGGGCTCGCTGGCGCCTACTTGCGCCGCGATCTCCGCAAACGACATGTCCATCACCTCCCGCATCAGGAAGACCTCGCGCTGTTCCAGCGGCAACTCGCCGACAGCGCGATCGATCAACGACGCGATTTCGCGGCCCATCACCTCAGTTTCCGCATCGCCCGAAGCCGCCGCAACCTGATCGATCCGTCGCAAACCCGAGTCCCCCTCGCCGGCCTTGACTTGATCAAGCGACTCGGCCCGGCGGAACTCGGCCCGCCGGGCCTGGTCTGTGCACAAATTGCGCGCGATGGTGAAGAGCCAGGTGGAAACCTTGGCCGAGGGTTGCCAATCGGCCGCACTCTTCACCACGCGCAGGAAAACCTCTTGCAGAAGATCCTCGGCCGTCGCCTCGTCCCTGACAAAACGTCGCAGGAAATTCCACAAGCGCTTCTCATGGCGATCCACCAATTCGGCGAACGCCGCCAGGTCGCCTTTTTTGTAGGCAGCCATGAGAGCCTCATCGTTCATGGGACGGGCGACAGTCTACAGGGCGCTGCCGCCCGTCCCAAGCCCGTCGGTCAATACTGCTGCCAGCCCGACGGGGGCCGGGCATAGCGCGTGTGCGACACCGGAAATGGGTCAGCGGTGCGACGTAACTGTGAATCGTCCGAACAACACCAAGGGCCGTCGACGTCGATGCCCATGGCAATCAGTCCGGCGCGATCGTTGTAGCGCAGGCCTATGACTGCGGCGGGCTCGCTGGGATTGGCGCGGGTGAATTCGACCTCGCGGACTTGCGACGAGACGGCTTCGCCAAACTCGGTACCCAGTCCAGGGCGCAAGCGTCGCGCGGCGTACGATTCACCAGCGGCACCCGTGGCCTCACTTTCTGCCGGCACCTTGTCAGCGAGCGGCGCCTGCGCAGAAGCGCTGGCCCGAGGAGCCGGAGCGGCGCCCAGCTCATCCTTGTCGACGCCGCTACTGCCGTAGCCTTCGAGACGGCGGTGATAGCCGTCTCGATAGGGGATGGCGGGATAGATGGGACGCGGTGGCGGCCGGTACAGGCGCTCGGGGAAGATCGCCACGCCGATCACGCCCACGTTGCGTGCGCTGCCCATGCGGGCTGCGTAGGAATCGGCCACCGACGAGAACCTGAAAGCCGCGGCTTGCTGCTGGGAGAGCCGCCAGCCGTCGATCTCGACCTGACCCCACGCGGGAACCAGATAGCCGCTCTTCCTGGCAAAGTCGCCCGGCTTGCCGTCGATGACATCGCGGCCGTCGACAGAAACCACCGCCTCCACGCGGCGGCTGGTGTGGTTGGTCACGCGGATGGTGTAGCGGTCGCCCAGGTGGCCCAGCACAAAGGTGTCGCCTTCGTGCCAGAAGGACTGGGCGGGTGTTCCGTCCAGCAGAACTTCGATCTGATAACCTCCAGCCTCGGGCCGCAGCGGCCGACTTTCGGCGTTGCGTGCTGGGGCCGCGCAGGCCACGAACCCAGCCACCGCAAACGCAATGCGACTGACGCGAACAGGACCGCAACAGATTATCGAGTTCTTCTTCATGGCAACCCTCCTGCGCGGTTGAACGCACGAGAGTCGCGAAGGATCCTTCTTCCCCTCTCACAACCCGCGGGTGCGAGCCAACGTGACGAGGTACAGCGCCAGATCAACAGGCTCGCAGGACGTCAGGGGCAGGCCACTCACGAACCCAGGCTTCACCACCCGATCGTCGACCGGCGCATCGGGTACCAGGGCGCGCAGGCGAGCCAGGGTTCGCTCCAGGTTGGCGTGGCTGGCTGGCTGCTTTTCGGCGCCGAGGAAGCGATAGTCGACCCGCCGTTCATAAATGATCGCATCTGGCTGTCCGTCGTTCCGCTGCAGCAAGAGAAAAGGCTCGCGGGTTTCCTCGGTTCTGACCGACTGCTTCTGGACCTTGCTGGTCAGTATGAGGCCACCTGTCAGGACGGCCTTGCCCATGTCCAGACGGCGCTCGTTGGTCGTGACCGTCTCGCTCGTCGTGGTCACACGCACACCACGCTGAATCAGCGACACAGCGGCCCCTACGCACCGGTGGGAGTTGCCTTGGCCGTCCAGGAACGCGAGAGCACCTGCTTCCACTTGGATCCCCCGAACCAACAACCGATCGTCATCGCCGGGCGCAGCCGCTGGGTCGCATGAGAAGGCTGCAAAGCCGAGCGACTCAAACCCGTCCACCAGGGATCCGATTCGATCGACGGGGGCAGCCGCCAGCAACACGCGCGGCAGGGTGCCGGCCAGGCGCCGTGAGAAGTCAGCAGGAGGCAGGCCCGCCAGCTGCGCTCCCCGAGTTTGGGCCAGCGGATCTTTCGGGGCGTTCGCAATGACTAGAAGCATGGCAGCTCGTCCGCAACCCCGAGAGAAACCGTGAAAAGACACAGACTCATGAGTGGCCACATAATGCACAAAGACTACATGGACAAGAAGAAAAGCTGTTCGGTGAAAGACCAAAATGGTCACAAAGCATCACTAATACTATTGGCATAGTCGGGATGGTTGGCTACATTAGGAAAATGTACCGCGATGTGGACAACCGAGCTGACGGTTGAAGGCGATTCGTCTTCTGTGACGCACCACGCATAGGATTGGAGGAAACATGAGATACTCGCACACGTGGATTCTCGGAATGCTGGTTGCCGCGGCAGGATATGCGGCGAGCTGTTCGTCTGATGGCACGGGGACCGTGCCCCATAGCGCGCTGAGTGGAGGCGGTGCAGGGGGCACCGGAAACGCGACAACGGCGCCGGGAGTGGCAGGTTCCAGCGGCTCGGATGGATCCGGCGGGACGACGAGCGCGGCCGGGACGACGAGTGCGGCTGGAAGTACCAGCGCGGGTGGAACCACGAGTGCGGTGGAAAACACGAGTGCGGCCGGCAATACCAGCGCCGGCGGGACGACGAGCGCGGCCGGAACGACCAGCGTGGGCGGCAGTACCAACGCTGCCGGAACGGCGAGTGGAGGCGGGACGACGAGTGCGGCTGGAAGTACCAGCGCGGGTGGAACGACGAGTGCGGGAGGAACAACGAGTGCCGGCGGAACGACGGGCGCGGGCAGCAATAACAGCGCCGCGGGTAGCACGGCAGCGGGTGGCAGCACGCGCACGAGCGGCAGTACGGCCACGGGCGGCGCCGGCGGGAGAGGGAGCGTTGGTGGCACAAGCGGTAGCGCTGGCGGAAGTGCAAGCGTGGGTGGCAGCACCCCGACGGGCGGCACCACCGCCACGACTGGTACGTCGTCGTTCTGGCCCGCGGCCTACCAGGCCACCCAGGGCGACAGTGGGATGAATCCGGGAAAGAACTGCCTGAGCTCGTGTCACAACCACGGCTTCGCGTTTGCCGGAACGGTCTACGATTCCAGCGGAAACGGAGTCGACAGCGTCGAGGTCGGGGTCAAGTTGTCCAGCGGTGACTTCTATTCCGTCTACTCGGGCGTCGTCACCGGCAACTTTTTCTACGAGGGCTCTGCCCTCAACTTGGCCGGGGCTGACATCCGGGTGCGCGACGGCAACGGCGAGAAGCAGATGCCCATCAATTCCAAGTCGACCGGGGCCTGCAATGGCTGCCACGACGGTACGACCAACCCGCGCATCACAGCGCCGTAGTGCCGCCGGTGACCGGAGGCACGAGAGCACCGAACGGTTTGCCGGACCGAGTGAAATTGCGAAGTTGCGAGCGGCC
>PMLB01000116.1:136-6098 GCA_003158735.1 Myxococcales bacterium | reverse complement strand
GCGGAAAGCTGGAAAGGCCAAATAGTCAGCTTTGTACTCCCAGTCAGCGGCGTGATCGTATTCTTGGGGAGACGCTTCCCTTCCATCGACGTTCCGTTGGTGGAGCCGAGGTCGAAGTAGTAGATGCCGCTGGCGTCGAAGCGGATAATCCCGTGCCACTCGGAAACGAAGTGGTCTTCGATGGCGATATTGTTCAGCTGGTTGCGGCCGATCCGGATCGGCGATTGTTCAAAACAGAGCGTCTTCAGTTCGCCTGTTCGCATATCGTTGAGCTGAACCTGGATGACCATCGCGGGCTCCGTCGAGGTAGGGACCATAGCGCAATTTTCGGCAAGCCGTGAAGTCGCGACAGGTGCGCTGCGTTGTGGTTGGCTTGCTCGTATTTCCTGTTTGGCAGAAGTGTCGCGTCGAGGCCTGGATACTGGGTAATTGGCAGGGCACCCGCTTCTGGCCATGCGGACAGGGCAGCTCCACCGGTAGGTGCGTGGCGCCCAAGACCTTCTTGCGGGTGCCTTGATGCTCGTCCAGATACTCGATGAATACCACGCTCCCCTACGAGCCAGCACATGTCCCTTTCTGAAACCCCAGAGCGATTTGCACGTGCCCTCCGCCTCACGAAGCCATGTGCGGTGGCCCACTCGCGCCTTTTCCAGCGAACGACAGACTTGTGCAGCTCGCGCGACGGTCAGAACCCATCAGGACCCAAAGCCTCCGGATCGCGTTGACTGCCGATGGCCTAGATTGTAGGGTTCCGCCCCGGAGTCATGCCTGCAATCCCACAAACGCCCACAACTGGCGAGGCCGGCGCCACCGCGCAGGTCACCACCCTGCTTGGCCGAGGCAGCGAGTTCGAGGGCAAGCTGGCCTTCGAAGGGACCGTCCGCGTGGACGGCAAGCTGTCCGGCGAGATCTTCACCGAGGACGTGCTCATCGTCGGTGAGGGCGCGGAAGTCAACGCCGAGATATCGGTCGGCTCCATCGTGATTCAGGGCACCGTGCGCGGCAACATCGTGGCCAAGCGGGGCGTGGAGATTCACACCCCGGGCCGGGTGCGCGGCAACATCAACACCCCCTCGCTCTTCGTCGAGAAGGGCGTCTTGTTCGACGGCCAGTGCCAGATGGAGCCGGGCGGCCCCGCACCCGAACCGCCGCATCGGCCCTCGGGCAAGGCCAGCAAAGCGGGTGGCAGCGCCCCGCCCGCCCCACCTAGTAGCTAGCCGCCGGGGTCGACCCAGCCGTGACGACGATTCGCTGTCTCCTCGAAGTTACGCCTGACATCGGCAGCGCGCCGCAGGCCGGGGAGCAACAACTCCTCGACATCGACAGCACGGTGTTCGTCATGCTGGGGCTGTTCCTGCTGTTGACCTTCATCCTGACCCGGTGGCTGTGGAAGCCCTACCTGCGCGTGCGCGACGAGCGTGTGCGTCGGGTCGAGGGCGCGCGCGCCGAGGTCGAGCGGCTGGATGCCAACAGCGCCGGCCGCCTGGCGCGCATCGAGGCCCAGCTGGCCGAGGCACGCAAAGCTGGCCATGCCGAGCGTGCTCAGATGCGGGCGCTGGCCCTGGTGCGCGAGCAACAGATCGTGACCGAGGCGCAAGCGGCCGCGCACAAGATGCTGGCCGAGGCGTGGACCAAGCTGGACGCCACGCTGACCGCCGAGCGGGCCAGGCTGCAGGCCAGTGCCGCCACCCTGGGGCGCGAGATCGCGGAAAAGGCTCTGGGCCGGAGGCTGGCGTCGTGAAGCGCTCTTGGGTCTTCTTGCCTCTGGCAGCCCTGCTCGTGTTGGGCGCTGGCGCTGTCCGGGCAGAGGACCACCCGACCCTGACCGAGCCTGTGTCCGGGTCGTTCGACCATGAGCCCTCGCAGACAGGTGTCGCACCTGCGGCTAGCGAGCCGGCAACCGAGCACGGTGAGGCAGTAGCCGGCCACGACGCCGGCCACGGCGAACACGGCGCGCACGCCAGCGTCGACGCCAAGACCCTGGCGCTCCAGCTTCTCAATTTCGGCGTCCTGCTCTTCATCCTCATATACTTTGGCGGCCGCGCCTTGAGCAAGGCTTTCCGCGGTCGCCACAACCAACTGAAAACCGACATCGAGTCGGCTGCCAACCAGCGCGCACAGGCCGAGCAGCGTTTGCGCGAGCAGGACGCGCGCCTGGCCAATCTTGAGCAAGAGCTGGCCGCTCTGCGTGCAGTCGTGAAGGAAGAAGGGATGCGCGAGCGGATCCGTCTGCTGGCAGGAGCCGACGAGAAGGCCAAGCGCATCCAAGATGAGACGCGCTTCCAGCTCGACCAGCAGGTCAAAGAAGCCGAGCAGCGGCTGCGCGCGGAAGTGGCCAGCACTGCGGTCAAGGTGGCCGACGAGCTGCTCAAGCGCTCGGTGAGCGCCGACGACGAGCGCCGCCTGGCGCAGGACTTTGCCGCAGGCGCAAGCGCGCCGGCCGAAGGGGTGCGCTGATGGCAGCCCTGGCTGGCTCGATTGCCCGCCGCTACGCGCGCGCCCTCTTCGCCATTGGCGTGGACAAGCGCAACTTCGAAGCCCTGGGGAGCGAACTGGAAGCCCTGGCGGCCTTGTGGAACGAGGCCACGGAAATGCGCCAGTCGCTCTGTAATCCCATCTTCAAGTCGGCGCAGAAGCGCGCCATCCTGCAGGGATTGATGCCCAGGGTGGCGCCCACGCGCGAGGTGCAGAGCCTGGCCTTCCTCCTGCTGGAACGAGGCCGCATCGCCGCCCTGCCCGCCATTGCCCGCGCCTACCAAGAGATGTGCGACGACAAGTTGGGACGCGCGCGCGCCACCGTGAAGTCGGCGCGACCGCTCGATGTCGCGACACAAACTGAAATCCGACAGGTTCTCGAACGACGCACGGGCCGCAGCGTGATCGTGACCACCGAGGTGGACCCCAGCCTCATGGGCGGCATCGTCGCACAGGTGGCCGGCCTGGTATTGGACGGCAGCCTGCGCGCACGCCTCCATGCCCTGCGCAGCAAGATTCTCAACTGACACCACCAGCCGCAAGGAAAGACCATGCAGATTCGCGCCGAAGAAATCAGCCAGGTCATTCGCAAAGAGATCGAAGGCTTCGACCAGAAGGTTGCCATCAGTGAAACCGGCACCGTGCTGGAAGCTGGCGACGGTATCGCCCGCGTCTATGGCCTGGAAAACGCCATGGCCGGCGAGCTGCTGGATTTTGGCAAGAACGTGGTGGGCCTGGTCTTGAACCTGGAAGAGGACAACGTCGGTGTGGTTCTCCTGGGCGACTTCGAGACCGTGCGCGAGGGCGATACGGTCAAGCGCACGGGCAAGATCGCGCAGGTGCCGGTGGGCAACGCTCTAGTCGGACGCGTGGTCAACGCCCTGGGCATCCCCATCGACGGCAAGGGCCCCGTCGAATCCAACGAGTTCCGCAAGATTGAGATCAAGGCTCCCGGGATCATCGCGCGCAAGGGCGTGCACGAGCCGGTGCAGACCGGAATCAAGGCCATCGATTCCATGATTNNCGCGAGCTGATCATCGGCGACCGTCAGACCGGAAAGACCGCGCTCGCGGTCGACACCATCATCAATCAGAAGGGCCAGAACATGTTCTGCTTCTATGTGGCCATCGGCCAGAAGCAGTCCACTGTGGCCACGGTGGTCGACAAGTTGCGCGAGCACGGCGCCATGGAATTCACCACCGTGGTGTCGGCCACCGCGTCCGAGTCGGCGCCGCTGCAGTTCCTGGCTCCCTACACCGGCGTCACCATGGGCGAGTATTTCCGCGACAGCGGCCGCCACGCACTCATGATTTACGACGATCTGTCCAAGCAGGCGGTGGCCTACCGCCAGCTCTCGCTGCTGCTGCGCCGCCCNNCCGCCGGGCCGCGAAGCCTTCCCGGGCGACATCTTCTACCTGCACTCGCGCCTGCTCGAGCGCGCGGCCAAGATGTCCACCGAAAAGGGCGCCGGCTCGCTCACCGCCCTGCCCATCATCGANNGTCATCTCCATCACCGACGGTCAGATCTTCCTGGAAAACGACCTGTTCTACTCGGGTCAGCGGCCCGCGGTGAACGTGGGCCTCTCGGTCAGCCGCGTGGGTGGTGCCGCCCAGATTGCCGCCATGAAGAAGGTGGCTGGCATGCTCCGCCTCGAGCTGGCCCAGTACCGCGCGCTGGCCGCCTTCGCCCAGTTCGGCTCGGATCTGGACAAGGCCACCCAGCAGCAGTTGGCGCGCGGATCGCGCATGACCGAGCTGCTCAAGCAGGGCCAGTACGCTCCCCTGCCGGTCGAGAAACAAGTCCTGATTCTTTTCGCGGGCGCCAATGGATTCGTGGATGCCCTGCCGCTTTCCGCGCTCGACCGCTACGAGCGCGAGCTGTACGCCTTCGTCGAAGCGAAGCACCCAGAGCTGTTGAGTGGGTTGGGCAGCAGAGGCACCGACAGCAAGGCCTTCGACGGCCTGGCCACCCAGATGCGTTCCGTGTTGGCCGAGTTCGCCAAGGAGTTCGCAGCCACCCTGCAGGCGGCAACCTAATCATTCCATGGCATCACTGAAAGCCGTCCGCACCCGCATCGCGTCGGTCAAGTCGACGCAGAAGATCACCAGCGCAATGAAGCTGGTGGCGGCGGCCAAGCTGCGCCGGGCGCAGGACGCGATGGTAGCCGCGCGGCCCTACGCCCGCTCGCTGGCCGAGGTCACGGCCGAAGTGGCGTCGCGCGCCGGGGGCGAGTCGCACCCGCTGCTGCAGCAGCGAGATGCGCGCCGGGTTGTCATGGTGGTCATCACCTCGGATCGCGGGCTCTGTGGCGGCTTCAACAGCAACGTGTGTCGCGCGGCTCAGCGCTGGGGCAACGACAAGATCCAGGCGGGCGAAGCCGACGAGGTCAGCTACCTGGTGGTAGGCCGCAAGGGCCGCGACTTTTTCCGCCGGCGCAAGCTTCCCATGAAGGGCGACCTGCCCGGCCCCACGGGCGACACGGCTGTCCAGCGCGCCAAGGATCTGGCCGCCACGCTCACCGACGATTTCTTGAGCAGCCGCGTGGACAGCGTTGTCCTTGTCTACAACCAGTTCCGCTCCATTGTCTCGCAGAAGATCACCATCGAATCCCTCTTGCCGGTCGCGCCCAGCGCGGCCGGCCGCGGGGGACAGGATTTCCTCTACGAGCCGAGCAAGAACGAAATTCTCGACTGGATTCTGCCTCTCTACGTCGAGATGCAGATCCACGCCGCTTTGCTCGAATCGATCGCCTCGGAATTCGGCGCGCGCAGAACCGCCATGGAAAACGCCACCAAGAACGCCACCGAGATGATCGACCGATTGACCCTGCAGTACAACCGCGCCCGCCAGGCGGCCATCACCAAAGAACTGATGGAGATCGTGGGCGGCGCCGAGGCGCTCAAAGGCTGAAGTCCCGAACCTGAGGTCGAAGATTATGATCGCGACAAACACCAGCAATNNCAATCAGCAAGGCAAAGTCGTCCAGGTCATCGGACCGGTGGTGGACGTGAAGTTCGAAAGTGCGGGCCTGCCCGAGATCTACACGGCGCTGACCCTGAGCAATCCCGCCATCGACGCCACGCCGGACAACCTGGTCATCGAGGTGGCGCAGCACCTGGGCGAGCAGACCGTGCGCTGCGTGGCCATGGACACCACCGACGGCTTGGTGCGCGGCATGCCGGTGAAGAACACCGGCGCGCCAATCATGATGCCGGTGGGCCGCGAGGTCCTCGGCCGCATCATCAACGTGGTGGGCCGGCCGGTTGATGAACGCGGTCCGGTTCCGGCCACCAAGTTCCTGCCCATCCACCGGGCGGCACCGAAGTTCGTGGATCAATCGGTGAAGGTCGAGATGTTCGAGACCGGCATCAAGGTTGTGGACCTGCTGGCGCCCTACCGGCGCGGCGGAAAAATCGGGCTGTTCGGCGGGGCCGGCGTGGGCAAAACCGTAGTCATCCTCGAGCTCATCAACAACGTGGCCAAGAA
>PMLB01000116.1:0-122 GCA_003158735.1 Myxococcales bacterium | reverse complement strand
CAGATGAACGAGCCGCCGGGAGCGCGTGCCCGCGTGGGTCTGTCCGCGCTCACCGTGGCCGAGTACTTCCGCGACGAAGAAGGCCAGGACGTGATGTTGTTCATCGACAACATTTTCCGCTT
>PMLB01000145.1 GCA_003158735.1 Myxococcales bacterium | reverse complement strand
ATCCTGGGTCTTCACGGTTCAGGTTCAGAACACGGGCGGATAGCGGCCAAGGTTTCGAGCCTGTCAAACCCCGGCCCAGTGCCGACGCACGACGTGCGCGCCCATGCTACCGGTTTCCCTGGACGAACTGATGATGAGCCCGGGCGAGGACTGGCCAGCCAGCCGTTGCCACGCGAGGAGTCCCGCGGCGTGACGAGGGGTCAGCGTCGACGACATCTTCATCTCGACGGGGAGCAGCTTGCCGCCGCGGTCGATGAGCAGATCGACCTCCAGCCCGGCCACTGCGCGCCAGTAATAGAGACAGTCGCGCACACCGTAGGCGTCAATGGTCTTTTTGAAATTGGACACCACCGCGGTTTCGAACAGTGCCCCCGCCATCGGGCCATCGAGCACATGCTGGGCGGACTGCAGACCAACTAGATAACACACCAGACCGGTGTCCATGAAATACAGTTTGGGCGCTTTGATCACGCGCTTGCCAAAATTGCGGTGAAAGGGCGGCAGCAAAAACACGATCGAGCTGGCCTCCAAAAGCGAGATCCACGAACGAATGGTTGGAATGCTCAGGCCGAGCTCTTTGGCCAGCGAAGCCTGGTTGAGCTCCTGGGCCGTGCGCGCGGCGAGCAGCTTGAGGAAACGCTGGAAATCGTACAGGTTGGCCTCGCGGATGTTTCCCCGCACGTCGCGATCGAGATAGGCCTGGACGTACGAGGGATACCAAAGCTCGGCGGTCAGGTTCTTCCGCCGCCAGACCGTGGGATAGCAACCCTTGAGCAGCCATGCGCCCAAGTTCGGCGCTCGTGCGGGGTCGTTTGGGCGTTTGTCAAGCAGCGCATCGAGATATGCATCCCAGGTTTTGGCGGAAGGGCGCCGGTCTTGACACTCGGCAAAGGTGAACGGGTGCAGGTTCACGATGGCGGCGCGGCCGGCCAGCGACTCGCTGACGTTCTTCATGACAGAAAAGCGCTGGGATCCCGTGATGACCCAACGGCCGGGACGCGGATCCCGCTCGATGCGGGCCTTGATTGAGGGCAGCAAGCCCGGGGCGTTCTGGATTTCGTCGAGGATGACCGGGGCCGGGTGGCGATCCAGAAAACCGATGGGATCGCCTTCGGCAAAGCTGCGCTGATCCAAATCGTCGAGCAGAACGTAGGCGTGGCTTTGCGCCAACAGGTGGCGGAGTAGGGTGGTCTTTCCCGACTGCCGGGGACCGCTGAGGACGAGGGCCGGAAACGCGCCAAGGCTTCGTCGTAGGTGGGACTCGGCAAGGCGCGGAACGTAGACCACGGTATTGACCAATATAAACTACAACTTCATATCGGTCAACCTTGACGATTGTCCAAGGGGTCATGCTCGGCCCCCACGCAGTTCGTTTCCTACGGCCCGCCGGCGTCCCCACCCTGGGGACGACCGCACGCCGCGCCTAGGCAAAAGTTGTAGGTTGATTGCAGATTCGAAACGGGGCTGGTGGCGGTCACGCTGACGACCAGATCGCTGCCCGCATCTGGTTCACCGTCGGGGACCGTCCAGGTGGCTGCGGTGGCGAAAGCCGGGTCCAGACCCAGCGATACGGGATCCCCAGCAACCGGGGCCGCGCCCGGGGAGGCGGACCAGGCGAAGGTCAAGTTGCCGCCTGCTGGATCGGATGCGATAGCCGCGAAGGTCACGAGGCTCCCGCTGGTGGCTATGTCCCGTGATTGATAGGCAATGCCAAAGATCGGCGGCACTTGTACGACCACGGGGGGCGTAACGGCCAGGGTCAGACTGGCGGTGGAAACGTTTCTGACGAAGCTCGTGCCCGGCCAGTACCCATCGCTCACCGCCACCAGGAAAGTGCAGGAGGTGGTGCCCGCCGCTGTGCCACTGACAGTGAAGAGGGTCGAAGCCTCGGTCGGGGTTGCGAATTGGACTGTGCAGAAAGAATCGGACGGTACCGTCCAAGAGTAGCTCAAAGTGTCGTCTTCCGGATCCGTGGCCAGCGCGGCCATTACGCCGCTGGTCGGGCCGTCCAGGGAGATCTGGGCGGGGTCAGCGGTGAGGACGCTGATAATCGGTGCGCCGTTGAAAACGGCCGAGACCCTGGCACTCCCAACTCCACCCGGGCTGCTCGTCACGCTGATTGCGAAAACGGCACTGTTGGCAAGGCCAAAGCTGTCCTTGACCACGAGAGTAATCGAGCATTTCTCATCTGCCTGGGGAGCCGTCCAGGCGGCCGTGGACTCGGAAGGATGGGCGAAATCCGTCCCTGGCACTGTGTTGACGTCGGATATCGCGCCACAAGCGGTCGCGGGAGTCCAACTGAAAACCAGCGTTGCGGTCTGCCCCGAATCCGGATCGTGCGCCGTGGCCCCGACCGCAATCTGGCCCCCAGGCGTTACTGAACTGGCAGACAAGGTGATTGCGTCGATGAGTGGGCCGGAATTGTGGTACGGCGACGGCTGGTTTATCTCGTTGAGGTAAATGATGACAGTGGTTGTCTGACCCTTGCTAATGACCACACCAGCCGCCATCCCGTGTGCGAGCAACTGGCCTCTGTCGCCAAACGCCTCGGCGGTAAACACGTAGTCAGCCGCCACTGCCAGATTGCTCAGGACGGAGGAGAACTGGTCGTCCTTGGCTGCTAGCACGACTTTCAGGGGGCTGGGAAGCACGCTGGGGGATTGTACTGTCAGTCTCACTTCGACCACGGCCAACGCAGTCAATGCATGAGCCGTGACCGCCGCCGCTCCACTGTCTGGAAAGGACGACCGGCAGGCAAAAGATGGTGATGCGCCGAGCGCGATCAGCAGCGCCGCCAGAGCCGGAAATCGTGAAATGGATTCCGGCTGGAGCATATTCTATTGGGCCACACGGGTGGGGATCTCACGGGGTTGGCTTGACCCGATGCCCAACTGACCCGCCGAATTGTCGCCCCAGCACCACAGCGAGCCACCCGTGGCAAGCGCGCAGGTGTGGGTGACGCCTGCAGCCACCACGGCCCAGGTTTGCCCAAAAGTGACGACAGCAACAGGTGTGCTCTTTGAATCGAGGGTATTGTCACCCAGCTGGCCCGACTCGTTGAAGCCCCAGCACCAGAGAGTTCCGTCCAGCATGATCGCACATGTGTGCGACTGACCAGCCGACACGCTCTGCCATGTGGTGCCTGTGACCTGTAACGGATCGCTGGTCTGCGAGGTGGGAAGCGGAGGAAGGCTGTCGTTGCCAAGTTGGCCGGAGAAGTTGCCCCCCCAGCACCAAAGGGTTCCATCCGTCTTGATGGCGCAGGTGTGGTACAAGCCGGTCGTCACCTGCGTCCAGGTGGTGCCGCCAACCTGAACCGGTGACCACGGAAACTGCGACGTGGTCCCAGCCTCGAGATTGGCATTGAGGCCCCAGCACCACAGGGTTCCGTCGGTTTTCACAGCACAGCTGTGCAAGTAGTTGGTACTGACCTGGCTCCAGCCTTGTCCGGTGACCTGGACTGGGACGGTACTGGGATTCGTGTCGCCAGTTCCGAGCGTGCCATTGGTATTGTCACCCCAGCACCACAGTGTGCCGTCCTGCTTGATGGCGCAGGTTTGATACACGCCGGTCGCCACGCTTTGCCAGGGGCCGCCGGGCACATCCACCTGTTGCCCCGCCGCAGGCGTGGGAGTCGCTCCCAATTCACCTGAGCCGTTGTTGCCCCAGCAGGACAGCGCGGCCTGGCTGTTGACCGCGCAGGAGTGGCTCTGTCCGCAAGCCACCTGAGTCCGAGACGCGCCCGCTGCCTCGATCGGGGTCAGGCGGTTGAAGGTGCTGGGCAAGAGGAGTTGACCGTAGCTGTTGCCGCCCCAACACCAGAGACTGGTGTCCGAGCGAATCGCGCAGGTGCTCTGCTTGCCCACAGCCACCTGGACAAAGGGGACGGCGCCACCCGTTGCGGCGACTTCCGGCAGGCTGCTGGTCCCGGAGTCGGCCTCGTCGGTCTGACCGCCATCGACGGACGCAGAAACTCCCGGCGTGTTGGGAAGCACGGCCAATTGCACCGACAAATCGATCCGCCCGCCCACGACGATCTGTCCGCTGACTGTGCCATAGCCAACTCGGGTTAGCTTGTTGTCCAGCGCCTCGACCTGCACTTGGATGGCTCCACTGTGCGAGCCAGACAAGATCAACACGACCGAGCTGGGAAAACCGAGTTCGGCGGAAACGGCCTCGGGAATAGTCTTCTGGAACTCGGGAGTGCCCGGGTTGACGACGGTCACGCGCATCTGGTAGACGCGGGGCACGTCGCAGTTCACGTCTGTGCGAAGCACCACATACGCGTCCTTTGCCGGCTGGCACGAGAGGGCGCACAGAACGACCGCGGCCGTAAACAAGGTGGCCAGGCGAGAGGTCATGGCGAAACCCGAATCGCCCCGTAGGTGGAGGAGGGAACCTGATTCTCGGGACGGGTGAACCACCAGGCTGCGGCGCCGCCCGCAGCCAGCGCGACACCCACCGACGTCCAGAACCACCACTTGCTGTAGATATGGCTGGGTGGCGGCGGCTCGCTCTCTTTCGATGAAAGCGACAGGGCCGGTGATGGAGGAGGTGGTGGGGGCGGTGGCGCCAGCGCGATGGGCGGCGGCTCGACAGCGGCTGGCGCCGGTTCAGCCTTCTGCTCCGCCACCGGCGCTGGCTCGACCTCAGCCGCGACCGGAGCCGGCGCGTTCATCAAATTGTCCAGTTGCCTTTCCTGAGGCGGTCGCTCCGCCGGCCGATTGAGCAGGCACGAGGTAGAGGTAATTGCCTCTATCTCTGCCGTAGCTCGCTCCAACTGCGTTCGGTACTTGGGCATCGAACCAGCCGCACGGAGAAATGAGCTGTATGAAGCCAGCGCCTTGTCCGGCTGGCCAGCCAGTCTGTAAGCCTGGCCCAGGCTGAAAAGCAAAGTTGGATCCTGGGTCAAGGTGTAGGCCTGCGAGAGATGCTCGATGGCCTCTTCGTAGCGGCCCAAGTTGAGCGCAACGATACCCTTGGCGCGTTCGGCCTTCGCGACCGGATCTTCGCCCTTGCCCCTGGCCAGCACCGAGGGGCTCGGAATCACGAGCAGCAGCGCCACAGCGAGGAGCGGGAGCCGCAACAACTGACGACAGCGACACATGACAGGTGACCTTCGCAATGCAAAAGGGAATATCAAGCGGACAATCGGTCAGATCAAGAGCGGATCGTGGCTGTGACAGGACTGTCACATGACCTTTGCACAGTATTAACAACTCTGCTCCCGTTTGCCTCATTGACCGGGGAGTGTGAAGCGAGAGGTTCCCGTCGGTGAGCCGGGCCAATACTGCGCAATCCGGCGTCGGCGTTTGCAAGAGCGTCAGTCGGGTGTTGCGAAGGGTTGGCAAAGCCCTCACACACGCGGGGCTTGCAAGCTGCTATTGAGTGTGCCGCCGGAAGAGGGAAGCGGCCAAGGGGGCGCGCGACCGAGCCGGCGCAAGAGAACGGTTTTCAAAGGAGGCAGCAAATGTCATCAGCATGGACTCGCATCGCAAGGATGCTCGGGATGACCATCCCGACATCGATCGCCGTGATGGCGATGGCAAGCGGCGCCGCCTGGGCGCAGACAACCTACGTACTCGAAGGCTCGGACACACTCACTGACGTGGTGAAGGCGTCGATTGCGGCGTCGGGCGCACGCCTGAGCTACAACAACGCCGGGTCGGGGCAGGCGGAAAAGGACATCGCCTCGCTCTCTGGCGCGAACCTTCTGGAGGGCATTGGCCCGATGTCGCGCAACTTCGTGGCGTCGGTGCTCTCGGCCCACCCGACCTGGCAGCCGACGGATGCCAACGTGGTTTGCCTCGACGCCCCGGTGGTGTCAGTGAAAGCCTCGAGCTCGCACTGCAAGGACATAACGGTCCCAACTCCGATCACAACCGGCGCGATCAGCGAACTGGCGGTCATTTTGGGCGGCTATCCTGCGTCCTGCGCGGGCAAAACTATTGACCAATGCATCATCGGCGCCACCGGGACTCCCCTGAGTCCTACCGTCGCCAGCAAGGCGACGACCGCGGAGTGTTCGGACCCGGTTCGTCTTGCGGCCCTGGCCGACCTTGTCGCTTGCCAGAAGGTGGCCCGCATCGACCACATCTACCGCCGCGACGACAAGTCCGGCACGCAGGACACCTGGCGCGAGAAACTGGGTTTCCTCAGGTGGTGCAACGGAAAGTCCGAGGGACCCGCGAACCTGAACAACGAGGACCTGGATCCAATCCGAACCCCCTGCGAGGCCAGTGACTGGGTGACATCTGGTGGCTTGACTACCGGTAGCATTGGGCAGAGCCACTGCAGCTACTCGCTCAAAGGCGCGGCGGTGGCTGCCCCGCTGAATCAGTCCTGCACGGCCGGAGACCCCGACATCACCGTAGGTGGCCAGACATACTCATGCACCCAGGGTCTGGTTGTCGCGTTATCGGTGGGCGACGATGGTCCCAACAACACCTACGCCCCGGGACAGATCCCCGCTGACGTCACCCAATCGATCGGAAGGCGCGTTGGCAACGACCTGAGTGGCTTCTTCATGGGTCTGGCCGGCCTTGGCAGCGTCAAGGACGTCACCTGGCTGGCTACTGGCACCACCCTCAATACCATCAGCTACGCGCCGACCAGCATCTACCCCGGCGCGTACCTGCTCTCGCGCCGTTTGTTCATACAGCGGGCCACCGATGTGCAGACGACGATTGCGGCCAGCAGCACGCTTGGGGGCCAGGACCGCGTGGACCAGGAGAACCTTCTCTTCGGCTTCATGTCGAACAAGTGCAGCATCGCGCCGATTTGTACACAGTACGGCTTTGTGCCGCCGTATGCCGGTCTGTGCAGCGACTCCTGCGGTTCGCCGAAGGAGAACGGAAACATCACTTGTCTGCCTGGCGATCCCGGTGTTGGCACGCCGAAGATGAACATCAACGTGGGCGAGACTTGCGACAATTCCCATCCTTGCGTGGACAGCGGTAGCGTTTGCGCTATTGGTGCGGGGCTCGTTTGTATCTAACCGCAAAGTGCTCAACGACGGGCTGCGGCCGGATTGCCAATAGCTTCTAGGACAGTGATGGGCGTTGCGAGTCGAGGTGGGGGCCTCGCCTCCCGCACAGCGGGAGGCGGGGCGGTGTGGGGCGGGCGACAGTCACCGGGGCAACGAACTGCATGCGCGGTGGAGAGATAGGGACCTTAGTAATGAGACAAACAAATGAGTCAAACAAGAGCAACGGAAACAGTTAGGCAAACTCAACAGTGTTCAAGGAGGATCCAAATGCGACGTAATCAAATGACATGGATGGCGGCCGTGCTCGGCACGGTCGCCCTCAGCGGCATGGCGAGCTGTGCCAAGGGCAAGGACGCGGGCTCGGCTGCGGTGAGCGTGAACGGGCAGAAACTGACCCTCGGCGACGTCACCAAGGTCACCGTGACCATTTCGGGTGGAATTGCCACCCCGCTGGTTGTTCCCCTGGTGGGCGGCGGCGCCCAGTACACGGCACTGGTCAGCGACCTGCCCATTGGCGGCAACTACGTCTTCACGGCCTCGGCCCTGAACGGCACCGCGGAGGTTTACCACGGTGCCGCGACTGGCGTGACGATCGCCAAGAACGCGACTGCCTCCGTCATCATCGACATGAACCAGGTGGCCCCGGCCGTTGCGATCAGCAACGAGGCCCCCGTGATCGACTCGTTCACGGCGAGCTCGCTCTTGGTTTCCCAGGGCGACACGGTGATCATCAAGGGCACCGCGCACGACCCTGACAAGGGCCAGACTGCGGCCATGGGCGTGGCATGGACCACGACTTGCGCCGGCAGCTTGAGCAACGAGATCGACGTCCTGGGCAGTGACAACGGTGCAGTTCCGCCCGCGACCTTGACCTACACCGACGGCAGCTCGCAAGTGACCTTCACCGCTCTCCCGGCTAAGGGTGATGGCCCCTGCAACGTGACCGTCACGGTGACCGATGCCAATGGCGTGCTCAAGAACTCCGCCTCCCTCACCATCGTGGTGAACGCGGCCTCCGCCGCTGGCAGCGCCAAGATCATTGCCAACCTCGACACCTACCCGGTGATCTCGGGCCTGGGCATCGTCGCGCCGGCCACCGCGCCCATCGTCACGGGTGTGGCGATTCCCCTGTTCGTGACCGCGTCCGATTCGGACGGCGACGCCCTGAACTACAGCTGGGTTTCCCCAGACTGCGGTGCCGACGGCACTTTCGGTACGGCCAACCTGGCGACCACGACGTTCACGCTGAAAGTCGGCGCGACCGAGACGACCTGCACCTTCCTGGTGACGGTGGATGATGGGAAGTACCCGGACGGCACGGCCAAGGGCGGCGTGATCACCAACCACCTGAGTCTCCCAGTTTCCGGCCCAGGCAACACCACGGAGACCGCGCCCGTGTTCGGCTACGACTACCAGTCGCAGACCACCATCAAGGGCGGCGATGTGGTGGGCATGGCCATCGTTGCCACTCAGGGTTGCGTTGGCGGCGGCACCATCGGCTTGGCGGCAGTCGCTTCGGACGGCACCACGCTCGGCGCCTCGACCCCGGCCGCGCTCGGCCTCGACCCCAGCGTGTTCACCGCCGCCCTCACCTACACCGCTCAAGCGGGCGCTGAGAACGGCTCGCCGGTCACGGTCACTGTAACCGCGACCTGCAGCACCTCGGGCCTCAAGGCCACGCACGTGTTCACCCTGGTCCCGCTCAACAGCGTCTGCAACGGTGTGGCGGATGGCACCAACTGCACCGCGACCGCGAGCGCCTCCAACAAGTGCGTGCTGGGCGCGTCCTGCCTGGCGGGTGTCTGCCATGTTGACACCCAGGTCACCTGCTCGCAGAACGGCGTCGATCAGTGCAAGGCCAATGCTTGCGTCCCGACGACCGGTCAGTGCGCGGTCGGCAACAAGCCCAACAATACGGCTTGCAACGACGGCCTGGCCTGCACGGGCGCTTCGGCCCCCGGCGATCTCTGCACGGCCGGCGTTTGCGGCGGCGTCGCCACGGTCTGCTCGCAGACCGGTGTCGATCAATGCAAAGTCAACGCTTGCGTCGAGCCGACTGGCACCTGCGCGCTCGGGAACAAGCCCGACACCACGGCCTGCAACGACCACAATGGCTGCACCGGCACCAGCAACGGCACGGTTGATTCCTGCACCGCCGGCGTCTGCGGCGGCCCGGCCGTGGCTTGCGTGCCTTCGAACAACGTCTGCACGTCGCTGACCGACACCACCCACAGCTGCTCCGCGCCGATCTGCATGAGCCCCTCGTTCTCCAGGTCGACCAATACGACGGCTCCCGTGGTTGGACTGTCTGTGGGCCCGGATGGAAATCCGTGGGTCGTGGGTACGCTCTTCGCGAGCTTCCCCCTCAACCTCGGCTCGGGTGTTGTGACTTCTTCTGGCGGCGCTGACATCTATCTGGCCCAGCTGAATTCGGCCGGAGCGGCCACGCAGACCTTGACCTTCGGCGATACCGGCGCGAACGACCAGATCCCGTCTGGCGTGGCGGTTTCGAAGTCAGGGACTGTGGGCGTGATCGGCGTCTACACCAGCGAGATCGACTTCACCGCCAATGGCGGCAATGGCAATCTCGGCAATGACTACCTTGCGACGTCGACGCCTGGCACGGGCTTCTACGTTTCCTTGCTCGCCACGCCTGTTGCGCACAACGTCCTGTTGGGCAACGGCTCCCTGGTCGCGATTGCCTCCAATCCGGCCCTCGATGGCTTTGTCCTCTGCGGCGAAGCCGATATGGTGGTTGCTGCATCGACCACCAGGAACGGCCTCCTCAAGGGTCATACGTCGTCGTGGGTTACTGGCAACGGCATGGACGTTGTGGTGGCCAAGCTCAATGCGGACGGGTCCGTGCTCTGGGGTACGCAGATCGGTGGCGTGGGCGACCAGCTGTGTGAGTCTGTGGCCATGGACAGCAACGGGGACGTGCTCATCGCTGGTAACTACGGCGCCGGCACTCCGGCGAGCTTCTTCACCACGTCGTCACCGACACCTGCTGCCGGTACGGCGTTCATCTACGTTGCCAAGCTGGCGGGAGCCACTGGAAACGTCATCGCGGCCCAGGGCTGGGGCACCAGCGGTCGCTCTGACGTCAACGCCATTACGGCGATCGACACCAGCAACATCCTGATCGCGGGCAGCATCTCGGGCTCGGTCAACTTCGGCAGCGGCGTCAGCCTGGCCTACCTTGGTCTGACTGATGCTTACGTGGCGAAGCTCAGCGTGAGCGGCACGGCGATCTCGGCGGTGTGGGCGAATGCGTACGGCGATGCGGCCCACGACCAGAGCGCCAACGGCGTTGCGGCCGGCTCGAACGGCTACATCTACGTTGGTGGCACCTACTCGGGAAGCCTGGGCGCCCTCGGCCTGAGCTCCGCGAGCGCCACCTCTCCGGACGGGTTCACCGCCGAGTTGACCTCGGACGGCCAGACCGTCAAGTGCGCGCAGACCTACGGCGACTCGGCCGGCACGCAGGGCGTCCTGACGCTCGGCATCTCCTCGACCAACAAAGTGTTCCTCGCCGGCAGCTACTCGAACTCGATCCAGTTCAGCCCGCTCACGGCGCTGACCACTCCTGGCTCGGGTACGGCGTACGGCTTCATGGCCGGCCTCGGGACTCCATAGTAAGTAGAGAAATAGGTTGACCGAATTCGAGTTCGGCCAGCGCAGCTAGTAAGGGGCGCCCAGCAATGGGTGCCCCTTTTCTTTATGCGTGTGGGGTCGTTATGCAACGGCATTGTCACGACGATGTGACAAGAGCGCACCGGCGTGTATTTCTGTTGACCGGTCAATTCGGCCGCTGCTATAGGCACCCCAGCATGAAGCGGCCGGGAGGCAACCCATGAAGCACGCGAAGACTCTGGCAATTTCCGGCATCCTGCTGGCTGGTGCAAGAATCGCTGGAGAGTCTGCGGCTCTCGCACAAGGCGGGATCCCCCTCTGCTCCACAGTGGCCAGCACATATACGAAGGTAATCTACATGGGCGGTACCACAGCGGTATTGCCGGTGATCAAGCACTTTGGCGCCCAGCTGAAGCAGGCCGGCGTTCTTCTCTTGTGGAACGAGAGCACCGAGGGATGCTCGGCCGTCGCCAACATTGTCACTCCTGCAAAGAACCTGACCCGGCCCACCTTTTCGCACTACGACGAGGTTGGCTCCGGCGCCACCAGCAAGATCACGCCTTCGAATTGCATCGGAGGCCTGGATCAAGTCCCGGACCTGGTCATCAACGACACCTATTGGACGAGTTGCTTTACGTCGTACGGCGCGAGCACCGGGGGCGCGCAACCCTTGAACTCGAATTTCAGGGAGTTCCTGGGGCCCGTGCAGGGTCTCGTCCCCATTGTGGCCACGACCTTCTACTACGATGCCATGACGGTCGATGAGCTACTGGACGTGTACGCATGCGGTGCCAAGGCGAATATCCTCACGTTCACCGACAATTCCACAATCTTCAACTATGACGGGACCATAAGTGGCATGCGCGAGCTGTGGGCCAGGGGGCTTGGTGCCAGCAACGGCCAAGTGACCATTGTGGGCTCCGGAAGCCTGGGCATCACCGCAGAGTCGATGGTGGACAAGGTGGATTACACAACCTCGCCTGACACGACGATCGGGTACACCTCGACCGAGTTCTACGACGAGAGCCGCGATGTCATTCGTGCCTTGAAGGTCCGCGGCGTGAATCAACTCAAGGCCTATTTGCCTGACACCGACTCGACAAGCCTGGACAAGATCAACATTCGCGAGGGACGCTACACCATCCAGGGCGCTCTCAAGTTCGTCACTCAGGTGGACTCAACTGGCATGCCCACCAACGATGGCGCCAAGAAGATCATCTACTGGATGCAGGGTAATCCCCTAGCGGACCCGCTGCCCTTTGACATCAACGAAATCTATGCCCAGCGCGGTGTGGTTCCTCAGTGCGCGATGCGCGTGACCAAGGACAGCGACCTGCCCGTGTTCAGGCACTATACCGACCCGTCGCCTTGCCATTGCAGTTTCGAGATGCTGGCCACGGGAAAGACAAGCTGCACCCCTTGCTCGACTGCGGCGCCATGCGCCACAGGTCAGTGTAGTCACGGCTACTGTGAGTAGCCTGTCACGAGCGACAAGGAGAAGAGAGATGTACGGGCAACTGACACGAGCAATCTTGACCGCCTTTCTAGGAGGCCTGCTGCTGGCTGGGTGCAGTGCGGGCGGCAAGGCGCAGGTGGACGCGCCCCCCCCACCCTCGCCACCAGACGCTGGCCAATCCCCGCAATTGGACGTCGCGCAAGCCGTGCAACCAGACGGTGGTACGCAGCCGGACAGCGACGGAACAGACGCGGGCTGCGACGAGGACGCCATGGGTACGGATTGGTGTATCAAGAACTGGCCATCCAACGTCGGGGGTGGAGAGATTGTGACGCGGCAGAAGCCCGTCGACTACAACACCTGCAAGCTGTGATGGGCGTGCAGTCGATGAAGCGCGAATCCTCGGAATACGAATGGCGGCGGCGCAACCCCTGCGTGGCAGCCCTGCTCTTGGCCCTGGTGGCCTACAGCGCCGCGGGCACTGCTCTTGCCCAGAGCACCAAGGGGAAGAAGGCGAAGCCGGAGCCCGGGCCGGATCCGATCGCCGAGATCGAGAAGCTGAGGGCCGAGTTTGAGCAAAAGCTCAAGGAACAGGAAACCGCGGCCCAGAGTCGCGAGGAAGCTCTGAAGAAGGAGCAAGCCGCAGCGGTCGAGGCCGCCCGGGACGAGGCGGACAAGCGTATGGCCGCTGACCGCAACGAGCGACAGGCGGAGGTTCTCCGCCTGCAGAAAGCTTTGGATGAGGCCGCCGCGCGCGAAGATGCGCGCGAGAAGAACGCGCCGCCCGCTGTGGGTGCGAGCATGGCCGGGGTGTCGCTTTACAGCTATGTGCAAGCTGACTATCAAGTCCGGCAATCATCCGAGGATCAGCTTGACTCTGTGAGCGGGCAGTCCCTGAACCAGGATCGGTTTCTTATCCGGCGCGCCCGGCTGGGCGTGATGATGGATCGGCAATTCGGCGAGGGCCGCTTGGAGATTGACGGCAACACAGTCAACGGACCCCAGTTGCGGCTGTTCGATGTGGAAGCCTCGGCGAAATGGCCGGGCCACGGCGACGGCGCTCCACCCGTGGTCATGGGAACCGTCGGCTTGTTCAGGATCCCGTTCGGGCGCGAGGTGCCGCAGGATGATCGTCGGCGCTTCTTCATGGAGCGAAGCACGGCCGCCCGCGCGTTGTTTCCAGGAGAGGCCGACCTGGGCGCCAGGGTGGGCGGCGGCTGGCACTTTGTCAGGTACGTCTTGGCAGTGATGAACGGTCAGCCGTTGGGCGGCAACGGCTTTGCCGGACTGGACCCCAATCATCAGAAGGACCTCGTTGGCCGCCTGGGGATCGAGCAATCGCTGGCCAAGTTCGATGTTGCGGGCGGGGTTTCCGGGCTGCGCGGCACGGGATTCCATCCGGGAACGACAGCGACCAAGCCGACACTGCAATGGAACGACGCTGACGAAAGCGGCACTATCGGCACAGGGGAAGTGAGCGGGACTCCCGGCGTAGCGGCCGGGCCATCGTCGAACTACACGCGCTTCGCCTTCGGGGCGGATTTGGCGCTGTCCGCGCGTTTGCCACACCAATTGAAGACAAGCCTTGAGGCCGAGTTTTTCCTGGCCAGCGACGCGGATCGCGGCGTGTTTCCCGCCGACCCGCGTGGAACCTTGGATCGGAGCCTGCGCGAGATGGGCTACTACCTGGCCCTGATCCAGGAATTCGGGCGCTGGCGCCTGGGTTTGCGCTACGACTATTACAACCCCGACCAGGATTCGAACAAGAACGCCAAGGGCAGTCCCGTCCCGACGGATGTGAGCTATTCCACTTTGGCGGTGGCCGCGGCCTGTGTGGCGCCCTGGGGCAGACTGATCGTCGAATACGACCGCAACCAAAACCATCTGGGCATCAATACTTCGGGCATGCCTGCCAATCTGGGTGACAACGCCCTGCTGGTTCGCGGCGAGGTGAGTTTTTGATGGGCCGCGCGTTCGTGGGTCTAGTGGGACTATGGTCGCTGTGCACTGGTTGCCAGTGGTCGTCGAATTCCTCGTCTGGCTTGACCTCATTGATACGCGTGCAAGGCGGCCAGGCCGCGCACGGCTCCATTGCAGGGACGCCTAGCACTATCCCGGCCACAGTGACTCTCTTGTCCACGACTTTGACGATCTTTCCAGGGGCGAGCAACAAGCTGATCCACGGGATTGTGGGGCCCGACGCCAACGCGGTCGCCCTGGGCGTGGCCGGTGACGATGCCTACTGGCTGGTACCCGCCCTGGCCCCCGAGCACGACGATCCGCATGCGTTCGACTACAGCGCCAGCTTGTCATTTTCGCCCGCCCTGGCCACTAGCCCGCTGCTGCTGTCCGACCCGAATGACCCGGTGACGCTCACGCTCCCCCTGTCCCTACGCGCAGTCGATGCAGCAGGGAATTTCGGATCTGCGGCGATCTATACGCTGTATCTGAAACCGCAGGGGCTTGATGGCACGCTGGTGGTTTCTCTCGATTGGGACGCGCCGGTTGACCTGGATTTGCACGTACAGACCCCGATCCTCGCTCCAAACGATGCGGGCTTGGTGACCGTCTGGGCCGAGGGGCGCAGTGCAGAGCCCAAACTCCCGGACGGCGGCGTGGACGGCAATCTAGATTTCGATTCCAACGAGGATTGCCAGATCGATGGGCGCGATCTTGAAAATGTGGTGTGGACAGGGCAGCCGCCGGCTGGCCACTACATCGTGCGGGTGGACGCCTTTTCGCTGTGTGGACAGACGTCGGCTTCCTGGCACGCCATTGCCTATTCTTCGCAGGGAACCCTGGGTGAAGCCTCGGGCGTGCTCACCGACGCCGCCACCCGGGAGGCTCCCACCGCGGGCGCTGGCCTCACCGCCTTCGAGTTCTACTACCCCTAGGTTCCGAAACCATGCGTGTTTTCGCAGTTGCCGCCACCTTGGTCCTTGCGGCAGGGATTCCCCTGGCAGCGCGGGGTCAGTCTCCGCCGAGCGAGGCCGCGGAACCCGGCAAAGGCTTGCGGCCACCCAAGCTGAAGAAGTTCGTCGAGGCGGTCTATCCTGAAGACAAGCGTGCCGCTGGCACGGGGGCCAAGGTCGTGCTTTCCATTGAAGTGGAAGACACGGGACGCGTGGGCAACGTGGAAGTGGTGGTGCCTGATGGTCCCGACTTCGATGCGGCCGCGGTGGCTGCCGCCCGACAGTTCGAATTCGATCCCGCTATTTTGGACGGAACCCCGGTGCCGGTGAAGATCCAGTATGCGTACAAGTTCGTGGTCAAGGAAGTGCTGGTGCCGGTGGGTCCGCAGGTCAATCTCGAGGGCGTGGTCATGGACCGGTTCAGCAAGGTTCCCTCGCGCGGGGTCAAGGTCAGGATCGTGGATCAGGGAATCGAGGCGTCCACCGACCAGGATGGTGCCTTTGCCTTCACCGACGTACCGCCCGGCCCGCATGTCATCGAGCTGTCGTCGCGCGAGCTGGTGACCATCAAGACCGAAGAAGTCATCAGCAAAGGCAAGAAGAAGTCAGTCAAGTACATGGTCGAGCCCAAGGAAGCCGACGTGGACGAAGAAGCGGTGGTGCGCGCCCCGCGCATCAGGAAAGAAGTGGTCGAGACACGGGTGCGCACCGAAGAGGCCAAGCGTGTCCCCGGCACGCAGGGTGACACACTCAAGGTGGTGCAGAACCTGCCCGGGGTGGGTCGATCCGCTTTCGGTTCCGGCGCGCTCATCGTGTGGGGATCGGCACCGCAGGAAACCCGGGTCAACGTGGACGGGGTCGAGATCCCGGTGCTGTACCACGTGGGCGGCATGCGCTCGACCATCAACGCGGATCTGGTGCGCTCCATCGATCTGTCACCGGGGTCGTACGGGGCGGACTACGGCCGCGGACTGGGCGGGCTGGTGCGCATCGAGCTGCAGGATCCCGGGCGCGAGGGCGTACACGGCTACGTGGCTTCGGATGTGATGGATGTGTCGGGCATGGTCAGGGCCGCCATCACGCCCAATCTTCGACTGGCTGTGTCCGGCCGCCAGGGCTATCTCGACCAGACGCTGAAGGCCGCCGTGTCCAAGGACGTGGGCGACTTCTTCCCCATTCCTCGCTACGACGACTATCAAGTGCGGGTTTCGGCCACCCTGGGAAAGGACGAGGAACTCTCCGCAACCTTCTTGGCATCTGACGATCACCTCACCCGTACCGTTCCCTCGTCGGATCCCATGGAAGTCAAGACCCAGGACCAGAATCTGCTCTACCGTCGTTTCATCGTGCGCTACACGCGCCTGTTTGCCGACGGTTCCAGCATCGCCGTCACACCTTCTGCTGGCTACGATCGCAACCAGCAAGAGTGGAACTTCGGCGGCACGCCTATGTTGCTGGACACCAGCGCCTGGCAGTATGCGCTGCGCGCCTCGTACCGGCGCCGGGTAGCTGATAAGGTCGTGCTTTCCATGGGCCTGGACTTCCAAGGCCGCAGCAGCACCTCTGACCGCGTTGGCTCACTGGAACTGCCGGCCCGCGAAGGCGACATCACGGTCTTCGGCCAGTCGCCCGGTACCGATTTGGCGTCCGATCACTGGAAGGTCAATCTGCTGTCAACCGCGCCCTATGCTTTTGCGGAGATCAATATCGGCCGCTGGACCCTGACGCCGGGATTTCGCTTCGAGCCCACGGTTATCGACGGCAGCCTGCGCCTTCCCCACAGCTACATTGCACCGGACGTGGGCTACCGCCGCATGGATCTGGCACGGAACCCCCACTTTGGAGCGCTGGCCGCGCTTCCCAATCCCAGACTGTCGGTTGCCTTCCGCGCCACCCGCAAGCTGACCTTCACCGCGGGTGGCGGCATCTACGGCCAGCCACCAGCGGTCGAGGATCTCAGCCCGGTCTTCGGCAATCCGAATCTGTCAAGCTCGTCCGCAATTCACGTCAGCGGCGGAGTTTCGTACAAATTGACGGGAACCCTGTCCTTGGAGACCGTGGGGTTCTATAAGCGGCTGTACAGTCTGGTCGCGCGCAGTGGACTGCCGTCGCCGCCTGAGGGCCAGTCGCTGCAGCAGTCCGGGATCGGTCGCAGCTATGGCGGCCAGGTGCTGTTGCGGCAGGAGCTGACCAAGGGATTCTTCGGCTGGCTCAGCTACTCGCTCATCCGCAGCGAGCGCAAGGATCGGCCGGACAGCAACTGGCGTCTGTTCGACTACGACCAGACCCACGTGCTGGCGTTGTTGGCCAGCTACGAGATCACGCGCGGCCTTTTGGCCGGGGCGCGCTTCCGCTACACCACGGGAGCGCCGCGCACGCCAGTCATGGGAGCCTATTTCAACAGTACAGCTCAGCAGTACGAGCCCATTTTCGGGGCGCAAAACTCGATCCGTATTCCCGCCTTCTACTCGCTTGACGTGCGCGTCGAGAAAGCCTTCGTGTTCCGGCGCCTCAAATTCAACATCTTCGCCGACGTGCAGAATGTGACCAATCGGAAGAGCCCCGAGGAGATCATCTACAGTGCCAACTACGGCCAGCGCAGTTACATTGCTGGCTTGCCGGTATTGCCCGTGATTGGGGCGCGAATGGAGTTCTGATGAAAACCACAAGCCTCAGAGCTTTGCTTCTGTTCGTCCTGGCTTCTGCCTGCCGGCCGCAGGTCGGTGCACCAATCTCATCGATTAGCGGGCCGGCGATCCTGGCTGTGAAAAGCGAACCCGCGGAGGCTGATCCCCGGTCTCCCGGGGAAGCGACCTTCCATTACGAGGCCCTGGCCGTGGATAGCAACGGCCGCGTGCCAGGGCCCGCACCGACCGCCGACATCAATACGCCCCTGCTCTGGGCCACGTGTGACAAACCCAAACCACCGACGGAAAGCAACTCGGTAAGCACCGCCTGCCTGGACGAGATTGCATCGCCCGGCGTGGCCGGTGACTCGCTCGACACCTACTCCGCAGTGGCTCCGTCTGACTCATGCACCTTGTTCGGTCCGTTGACGCCGCCGCCCGTTGGCGACCAGCCACCCTTCCGGCCGCGCGATCCCGACGTCACCGGTGGGTACTACCTACCGGTTCGGCTTAGCCTGTCGGTTCCTGAGGATATGCGTCGTGTCGGGATGGGCGCCGAGGATTCGATCGTTGCCTTCCAGATGCAGCGCCTCTATTGCGGGCTAGCCAATGCTCCGGGCTTGGCAGTAATCCAGTACACAAAGGACTACACGCTTAACCAGAACCCGGTGATCGCCTCTTTCACTCTACAGGAACCCGGTTCCGATCCGGTCGAGGTGCCTCCGGTCTCGGTCGGGGGCGCGCCGTTCCCGGTTGCGGCCGGGCAGACGGTCTCGTTGACGGTCAGCTGGCCTGCCGACTCGGTAGAGAGCTACCCCGCGTGGGATGTGCTCACTCACACGCTTCCCAACCACTACGAAGCCATGCGGGTTTCCTGGTACGCCACCGCAGGTTCTTTTGCACATGACATCACCGGCAGGAGCGAATTTGAAAACGATACAACCTTCGCCGACAATACCTGGACGTCCGGGGCTCCTGGTTTGGTCCATCTGTGGATCGTGCTGCACGACAGCCGTGGCGGCACCGACTTCGCCGGATACGACCTCGAAGTTACGCCCTGATGCCGTCGATCGCCGTGAATGGGGATGTTGTCCGTAGTGTTGTCACAGTCGTCACAAGCCGGCCATTTGTGTTTTCGTAATTGTCGCGTAGCCGTCGCGTGCGCTGCACGGACGAAGGAATAGGGTGCGACCGTCCCCATAACCCAGGGAGGATTATCATGTTGCACCTTCGCTCGTCTCGTTCCGCCTTCTTGCCCCTCGGGGCACTTGCCATCGCAGCAGCGCTCTCCGCCTGCGGGCAAAACAATCAACCCTCTGCAATGGGCTCGGCCGACGTGAGCGTGCAGGCGCTCAGCGCCGTTCCGCTCGGTCCGGTCACTGTCACGATCTCCGGCCCCGCACTGTACGCGCCCAAGCCAGTGACCCTGTCTCCGCAGGGATCAGGGGGAAGCTACGGCGCCCTCATTTCCTCGCTGCCGGCCGGCAGCAACTACACGTTCACGGTCAGCGCCAGCGACACAAGCAACGTCCTGGCCTACGTCGGACAAGCGACCAATGTCGCTATCTTGCACAATCACGTGACCACGGTGGCCATCACGGCCCAATCCGTCAATGCTCCCGCTGACTTCGTAAACACCGTCCCGGTCATCGATTCGCTGGTGGTCTCATCCACCAACATCGCTCCGGGAGCGACCATCACCGCGAAGGTCCAGGCCCACGACGACCAGGTCAAGGACACCATCACCTACGCGTGGTCGGCCAATCCTGCCGGCGCGGGCTTCTCCGCCCCCACCGCCGCCACCACGACCTGGACCGCCCCCGCCAGCGAGGGCGACGTAACGCTCACTATCCAGGTGAAGGACAATCACGACGCCACCACGTCGGCGTCCATCGTGATCCACGTGTCCAACGCCAATGGCACGGGTCAGGCCGACGTCAATGTCAAGTTCAACAACTGGCCCGTGGTCAGCGATGTCCTTGCCACGCCCGGCTGGATCACCCTGGGCGCGCCTACCGGACTGTCGGTGACGGCCAGCGATGCCGATGGCGACGCGCTCACCTACCTGTGGAGCACCGGCACTACCTGCGCTGCGGGAACCTTCACCAGCGCGAGCTCGGCCACGCCTTCCTTCACGCTGTCGGCCTCTGCGACCGACACGTACTGCGAGTTCGACGTGGCAGTCAGCGACGGCCACGGCGGTACGACTCACGGCACCTTGTACCTCCCGGTGGGAGCGCCTGTCTCCATCATCGCGCCGGCCATCGTCGACGCCGCGCAATCAGCCTTGGTGGTTGATCCTTCCGCGACGGTTGCGTTCTCTGTCGAGGCGATGGACCCGCAGGCGGGCACCATGACCTTCGTGTGGTCGACGTCGGCCGGCTCGCTTTCCGGGCAGTCCGACACCGGCACCACCTCGCAAGTGAGCCTGACCGCGCCTGCCACCGGGTCGACAGACCTGGTCGTGTCCGTGGTTGTGACCGACGCGGTTGGCGCCAGCAAGAAGTACGACTTCTCCGTGCACACGGCCGCTCTGGCCAGCGTCTGCACTCCTCCCACGTCCTCGGCCTGGAAATTCGGCGTGATGTCGGACACGCAATGGACGACCGCGGATCCAGCTAGTCAGAACCCGACCACAGTTGCCGTTTCGATCATCGATCAGCTGAACCCGCTGTTCATCCAGGCAGGTGTCAAGTTCGTCATCCAGGTGGGTGACCTTGCCGACACCGGCAACGACGCCGACGAAACCGTGCGCGCCCAGGCCGCTCAGCAGCTTTACGACGCTGGCATCGGCTTCTTCCCGATGCGCGGCAACCACGAAACCTATGGCACGGGTAACAGCTTCTCCATCCCGATTCTTCAGACGCTCTACCCGCAAACACGTGGTCTGAGCCAGACCTTCGGTGCCACCAACTTCAGCAGCCCGACTTCGGTCAGCACCGAGCTGGATGGTATGAGCTATTCGTTCGACTACAACAACGCCCGCTTCGTCATCGTCGATCCCTGGGTGACGCCGAGCGTGGACATCTCGCAGGCAGGCTACGACTTCGGCTACTCGATCACGCAGCAGCAGCCGTGGATCAGCAGCCGGCTCGACAAGAGCACGCGCGGCACCGACCATGCCTTCGTGTTGTCCCACCAGCCGCTCATGGCGGAGAGCCACCAGGACACCATGTTCCAGGGCTACACCAACGCCAATCCCGACATGCAGAATGCCTTCTATGCCAGCCTGCAGAGCAACAACGTCAAGTACTTCCTGGCCGGCCACGACCACATGAACCAGCATTCGATCATCGCCAGCCCCGACGGTCTGTCGAGCGTGCATGAGCTCATCGGCGCCTCGGACAGCAGCAAGTTCTACACGCCCAAGGCAACGAACAATGCGACCTGGTACGGGCAGAAGGTGCGTGAGACCGCTGTGGCCCAGGAGCTCTACACGGTCGGCTACTACATCTTCACGGTGGATGGACCGAACATGACGGTGGACTTCTACTCCGACACGCACGGCAACTGGCAGTCGGACGCCAGCTACCCGATGGGTGCCGGGAACGCCGCCTATCCTATCAACGTCACGCCGGTCCTCACCTTCGCCAAGAAGCAGACCTGGGGTTACAGCTCGAACGGAACCGAGTACCTGGTGGCCGAGGGCGCTTCCTACCCCACCACGCCCTTCACCTTCTCCGGCACCACGGCGCAGTTCCTGGCCGGAAAGAACACCAGCACGGCGACGGACTTTATCAGCCGCGCCCTTACCCATGCCGTGGACATCGGGTGGGATGCCCCCACCTGCGCCACATCAAGCGCCATCCTGTCCTTGTGGGGCACGGCGGACATTGGCAGCAGCAGTGGCGACACCATCGCCCTGTCGATGTCCTTTGACCGCAACAGCGTCAGTGATGCCACGTTGGTCAGTGGCAACTTCGGCCTGGCCGCGGTGGACAGCGCGGGCAACCTGACCGGCGCTGTCGCGCAAGACGTGGGTGGAACGCCGAACTTCGTGTTCGGTCCCTGGAACGCGAGCTACACCCTCGGCACCTACGGCGTCGACCCCGACACCAACACCGTGTGGGCCGTCGTGAATCACGCCGGTCGCTTCGCCGCTGGCCGGTTCTAAAGAGCAGCAGCAGCAAGTAGCCTGGAAATCCGACGCGGCCCTGGCGCATTCATTGGTGCCAGGGCCGAATTCATTATTGCGGCGCTCTACCAGCCGGCTGGGTATAGGGATCTCAGCGAACGATAGGTGCGGTTCCCCAATTGCGCCGCTCAATCCGCGCTTTCGGTTCGTACGTCCAGCCGCGAGCGACACGAAGCTGCTCGAGAACGTTGGTCCCGAACAAGATCGGAGCCGCAGCCGCACCGATCCATCGTCCCATTCCTCCGCATTCGGCGTTGATCTGCCGCCGGAGCGACTTCACCTGCTGGCGAGCAGACGGTCTGTTTTCCAGCGCAAGCCTGTACTCCATCGCTCGAAGGCTCGCATCCATGATGTGTTTGTATACGAGCCTTTCCCGGTGAAATCGGCGGCTCACCCGGGGATCGGGGTGTTGCGAATATCTTCGCCAGCCGGCGAGCATGGTCTTGAATAGCCGGTAGACGCTGGAGCCGTTCCTTTCGTAGTCGCGACGAAATGCCCAGTCAAGCAGCAGCTTGGACTCGTCCCGTGAGATCTTGGGATGCCGGAAGTTGAACTTGAACTGTCCATGGATGTCGGCGTACGGAACCTCGGGAAGCAGGGATCCTTCTCGCAGGCTCTTCTCATGGAGAGGTGTTCCCGGCATCGGCGTGTAGAGCATGAACTGATGGAAATCCGTCTCGTGAGAGATGGCATACTCGATCTCCTCCCGCACGTTTTCGACCGTATGGTGGGGCAAGCCTATGATAGAGGATCCGATGGTTGTGATGCCGTGCTCGCGAAGAGATCGGACCATTTTGACCGTGTCGGCGTTCTCGAGCTTCTTGTAGTCCGACCTCGGTGATTCCAACCCGAGCCAGACCCAGGACACACCCAACTCCACCAGGGTTTCGATCGGGTATTGCGCAATGGCGTTCGCGGACGAGAAGACGTAGAGCGTCCACGACTTGTTCCGTTCGCGCATTCGAGTGAGCAACTGCATTGCCCGATCGCGATGCAACAAGAAGTTTTCGTCGAGCAAGAAGAAAGCCGATGAATGCAGTTGCGAGTCGATGTCGCAAAGGGCATCGAACAGCTGGTGGCCGTCTTTGAAGAAACTGTGGACCTTCCCCTTGCCGCCGAAGAAGGCGGATGTGCTGCAGAAATCGCAGCCCATGGGACAACCCACTGAAGGTGCGACGACTGCGGGCATCGCTGCGCGCGGGACCGGCAGAGGCAGGCCCATGAAACGAAACCCAAACGACGAACAGACGGCAGGATGGCGAATGGGCGCTTGCGGGTCCTCGCCGAGAAAGCGTCGCATCCACTCGACCCCTTCTCCCTTCACGAAGTGATCGGCGTCGACCATGGTTTCCAGGGCAGGGATCGCCACAACGTGGCCGCCCACGACGATGCGGGAGCGTGGCGACAGGGCGCGCGCGACCTCGCACATCTTCTCTACCTTGCCGACGTTGGCCACGATGGATGAAATGCCGATGATGTCGTAGTGGTGGCTCGCGATCTCGTGTTCGAAGATCTCCAGCGTCGGAAAATCGAGCAGCGTGCAAGGCGCCGAGATATTTGCCTGGATCAGCCGGATTCCCAGCGATGGATGAAACACCCGAAGCGAGAAAGAACCTTGCTCGCGCGTGACCTGATTGTGAAAGAGCTCCATTGGGTTGATGGCACGGCTGCCGTATTTGTCGTCTTGACAGTACGGGCCGAACACCGACGACAGGAGTACACGCGCGCCATTGCGCGCAGGTAGATTGAAAATGCCTTCTTCCACTGCCATTTCGCTGTGCCTGATCGGAGAGATTACGTCAATCAAGACCCGCCCTGTACCAAGAATATCGACGTGTCGTGTCTGAGAGCTAGCCCGCGTAGATAGGAATCGGGCCGGCGCTCCTCGCAGAGACGTCGGCCCGATGTTAGGTTCGCGAGGTACTACGGTATCTGCGTGATGCGTCCGTCGGTGGACGCGCTCACCGGCGCCGGCAACGTGCGCAGGTAGGCGATCGAGGCATCCAGGTCGATGGGACCGGTGACGCGATTGGTGCCGCCCGTGAAAGCAGCGAAACCATCGCCTCCAGCTACCAAGTAGTTGTTCATGGCCACGACGTAGTTCGTCGCCATGCCGATGGGCGTGCCGTCCAGCTTCTTAACCGAACCTGGAACCACGCGGCTGCCAGGCGTGGCCGATGCCGACCAGGAATAGGTGAAGCCCGAGATCTGAAGGATCTTGGAGTTCGACCCACTGTTGCTGCCGGTCCATTGTTGTTCGAGCGCGGCGTAGATCTGCGCGCCGGTCAGGGTCATGGCCATCACCTGATTCGAGAATGGCTGCGAGGTGAAACAGTCGTTCCACGTGATGGTGCACGGGGTGGTCGCGCAGGATTGCGGCAGGTCGGCGCGCATGCCACCCGGGTT
>PMLB01000242.1 GCA_003158735.1 Myxococcales bacterium | reverse complement strand
GCCGCCTGCGACGGGATTGCGTGCCAGGTTGGGCGAGGACGAGGGCGCAGTTCAGGGGTGAATCACGCGCAGGCCCAGCATTGCCTCGAACGGGTCGAAGTCGCGATCGTTGTGCAGCAACTCGTGGCCCTCGCGCAGACACAGGGTGGCGATGAGGCAATCAATAGTCTTCCTGACCGTGTGGCCCCGCGTCCGCAGGCGGCGATAGTTTCGCGCTGACTCGACGGCTAGGTCCATGCCGCCTGTGTCGAACAGGTCGAACGATGACATCTGGGCCAGCACGGAAGCCGCATCCGCATCGCTCTGCATCCCCTGCAGGATCTCGCACAAGATGAGGTCGCACAACCCTACACGGGTCACGCCGAGAGCCTGGTCCAGCCACCGGGTCTGTGCCGTCCTCCGACCACGGAAGTAGTCGATCCAGACCGTGGTGTCGACGATAACCACGGGTTACCTGTGCGAGGTTCTCTTGGTGCGCAGCTTGGCCAGATCGCCCGTCCATTTGACCTGGCCGCGTAGACGGCGCACACCGGCCTGGCGATGCAGCGACACCAGGCTGCGCAGCCCAGCCTCAACTGCCGCCCGCTTGCTGGGAAGTCCGCTGGCGGCAAGTGCATCCCGCATCAGAGTGTCGTCGATGACGATGTTGGTGCGCATGTGTAGAGGTTGGCATAGCAATGTGTATCAGTCAAAGGCGCCGCCCTGGGCATGGGGATAGTTTGGGTGTGTAGGTTGATGTAGTTTGCGGGCATGGGGAAAACGAAGGGGGTTATTGAGCGTCCGGGAGGCCTCCCGCTGCCCGCACTTGCGCGACCTGGAAGATCCCGAAAGCGCACTGGCGGCCGAGGTGGCTCTTGCGCAGAATGAGAGCAGGCCCCCGGGGCCGACGGGTCGTCCATGCTTTCCCTTGAGCTTCTCGCACCTGCCAAAGATCTGGAATGCGGCCAGGCGGCCATCGATTGCGGCGCCGACGCCGTGTACATAGGCGCGCCGCGATTTGGTGCGCGCGAGGCAGCGGGCAACGCCATCGCCGACATCGAGAAGCTGGCCGCGTACGCACATCGGATGTGGGCGCGGGTCTATGCCACGGTCAATACCCTGCTGCGCGACGACGAGCTGGCCGAGGCCGAGCGCCTGTGTCGGCAGCTTCATCAGGCGGGCGTGGATGGGCTCATCATCCAGGATGTCGGTCTGCTGGAATGTGACCTGCCGCCTTTGCCGCTGATTGCCAGCACCCAGATGCACAACCACAGCGCGGAGCGCGTGGCTTTTTGGGAGAAGGTCGGTTTCTCGCGTGCCATCCTGGCCCGCGAGCTGGATCTCGACCAGATTCGCGCCATCCGCACCGCCACCAGCATCGAGCTGGAGGTCTTCATCCACGGCGCCTTGTGCGTGAGCATGAGTGGACAGTGCAGCCTGAGCTACGCGATGGGCGGCCGCAGTGGAAACCGCGGCCAGTGCGCCCAACCCTGTCGCCGTCTGTATTGCTTGCAGGATGCGGCGGGGGCAACCCTGGTGCGCGACAAGCACCTGCTGTCGCTGCGCGATCTGAACCTGACCGCCGAGCTGCGCGAACTGATCGAGTCCGGGGTCACCTCATTTAAGATAGAAGGACGCCTCAAGAACAAGGCGTATGTGATGAATGTCGTGGGTCACTACCGGCGCAAGCTGGACGCGGTGCTGGCGGAGGTGGGGGGCCGGCGTGCGTCGTCGGGCACGACCACACTGGGGTTCGAGCCCGATCCCGACAAGACTTTCAATCGCGGCTACACGACATACTTTCTGCACGGTCGTGGCGCTGCCGTGGCGTCACCTGATTCGCCCAAGCACGTGGGCGAGTCGGTGGGGCGCGTGGTCGACGTACGCCGCGACTCCTTCGCGCTGGAGGCCGCCGCTCCCCTGCACAGTGGCGACGGCCTCAGTTTCTTCGGCCGCGATCAGGAATTGCACGGCACGGTAGTCAACCAGATCGACGGCACGGCGGTCTTTCCCGAGAAGTTGGGCGGGATCGAGCGCGGCTTGCGCGTGTTCCGCAATCACGATCACGCCTTCGTCAATCAGGTCATGCGCAGTCGGAACCAACGCCGGATTGGCGTGAATCTGCGGCTGCGCGAAAGCGCGACGGGATTTCGTCTGGAGGCCAGCGACGAGGATGGAGTGACCGCGAGTTCGGAAATCGAAAGCCAGCACGCATGGGCTGACCAGCCGGCCCAGGCCCGCCTGGTTTTCGAACGCCAGCTCGCCAAGCTGGGCGCAAGCGAGTTCTGTGCGTCGCGCGTGGAGCTCGATTTGCCGCGCATGCCCCATGTGCCGCTGGCCACGCTCAATGGCTTGCGCCGCGGGCTGGTCGAGGAGCTGCGTCGGCAGCGCGCCCGTCTGCTGCCTGTGCGCGTGGTCACGCACGCGCCCCAGGGTTCCCATCTCAACGATGCGCCTTTTCCTGAGCGAGACCTGTCGTTCCTGGGCAACGTGCTCAATCAGAAAGCGGCGTCTTTCTACCGTCGCCACGGTGTGGGGCGCATCGAGCCAGCGGCGGAAAGCGGCCTGGACATGCACGGCCGCAAGGTGATGACCACCCGCACCTGCATCAAGTACGAGATGGGCCTCTGCCCGCGCGATCCGGGCGATCCGCCCCGTCGCTGCCCGGCCGAGCCATGGTTTCTGGTCGACGATGAGGGCCGGCGCCTACGCCTGGACTTCCGCTGCCAGCAGGGCGATTGCGTGATGGAGATCGTCTACTTGTAGAATGCTGGTTCTCACAGAGAACACACAGGCCGGAAGAGAAAGAAGGGGTTTGGACCAGACGGTCGCCAGCCCCTTTTCCTTTTTTTCATCCGCCTCTGTGGCCTCTGTGCCTCTGTGAGAAATAGGTAGCCTTACTGCACGCCGAGGTCCTTGAGGAAGGCATTGACATCGATCAGGTTTAGCCAGGCCTTGCGGTTCGCATCGAGCGCTTGGTAGGTCAGTTCGGCCGGCAGCTTGAGCTTGGCTTGCTTGCCGCGGGTGATGATGCCAAAGCCCGTGTCGAAGTTGATCACCTGCATATCCAGGTCATCGTGCGTGGCCCTCAGCTTGACCCAGGCCTTCCACACGTCGCCCTTCCAGTCTCCCGGGTCAGCCGGCCGTGGCAGCGCCTGCTGCCCGGGCGAAGTCGGATTGAGGTTCTGCATGACAATGCTTCCCCCCGGGTTGAGGATTTTCAGGGAACTCGCCAGGGCTTTCTCCACTTGGTTGGCGTCGTGCAGACCGTTGATGAAAACCAAGTCGAAGCTCTGCTTGTTCTGCGCGAAAAACTCGTCGTAGGGCATCTGGAAGGCGGCGTTGGACTTGCGATCCGGGTCAACGCCGATCTTGATCTTGGCGCCAAGGGCATCGAAGTTGTCCTCGCGTGCGCCCTGGCCGAGCTCCAAGTAGGTCTGGTAGTTGTGCTTCGCCCTGATGAGATTGAGGACGTCGGTCGCGTTCTGGGGAGGACTGACCACGGCGTTGATCGGGCCTGCCCCGGCCGGGGGCCAGCACAGAAAATTGTCCTTCCATGTGTGCGGGTCGCTGGGCTCGGTAATTTGCAGGCATTGCATGCCCTTGATGGTTCCTCTCTTTGACCACTTGAGACCGTAGTCTTGCGGGGCGCAGAGATAGTTGTCGCCCCAGCCATCGGGATCGGAATCCTCTTCGAACTGGGTGCAAACCATTCCGTTGATGGGTCCCAGGCTGGACCAGCGCAAGCCCAGGTCGCGGGTCGAACAGAGAAAGTTGTCGTCCCATCCTTGGGAGTCAGTCGGTTCGTCGACCTTGGTGCAGAACATCCCGGGGATCCACTTGTCGAACGACCAGCGCAGGACTTCCACCTTTCGGGGAGCGCTCGACGGCGCGGCCGCTTTCTTGGCCGCGGCGGGCGCCGGCTTTTTCGCCGCCGCGGACGCCGCCGCCGGCAGGGAGACGGAAGCGAGCATAGTCACAACCAACCACAGTCCAGAAAATCGGTTCATGAGCGTTCCTTTCCTCAAGATGGCTCTTGCTCACACGCTATCACAACCATCCAGAGCGCGACCAGACTGGTCGACGACCTGGCGGGCGATTGGTGACGCCAGTCACACTGCAAACGGTACGAGCGTTTGCAGCTCTTCGCACGCAACGGCGACGTTATGGCATATCATTGCGGCCGCATGTCGGCGTTGTCCCGCCACGCTCTCATCATCGGAAACTCCGACGGCATCGGGCTGCACAGCACGCGGCGGCTACTCGATCGCGGCTGGCAGGTCACCGGCGTCTCTCGCCGGGCGAGCCCGGTCGGGCACGACGGCTATCAGCATCACGTTCTCGATGTCAGCCAGCGCGACTACGTCGAGAAATTGCGCGCGATCCTGGGCCAGGGTCCGGTCGATACCTGCATCTACTGCGCTGGCATAGGCGGCCCGCCCGATCCGAACGACCTGGGCAGCGAGGTCCACGTCTTCGAGGTCAATCTGATGGGCGCTCTGCGCACCGCCCAGGCGATCGTGCCTGCGATGGTCGCGGCCGGTCGCGGGCATCTCGTGGTGCTGTCCAGCCAGGCCGATGCCTTGGTTCTGGCCGACTTTCCCTCCTATGCCGCCTCCAAGGCCGCGCTGTCGAGCTACTTCGAGGGCCTGGGCCTGGCTCTGCGGCCGCACGGCGTGGCTGTCAGCAACCTACGCTTCGGATTCGTGGATACCAAGATGGCCCGCGCTGCGGTTCGGCCGTTCATGTACACGCTCGACCAAGCGGTCGATCAGGTGGAGCTTGTGCTGCGCAAACGTCCCCTGCGCCTGACCCGGCCGCTCTCCATGGCTGTGCTGGTGCGGCTGCTCGCGTGCTTGGCCCGCTGGCGCGTGTTCTTCACGCGCGGCCCGGCTTCTTAGTGTCGCCCGTGTTTGTAGGCGGGGTCGTAGCGGCCGTTGTTGTTCACGTCGAAGAAGATGGGATTGCTGAGTGCCAGCGGGTAGACGCCGAAGGTCTTGCGGTCACCCACGACGGGCGCCATCAACTCGTTTCCGTCGACGCGGACCAGGGCGTAGCCATCGGCGGTCAGGGTGATGTCGTGACTGGCGCGGAAGCGCGCCACTTTCTGACTGGGCGGCACCGTCCAGCGCTGGGCTTCCTTGCCGTTCACGTAGAGGATCACGCGATCGACTGACACCCAGGGCGCGGCATCGATCTCGATGTCCACGCGGGCGTGCCCGCTGGGAGCGGCCACCAGATCGCCGATGTCGGCCTGGCCCGCGTGCATGCGCACAAAGGGACCGGTGGTGAAGAAGACGTGATGGGCCTTTACCGCCTGGGCCACGTCTTGCGGGGTGACGTGGCCGATACGGTCGTCGGGAACGCGCAGGTAGTTGCGCGGATAGCCGCCCATATTGTAGGTGAGGTGATGGGTGTCCGAGTTCCCGGTGGCGGTGGCCAGGTGCCCGTGGTTGAGGAGGCCCAGGTAGTCGTCGATCATGCGGTCGACGCTGCGACGGGCTGGATCCTGATAGCCGTTGAGCACCTCGATGGCGTCGAAATCGAATGAGAAGCCTTTCTTGCCCGCGCGGTCCGAGTGCGGGTCGAATTCCCCAATGATGAAATATCCGCAGGTCGGATCGATGCGCGGGTGGTGCACGTCGATGACCGCGCCCGGCGCAAGGGTGCGTACCTCCTCGAAGATGGCTTTGGGCGTGCGGCCGTGGGCCAGCACCGCGCCCTGGCCCGCGCGTGCCAAATCTTGCGGCAGGGGGAAGGCGCCGAAATGTCCCCATGAGGCGGTGGTGATCTCGTCCCCAATGATGGTGCTGATGAGGTTGCCCACGCCCAGCATCTTGATGGTCGGCCCATAGTCGGTAACCACGTTGTGGTCAGTGGACGTGAGCATATCGATGCCATCGGCGATGAATTCGATCACCCGGTGGGGCAGGGGCACGATGGAATCCGGCGAGGGCGCGGCATGGACGTGAAAATCGGCCGAATACCAACCCGGCGAGCTGATCACGTGGTGCAACTGGGCCACGAGATCCGCGCCTTCAGGCGTGATCTTGAGCCTGCGCACCACCGCCACGTCCCACTCCAGGCCGCGGCTGACGTAGACGTCGTAGCTTCCCGGTGGCACCCGCACGGCACCGTCGCCCGAGGCTGAGAACACGCGATTGTAAGCGGCGATGGCCAAGTCACCCTCGGGCTTGCCGATGTCGTTGTGGGTGAATTCAGGCTCGCGTGTGCCCCCCACGCCCACGAAGGTCAGCTTGCACGGGATGGGCGCGCCGGTGTCGGCATCGCGCACTTCCCAGGTCATCAGGCCCTCGTAGTGGCGGGCGGGACGCGGCTTGCTGGCGGGGGCAGGGGCCTGGTCGGAGGGAGCGGCGAAAAGTGCGGTCGCGATGAGAGCGGTGGCGGAAAAGAAGATGGTTGTGGCGATGCGCATGGCGAATCCCATGGTACGACAACCCGAACAAGAGCGGGAGGCGATATACTGCGTCGGCACGACGGCCATGCTCAACCAGTTCCTGCGCCTTCTCATCCGCTCCCTGCTTTGGCTGCGCTACCGCATCCGCGTGAGGGGTCTGGATCGTGTCGCTCCGCCTGACGGTCGCGGGGTTCTGTTCTTGGCCAACCACCCGGCGCTCATCGATCCCATCATGGTGATGGCCGTGCTGTGGCCGCGTTTCCGGCCGCGCGTGTTGGCGGATCGCGCCCAGGCCCGGCGCTGGGGGATTCACTTCCTGGCGCGGCGGGCGCGGGCGCTCGAGATCGCGGACATGACCCGCGATGGGCGCGGCGCCCGCGAGCAAGTGGAATCCATGATCGAGGCCAGCGCTGCGGCTCTGCGCCGGGGCGAGGCGCTGTTGCTCTATCCCGCGGGTCGCATCTATCGCCAGCGCCGCGAGGATCTCGGTGGCAACAGCGCGGTCGAGCAGTTGCTGCAGGCCGTGCCTGACGTGCGCGTGGTGCTGGTGCGCACCGCCGGGCTGTGGGGCTCCAGCTTCAGTCGCGCCTCGGGCAAACCGCCCGAGGTCATGGCGGCCCTGCGCCGGGGACTGTGGGGCCTGCTCAAGTGCGCCATCTTCCTCTCGCCTCGCCGCCACGTGGCCATCGACGTGGTCGAGCCCGACGATCTGCCGCGCACCGCGGATCGGGTGGTGCTCAATCGCTACCTGGAGGACTTCTACAATCGCAACGCGGGCGGAAGCACTTACGTGCCCCATTCATTGTGGGAGGGTGGCGGCGTGCGCTGGTTGCCCGAGCCGGTCAGTAGCGCCGAGCCGGGCGTGGCGCGCCGGATCCCGCCCGCCACGCGCGACACCGTGCAGGAGTACCTGCGCCAGCTCACCGGGGTGCGCGACATCAACGAGAGCCAGCGTCTGGCCCACGATCTGGGCCTGGACAGCCTGGTGCGCGTGGAGATCCAGGCCTGGATCGAGAGCGAGTTCGGGTTTCCCCAGCCCGAAGCGGACGCCATGGAGACCGTGGGTGACGTGATGCGGGCCGCGGTGGGCGAGACCGTGGGCAAGGCCGCGGCCGAGCCCCAGCCGGTGGCCCACGCATGGACCGCGGCCGCCCAGGACGCTACCGAGTCGCCGGTCATGCCCGCGGGTGACAGCTTGACCGCGGTGTTTCTGGACATGGCGCGCCGGCATCCCAGCCAGGTGGTCATCGCAGACCAGCAGAGCGGCGTGCGCAGCTACCGCGATCTGATCACCGCGCTCCTGCTCCTGCGGCCTGTGTTTGCCCGCATGCCTGGGTCCTATGTCGGCATCATGCTGCCCGCCTCGGTCGCTGCCAGCGTGGCCACCTTGGCCGCGCTTTTCGCGGGCAAGACGCCGGTCATGATCAACTGGACCACCGGGCCGCGCGGCGTGCTGCACGGACTGGAGCTGCTCGACATCCGTTGCGTGGTGACGGCCCGTCGCTTGGTCAGCCGTCTCGAATCGGAGGGTTTCGGCAGCACCCCGGGATTCATGCAACGGCTGACCTACCTGGACGATGTCGCCAAGCGATTTTCGCTTCCTGCCAAGTTGCTGGCAGCACTGCGCGCGCGGCTGGGATTGATCGGCGCGCTGGAAGAGGCGCGCGCGCTCGAAGTGGCGGCCGTGCTTTTCACCAGTGGCTCCGAGAGCGTGCCCAAGGCAGTTCCCCTCACCCAGACCAATCTGCTGGCCAACATCCGCGACGCGCTGGCGGTGATTTCGCTGCGTCCCGAAGAGGCCCTTTTGGCCATCCTGCCGCCGTTTCATTCCTTCGGTCTGACCGTCGACATCCTGTTGCCGCTGCTGTGCGGTCTGCGCACCGTCTATCACGTCAACCCCAATGACGGCGCCACCCTGGCCTCGCTCATCGAGGCGTATCGGGCCACGCTGCTGGTGGGCACGCCAACTTTTCTGGGCGGCATCGTGCGCGCCGCTCAGTCCGGGCAGCTGGCCAGCTTGCGCCTGGCCATCACCGGCGCCGAGAAGTGCCCGCCGCATGTGTACGACGCCCTGGCGCGTGCCTGTCCTGAGATGGTGGTCATCGAGGGCTACGGCATCACCGAGTGCTCGCCCATCGTGTCGGTCAATCGTCCCGAGCGGCCGCGGCGCGAAACCATCGGCCCGCCTTTGCCGTCGGTGGAGCACGCCATCGTCGACGCCGAGTGTGGCAAGCCCATGCCCTGCGGTCAGCGCGGTATGCTCCTCGTGCGTGGCCCCAGCATTTTTGGCGGCTACCTCAAGTACGATGGTCAGTCGCCCTTTGTTTCGTTTGCCGGCAAGGAATGGTACCGCACCGGCGATCTGGTGTGTGAAGACAGCGACGGAATTCTCACCTTCTGCGGCCGGCTCAAGCGCTTCGTGAAGATCGGTGGCGAGATGATCCCTCTGGCTGCGGTGGAGGCCGCGCTGGAGGCCAAGTGGGTGTCCCCTGGTCAAGGCGAGGGTCCCTGCCTGGCGGTGGAATGCACGCCCGACGAGGAGCACCCCGAGTTGGTTCTCTTCACGTCGTTGGAGATCGATCGCGAGACCGCCAACCGCTGTCTGCGCGAAGCCGGGTTGTCACCCTTGCACAACATCCGGCGCGTGGTGCGGCTGGAAGCGCTGCCCCTGCTGGGCACGGGAAAGACCGACTACCGCGCGCTCAAGGCGACGCTGGGATAGCTAGTCGCAGCCGCCCGCCCATCAAGCGAGCCGGGCTTGCGGGGCCCAAGAAACCGCGCTGGAGCCAGGCTGCCTTGGGGTAAACTGCGTCCCCAGTCCGATGTTGCCCTTTTTGCCCGTGCCGACGGCCCCACCCTTGGGTCCGCCGGATCTTGCCCATGATCCCGAAACGTCCATGATGGTTTCTCTGTCGGTCCAAGGCTCACTTCTGTGATTTTCTTCCGCATCACTCTCCCCTGGCTGTTGCCCCTGCTCGCTTGCGGCGCGGTGGGTGCCTACGCTCTGCGCCTGCTCCAGCGTCTCCTGGCCTCGCGCACGGCTGTCGAGTCCCCGCCCATTGGCGCCACGGCATTCATCCCGCTCGCCGTGCTTTTCGGGCTGCGACTTATCACGCTCCTTCTTCAAATTCTGGGAGCGATGCGGCTCAGGTTCCGCCCCTCGTTGATCGTGGTCACTATCCTGGCCATCGCCGCTGGCGTTCAGCTCGTGCGCACCTGGGGGCAGAGTCCAAACGCCCCGAGTGACCTGTCAGTTCGTCACCGTCGCGCGTTGACCGGGCTTGAAGCGGCGGCCGCGGCCTTCGCGCTGGCCATCTTCTTCTGTGCGCTGCACGCCGCACCCGCGGGCTGGGACGTGTTCACCCACTGGTGGATCGTGCCCCATGAAATTCTCTCTTTCGACCGCATGGCGTACTTCTACGGAACCACCCGTTCCGTGGCGCCCAACTACCCCTCTCACCAGATTGTCCTGGGCACTGTCGCCAGCCTGCTGAGCGGGGGGCGCGATGGCATCGCCAACGTGTTCACGGGTTTCTTTCTGTTCTTCGCCGCACTCGCCGCGATGGAGGCCGGCTGGCTGTTCTCCCGGTCGCGACTCCTCGTGGGTTGGGCTCTGCTCGTGGTCTTCGCGTTTTCGGGCACGCCCGAGGTCGTGTTTGGCTATTTCTACGGCGACGCCCTGGTCATCACCGGGATAGCCTTCGCATTCCTGGGCCTGGCCTATCTCATCAAGCAGCGCCGGCGCAGTTCTGCGGTGATCGTCTGGGCCTGCCTGTCCATGCCGCTTGTTAGCAAGGGACTGGGGATGTACCTCGCGCTTCTCGGCGGGGGGTTCTTCGCCCTGGCCTACCTTTTTCTGGGTCGCCGCAAAGGACAGCCCCAACCCGTCGCGTGGCGAGCCGTCCTCATCCTGACCGTTGCCGTGGCCGTGGAGATCGTCCTGCCTCAACTCTTTCTCATCGGAGTCACGTCCAACGACTACCCTCCACCGCCGCTTTCCACGCGTTTTTCGGCGCCGCTGAAGGCCATCCTGACCACCGTCTGGGCGAACCTGACCGAGACCCGGCCCATCATTGTCTTGGCGGCGATGCTGGCGCTAGTCCCTGTGTTGGCCCTGCTGCGACCGCGACGCCTATTTAGGACCGCGCAGAAATGGGCGCTGGTCTTCTGTTCGGCTTACGCCATCGTCGTGCTGGGCCTCTTCCTCGCGGCCACCTTGATGCTCCCTGATGCCAAGACCAGCTGGCCGCGCTACGCGACCATCGCCGCTCCCGCCATCGCCATCCTGGGAGTGGTCGGCCTTACCCACTTGGGGCGCCTGAAGACCATTCTCAGCATTCCTCTCATGGCGGTCGCTATCGAGTGCCTGCTCACTTCCGAGTACTCCGGCTACTTTGCCCAACATGCCACCTGGCCCAAGGGCGATTGGGAACGCATCCCCGAGCGCAATGCTGACTATGCGGCCAATGAGGCCTTCTACAAGAAGATCAAGAAGGACGTGGATGCCATCAACGGCCGCGTCTTCTACGTTTTGCAGGACGGCGACCTGCAGCGTCCCTATGTCATAGGCACCTACTTCGCCATGACGGGGATCCATGCGCCGCTGCTCACCGGGTTGCAGACCTGCCCTCCCGCGAGCAATAGTTTGGCCGCGCCCATGGACGGCTGGATCCTCAGGCAGGGCGCCAAAGGACCGCCCCCAGCCGTGGTGAGCCCGGCCACGGATTTTGTCTATTTCAGCAAGCCAATCGTGCTGAACGGCCGCACCTATCAGGACTTGGTCAAGGTCGACGCCCTCCTCCGACACTAGCCCACGGGCGACGTCTCAGTCGGCCCTGCGATTGACCGAGGTGGACGCGTGTGATACTTGAGCCCGTCGTGGATTTGCTCGAGCATCCCGGAGAAATTTCGCGTCGGCATCCCTGGGAGACTGCTCGTGTCGATTTTTTTCTGCGATTGTGCGCGGGAGACGGATTGGCGTCGCGAGCGGTTCTGGACGTCGGGGCGGGTGACGCGTGGTTCGCCACCTGTTTTCGCGAGCGCTATCCGCGGGACAACATCGTCTGCTGGGATGCGGGCTACACGGCGGAGCGCGTGTGCACGATGCAGGCGGCCGGAGCAGGACTGACCTACGTCGCGGCGACGCCCGAGGGACCGTTCGATCTGGTGCTCATGCTCGACGTGATCGAGCATGTGCAAGACGATGCGGCCTTTCTGCGCGAGGTGCTTGCGCGTCTGCGTAGCGGCGGCACGGCCATCATCAGCGTACCCGCGTGGCCCTGGCTGTACGGCCCGCATGACGCCCATCTGGGCCACTGCAGGCGCTATTCACCGGCGGCCGCACGGGAGTTGCTGTCCGCCGCCGGGCTCGAGGTCGAGCAGGCCGGAGGGTTGTTCCATGCGCTGCTGCCTGCGCGCGCATTGGCTGTGCTGGTCGGTCGCTTTTCGCGGGGCAAGCAAGCCGACACTGGGCACCCGGCGGCCGACCTGGGAAACTGGGGCGGTGGGGCGGCCATTACCCGCGCCGTCGGCGGAATCCTGCGCCTGGAAGGGCGCGTTTCGCGTAGGCTTGCGGGCATGGGACTGGAACTACCAGGTCTTAGCTGGTGGGCACGATGCCGAAAAGCGTAGTCGTAATTCCTTGTTACCAAGAGGAGATGCGGCTCGAACACGAGGCGATCGACGTGCTTTGTGCCCGCGACATCTCGGTGCTGTTGGTCGACGATGGCTCGTCCGACGGCACACTGGCATTGCTCCGCCGGATCGAGGCGCGTGCGCCCGACAAGATCTCGGTATTGCCGCTGTCGCCCAACCGCGGGAAGGCCGAGGCGGTTCGACTGGGGATGCTCGATGCGCTAGCCCGAGGGGCCAGTCAGGTGGGCTTTGCCGACGCTGACATGGCGACACCGGCCAGCGAGATGGTTCGCCTGGTCCGTGCCCTGGAGGAATCGCCCGCCCTGATCGCTGTCATGGGCTCGCGGATTGCGCGCGCGGGTGCTCACATCGATCGCAAGCCCAGCCGTCACTACCTCGGTCGCGTGTTCTCGACCTTGGCCAGCCTGGTGTTGGCGCATCCCTTCTACGACACCCAGTGCGGCGCCAAGGTCTTTCGCGCAGGCGCGGCCCTGTCCGAGGCTGTCGCGTCTCCATTTTCCTCGCGATGGGCATTCGACGTGGAACTCATCGGTCGTCTGCTCACCGGGCCAGACCCTGTTCCCTTCGAAGCCTTCTTGGAGTTGCCGTTGGTGGATTGGCAAGACGTGGGTGGTTCCAAACTGAACGTCCTGGACAAACTGCGCTCAACCTATGAGCTGGGCAAGATCGCACGCGCGCTCGCGGTTCGGCGCGCGCAGGCCCGGCAGGGCGACTGACTCGGGCAAGCGAGCGGAGACACACGCGGCAATCGCGCGCGAATCGGCAACCTGCTACCCTGGCCAACGCCGAACGATGGAGGATTCATGATACGCCTTCGCGCATCTCTGCCCCGTGCCGCACTGGTGCTGGCCATGGGGGTGACGGCGGGTCGAAGCGCCCAAGCCGCAGAATCCCCCACGGCCGCGCGCACGCCAGAATGCGACACCACAGATCTGCTCGCGGGCAGGAGTCCATACGCCGACGCAGACGTGCGCGGCAACGTCGCGCTGGTCACCGACGGCACGGTTGCACCTGAAGGGGCACCATGGGACGCCCCGGCCGCCGTCAAGCTGGTAAGCCGTGCTGCATCGATAACCTACGACTTGGGCCAGCCGCGCAGGCTGAGCGCGTTCTATCTGCAAGCCGATGCCAACGACACCTACAAGATCGCCGGATCGAACGACGGGCAGCCGGGAACTTTCCGGGTGTTGGAGGAGATCGCGAACGTGGTCGCGCGTGGGCACGGTCTGCGTGCACGCGCTGTCCGGATCGAACCGGTGACGGTGCGCTACCTGCGCATCGGCGATCCAGACGGGGATAGCTTCTTTTCGGTTTCCGAGTTCGCCGCGTACTGTCTCGCCCCCACGCCCTTCCCGCCGATCATGAGCACCGTCGCGGCGCCCGCGGCGGTTGCCCCGCAGGCCCCTGGCGGGCCAGGAATGGCGAAGCCGCCGACGCCCGAAAGATCCCCGATTGGCTGGATCGAGATCGTGCTGGGCGCGGCCATCATGTTGCTGGCGGGAGCGCGCATCGCCCGCCGTCGCCGGGGCGCACCGTCGCCGTCGCGCGCGGCAGAGGAGCGACCCTTTCCCCTTGTCTTGGTGCTGTTCGTGGCCAGCGGATGCGCAGCTCTGATCTACGAGATCGTCTGGTTTCAGATGCTGCAGCTCGTGCTCGGGTCTTCGGCGGTCTCCATCGCGGTTCTCTTGGGAACTTTCATGGGCGGGATGTGCCTGGGCAGCCTGGGGCTTGCGCGCTTCGTCTCGCGTCAGCGGCACCCCTTGCGGGTCTACGCCATCCTCGAAATCGCCATCGGCGTTTCCGGGATTGTGATGTTGGGCGCGATTCCGCTGGTCGAGGTGGTCTATACGGCGGTGGTCGGGCATGGCATTCCGGGGCTGCTCCTGCGCGGCTTGTTCGCGGCGATCTGCCTGTTGCCACCGACGGTGATGATGGGGGCCACGCTGCCCGCGGTTTCGCGTTGGGTGGAAATGAGCCCGCGCGGCGTCTCGTGGCTGGGGATCTTCTACGGCGGCAACACGCTCGGGGCGGTGTTCGGCTGTCTGCTCGCGGGCTTCTACCTGCTCCGGGTTCACGACATGCACACCGCGACCTTCGTCGCCGTCGGCCTGAACGCGGCGGTGGCCGCAGGCGCGTTGGCACTCGCGCGCGTCCGCATCGGGACCGAGCCCAGCGAGGCCGGCCGGGAGCCTGCGGCACTTTCCGCGCCGACGCCACCCGCCTGGATCATCTATCTCGCCATCGGGCTGTCAGGGATGAGTGCGCTCGGCGCGGAGGTGATCTGGACTCGGCTTTTTGGGCTGCTCTTGAGCCACACCACGTACACTTTCTCGATCATCCTGGCGGTGTTCTTGATCGGGATCGGGCTGGGGAGCGGCGTCGGTTCCTTGCTAGCGCGCCGGACACTCAATGCGCGGCGCGCGCTGGGCTTGGCACAGCTGGCACTGGTCGTGGCTATCGCCTGGGCGTCCTGGAACATCACCAGCGCACTGCCCTACTGGCCCGTCAATCCGCGGCTGGCGGCCACGCCATGGAATCAATTCCAGATCGATCTCGTCCGCTGCCTCTGGGCGATCCTGCCCGCGGCTTGCCTCTGGGGTGCCAGTTTTCCCCTGGCGCTGGCGGCCGTTGCGTCCAAGGGCAGCGATGGTGGCGTGGTGGTGGGCCGGGTCTACGCAGCCAACACGGTGGGCGCGATCGTCGGGGCGCTGGGCACCAGCCTGGTGCTGATTGTCACAGTGGGAACCCAGAACAGCGAGCGCATCCTGATCGCGCTGTCGGCCGTCGCTGCCGCCCTGACCCTGATCCCGGCGCTGGTGCGCGCGACACCGCGCTTTGCGACTGGGGATGCAATCTGGACCTTGGCCATTGTGGCGCTGGCCGTTCTTGCGGGGCGCAACGTGGTCGCGGTTCCGGCCTTGCTGGTCGGGCACGGCCGCTTCTCGGCGGTTGAACGAAACACCAAAGAGACCTTTCTCTACGTCGGAGAAGGCATGAATTCGTCTCCGGCGGTGTCGCGGGATCTAAACGGAGTCATGAGTTACTACAACGCTGGAAAGATCCAGGCGTCCACCCTTCCTCAGGACATGCGATTGCAGCGCATGCTCGGGCACTTGACGACATTGCTTTCGGCCCAGCCGCGCGAGGTTTTGGTCATCGCTTGCGGCGCTGGTGTAACAGCCGGTGCGGCCAGCATCGATCCTCGGGTTGAGCGATTGACCATCGCGGAAATCGAGCCGCTCGTCCCGCGGGTCGTCGCCCCGTTGTTCGGCGCCTTCAACGACCACGTCGTGGACAATCCCAAGGTGCACGTCGAAGTGGACGATGCCCGGCATTTTCTGACGACAACCAAGCAGAGGTTTGACGCCATCACCTCGGATCCCTTCGATCCCTGGGTCAAAGGGGCCGCCAATCTCTACACGCGCGAGTTTTGGGAGCTGGCCAAGCGGCACCTCAATCCAGGCGGTGTGGTGACCGTGTTCGTGCAACTCTACGACAGCGGAATGGCGGCCGTGAAAAGCGAGGTCGCAACGTTTTTTGAGGCGTTCCCCAATGGGACTATTTGGGGCAACACAGTCGGAGGACAGGGCTACGACGTCGTGCTGTTGGGGCAGGTGGAGCCCACCCGGATCGACGTGGACGCGCTGGAGGGCCGCTTGCAAAGCCCTGAGTTCGCTCCACTCGCACAGTCGTTGCGTCAGATTGGTTTCGATTCTGCGGTGGCGCTGCTGTCCACATACGGTGGCCGGGGTCCAGAGCTCGAACCTTGGCTCAAGGACGCCGAGGTCAACCGCGACGACAACCTGCGCCTGCAATTTCTGGCCGGCTTCGGCATGAACGTCGATCAACGCGCAGAGATCTACCGGGGCATGCTTGCGTTCAGACACTACCCGGAAGATCTGTTCATGGGCTCGCCTGGCCAACTGAACGAGCTGCGTGCGGCAATCGCCGCGCAATGACGCTAACGGGCGGACATTCCGGCCCAGACCGCAATGCGCCATTTTGCTGCCATCGGGAGGTTTCCCGCCTTTCCTCACAGCATTTTCACTGGCAACCGATGACCCGTTCTTGTGAGGACAGTCCCCTCACTAGGACGGGAGCATATGTGTTGTCGCGTTACCACGTGCGGCGCAGAGTGACCATTCCGTCGTCGATCCGAATTCGCTGAGCCACCTGACTAGGGGCAATCGTTGTGTTTCCTAGCCCAGGCACCTCTTACTCCGGGGAGAAGCCATGAAGTTGATTCACAAGACCCATCGTCTCGTCCTCGTCTTGCTATTCAGCGCGCCGCTGGCCGTTGGTTGTAGCAGCAGCAATTCGCCAGGAAATACTGGAGGGGGTCAGGCGGCAGGTGCCGGGGCTGGAGGCAACACCGTCAACGTGGGCGGCACGACTAGCGCAGCTGGCAAGATGGACACCGGCGGAATCCCCATCCCATCAGCGGGTCACACCGGTGGTTCCATCGGCAATGGCGGCGATACTGTTTCCGGAGGCGCCGGCGCCAGCGGAGGAGAGACCGTTGCGGGCGGTTCCTTGGCTGGTGGCAACACTGTGACCGGTGGAGATACCGCGACCGGTGGAAATACTGTGATGGGTGGAAACACGAGCGTCGTGGGAGGCACCACCAAGGCTGGCGGAAGCACTGCCCCGGGCGGGAACACAGCCTCGGGCGGTAGCAAAGCCCCTGGCGGGACCACGACTGCCACTGGTGGCGTTACTGGCGGAACCACTAGTGGAGGCGGCGGCGTGACGGTGTTGCCGCCGCTCACCGGGCGGGTGCGAACCATCATGCCTCTCGACAAGAGTTGGCTGTTCAACAAGGGTGATGCCAGCGGGGCGGATGGAGCGACTTTCGCGGATTCCGGGTGGAAACCGGTGAACCTCCCGCACGACTGGGCCGTTGAAGGGCCGTGGGATTCAGGTGCCGCGACCACCGGCCGCGGCGGATATTGTCCGTCGGGAATTGGCTGGTATAGAAATCACTTCACTCTTCCCGCAAGTGTGACATCGGGCCAGCAGGTTTACATTGAGTTCGACGGGGTCATGGGGAATAGCACGGCCTATATCAACGGCACTCAGCTCGGGAATCATCCCTACGGGTACGTGAGCTTCCGCTACGACATGACGAAGAGTATCAAGATCGGGACGGAGAACGTGATCGCGGTCAAGACCGACACGAGCATTCAGCCCGCCTCACGTTTCTACGCGGGCGCCGGCATCTACCGCCATGTCCGCGTCATCGCGACCGATCCGGTTCACATCGACCAGTATGCCACCTACGCCACGACGCCCTCTCCGACGACTACATCGGCAACCGTGCACGTTACGACCACGGTCGTCAACTCGGGCACGACGTCTCAAAGCGTGGGCGTGCAGGGTACTGTCAGCGACGCCACCGGGACCGCGTTGCCAGCCGTCGCGGCGGCTGCTCAGACCATCGCTGCGGGCGCATCGGCCAGCTTCACCTTCGATATTCCTGTCACGAGCCCCAAACTATGGTCCCTCGAAACTCCCAACATGTATCAGCTCTTGACTGTAGTCCAAGTCGGCGGCAAGGCCGTGGATGACGACGTCACCCCGTTCGGGATCCGGGACCTGAAGTTCAGCACCGGCATGACTCTCAACGGAAAGAGCTTGAAGTTCAAAGGCGTCTGCTTGCATCAGGACTACCACGGGCTCGGGCTCGCTGCGCCGGCGCGGGCGATGCAGAGGCGGCTGGCAGCGCTCAAGGCCATCGGAGCAAACGCCATTCGCACGGCCCACGATCCGCCCAGCCCACAGTTCCTCGATCTGTGCGACCGGATGGGCTTCCTCGTGCTGGATGAGTTCACCGACGTCTGGACCGCAAAGAAGTACCAGGATTCTGGCGACTACTCGATGTACTTCAACAAGGCCTCGACGACCCCGACCGGAATGCCCACGCTGCCCTCGGCCGCCGCCAGTGCAAAGTGGTGGGAGGTCGATTTTACCGGCTGGATCATGCGGGATCGCAACCACCCCAGCGTGGCTCTCTACAGCATGGGGAACGAAATCCACGATTCGATAAACTCCCGGACTCCTATCCTTACTGAGATGGTCAAGATCAGTCACGCGCTCGATTCGTCGCGCTATGACACCCAGGCTCTGCTTGACCCCGGCACGGCGGGCGACGTCGGGGGAGCAACGAACACTCTGCTCGATGTCTGGGGCACCAACTACAACACCGCCGTTGCCATTTCGGCCGCAGCAGCCACGATTACGAAATCCGGCTTGCTCACCGAGAAGGGGGCCGACACAAGCACCTGGACCAGCGACGTCATGGGCAATGCGGCGCTCACGGGCGAGTTCATTTGGACCGGCGTTGACTATCTGGGCGAGCAGGATGGCGGTTGGCCATCAACGGGTGGAAACGGGGCGCTGCTGGACGAATTGGGCACTCCCAGGAGTGGCGGTGTGACGTGGTCGGGGATATGGGGGGGGACCGTGAAGTCGGTTCCTTCCAGCGGAGCGTCGGCCGGCAAGGTGACGCTCACTGCGGATCACACCACGATAACCAACGACTTGGATGACGTGGCGTTCGTCAAGGCTGCAGTGTCCAGTGACACTGCCGTGACCTTCGCCATCACGGGTCCCGGCACCATCATCGCCGTGGACAGCGGGAGCAGTCAGCAGCAGACATACCGCGGATTCACGCGCAGCTCCACCGGCGGCCTGGCCTTCGCGATCGTTCAGGCGACGGGAACCGGAAGCATCACTGTTACGGCCACAGCGAGTGGGCTCACGGCCGGTACCGCGACCATTACGGTCACCGACGGCCCGTGGGTTCCCTGCTCCGGGACCTGCGACTAGCGCTGTGCATTCTGTTTGACGAGAGAAGCCGCTTCCTGCCACTGACAGGAAGCGGATGGGTGGATTGTTTTTGCCATCGGGCGGAGTCATGAGTTCTCGTCGTTCCCATTCTTGGCGATCATCGCAAGCGCCTGGGAAGCTTGATGCCTTGCGCGCACAGCGCTGTGAAGTTGTCGACCATGGGTCGCCGGTCCCGGCTTTCGGGCGAGTGGGTGACGCTGTTTTTGACATTGCGTCACTCGAAAATGGGATTCTTGGTGGCCGATCGCAATGGGCTGAGCCATCTGACCAGGGACAGCCCACTGCGTTTCTTAGCCAAGGCACCTTTCACTTTTTTTGGGGAGAAGCCATGAAGTTGATCCACAAGACGCATCCCTTTGTCCTCGTGTTGCTCGTCAGCGCACCGCTGGCCGTTGGTTGTAGCAGTAGCAATTCGCCCGGAACCCAACCCACCGCAGGCGTTCAGTCCGGAGCCGCCGTCGCTGGAGGCAGCACCGTCAGCCCGGGCGGTACGACCAGCGTGGGTGGCCAAACGCAGACCGGCGGAGTCTCCACTCCAGCAGCCGGGAACACCGGTGGTTCCGTCAGCAATGGCGGCAATACTGTCGCAGGAGGCGCTGGTGCCAGCGGAGGAGAGACCGTTGTGGGTGGTTCTGTGGCCGGCGGGAACACCGTGGCGGGTGGAAATACCGTGACCGGCGGAAACACCGTGACCGGTGGAATTACCGTGACCGGTGGAAAAACGGGCGTGGTGGGCGGCACCACCAAGGTTGGCGGGAGCACGGCTCCGGGCGGGTCGACGGCCCCTGGCGGCGCCACTACGGGCACCGGTGGCAGCACAGTCACTGGCGGGACCACTGGTGCGGCAGGAGGCGCGACTCCCCTTCC
>PMLB01000152.1 GCA_003158735.1 Myxococcales bacterium | reverse complement strand
CCATACTCGTCGGTCACCGTGCCCCAGTCGGGATGAAAGGCGGTGGTTGGCGACATGTTGGCCAGGTAGGTCGCTCCGTTGGGGTCGAGCGCATAGCCAGAGATGTCCGTGTTCCAGGGATTGTCGGCGGGGAAGATGCTGCAACCGGCGATGGTCGGCACGCTGCCCGCGCTGGCGGTGCTCGTGGTTCCACCCGTCGCGCCGCCGCTTCCGGTCGTGCCGCCTACGCCAGTGCCGCCGGTCCTCGTTGCACCACCGGTGCCAGCGCCACCGGTCGCACCAGCACCACCGGCGCCAATGCCACCGCTCGCTCGTGAGCCGCCCGTGCCCGTGGCGCCGCCGCTCCCGATCACGCCACCGGTCCGCGTGCCGCCACTCCCGCTCGCACCACCGCTGTTCTTGGCGCCCCCGGTGCTCGTGGTACCGCCGGTCGGGCTCGTGCCCCCGGCGCTCGTGGTACCGCCGGTGCTCGCAGTGCCGCCACTCGGGATCGCGCCGCCGCTACCCGGAATCGCGCCGCCGGTGCTCGTGCCACCGACTGGTGCCGCTCCGCCGGTGCTCTGGGCGCCGCCGGTCTGACTCATGCCACCGATGGCACTGTTGCCGCCCACGCCGGTTCCGCCAGTGACTGTGCCACCGCCGACGGCAACGCTGCCTCCCCCTGAGATAGCGCCGCTGGATAGGCCACCGCCAGAACCTCCCTGTGCCACCGAGCCAGCGGTCGTGCTCGTACCCGTCGGGCCAACCCCGGAACAGCCGAGCAGGACGAAACCCAGAGACCAACCCAAGAAGAGTTTCTTCATCGCGCTATTCCTCCAGTCGAGCAGTTGCCGTGCGCACTACCGCAAGCGCAGAATTCGCGCACGCCGGCCTGCGCGACGTCAGCATGTGACAGAAGTTTGGATCGCGATCTTCAAGAAGTCATGTTCGCCAGACGCTGGATGACCAGCAAGGTCCGGTCGTCGGCGGTCTTGAAGTCGCTGGCCTGATCCACGGCGTGGAAGATGTCGGCGCGAAGAGCGGCGGCGGCTGTATCGCGACCGCGCAGCTGCGAGATGGCCACCAGCTGGCGATCCGCCAGATCCGGGTCGGCCCAGGATTCGCTGATGCCATCCGAAAACACGAGCAAGCGGGCGCCCGGCTCCAGCACTGCCGCGCCCTGCTGGTAGCTAGCCTCGGGAAAGGCGCCCACCACGGTGCCACCCACTCCCAGGCTTTGCCACTGCCCGTCGGGCTGGATGAGCAAGGGCTTGTTCTGGCCCGCGTTGACGTAGGTCAGACAGCCGGTGCGCAGCTCCAGCCGTGCCACGAAGAAGGTCGCGTACTTGTCTGACGGAACCGTCATATGAAAAGTCCGGTTGATCCGCACAGTGGCCTCGGGCAGCGAGCCATCGCGCCAGTGGGCCCGCACGGTGGCCCGCAGAGCCACCATCAGCATGGCCGCGCCGATGCCCTTGCCCGACACGTCCGCCAGGGCCAGGTGCAGATACTCACCATCGTATTCGAAATCGAAGTAGTCGCCACCCACCATGCGGCAGGGCTCGGTGGTTCCATCCACGTCGTAGCCTGGAATCACGGGCGCCTGGCGGGGCAGCAGGTCTGACTGGATCTCGGCCGCCAGGCGCAGGTCCTCTTCCAGCCGCCGCTTCAGCAGGTTTTCTTCCAAGAGGCGCGCGCTCTCGATCTTGGTGGCCGTGACATTGGCCAAAACCGTCAGGACTTGCAGGTCCCGATAGGTCAGCGGCGGCACGTCGCTTTGACTGTCAAGGTAAACCAGCCCCAACAAGTGGCCATGGTCGCCTGGGTTCAAACTCGACCACAAGGGCGCACACATGACGGAGCGGATCGCGTCGGCGCGCAGGCTGGCCCGATCGCGCACCTCGGGATCGTCGAGCACGTCACGCAGTACGAAGGCCACGCGATCGTTGAGCGCCCGCCGGGCGATGTCTTGGCTTACGGTCGTGATCGCGTTGCCGAAGCGCGTGCGCGTGGCCTTCAAGGTTGGCACGAGCGGCTGCCCTTCGAGCAGCATGATGGCCGCGCGCTGGGCCGGGATCGAGTCGAGAATGGCATCCAGGATTTGGTTAAAAAGGTCGGGCAGGGGATAGTGTACGACCAAGGCGTTGGTGGCACGGCAAAGCACGCCCAGGACGCGATCCTCGCTAATCAGATCGGTGACGTCGATGGCCTTCTTGGTGGACCTGGTCGTCTCCGGAATCACCTCGCGGCTGACCGTCCCGTCGGCGAGCTGCTCGCCAGTATCGCTGAGCAGCGACTTTTCGTGGAACACCAGAGAGGTTTCACCGACGGTGATCGTGTCACCTTCGTGCAAAACCTGCTCGCCGCGCAGGCCGATGTCGTTCACGTAGGTGCCATTCGAGCTGTCAAGATCCACCAAGTAGCAAGCACCATCATGCAACTGGAACTCGGCATGGTGGCGAGACATCAGCGCGTCGGGGAAGCACAGGTCGTTGTCCTCGGCGCGACCCACCGTGGTGCGCACGTGCAGACGCGCGCGCCTCGAGGTACTCCCGCGGACGCTGCAGACGACGACTTCGAAGATGGTGTGTTTAGACGATTCCATGGAATCACTCAACTGGCTGCTGCCGAAGACCGGGTGGCATGCATACCCCTGAAGCTGACCGAACGCAATAAGAGGGACGGTCAGAGAATCACCCCCCTCTTGACATCCACGACAGCTGCAATACCCGGAAACCCGCGCAGCGGCCGATGCATCCAACCAACATGGGCACGCTGGTCGCCAAGCCAAGCAGTTTGAAGCCAGCCCGCGAATGCAAGGCTTACCTATCATGAGCAGGTATGGTTCTGCTTTCTATCAGACGATCCTCCCGGCATGGGAAACGGGAATTCGCCGGCGTCCAACGCTGAGCTATCTCGACAAGCTGGAAGAGTCGCAGTGGCTCGATCGCGATCGGCTGCTTGAGCTTCAGGCAATGGAGCTAAGGAAGCTCATTCACCACGCCTTCAATCACGTGCCTCACTATCGTGCCGTGATGGAGAAGGCGGGCGTGGTTCCGTCGGACATTCGAAGCGCGGCCGATCTGCGCAGGCTGCCGATCCTGACCAAGAACAGCGCGCACGCCGCCGGCTCGCTGCGAGCGTCGACGGTGGAGCCCTTTCCGACGATCAAGAAATCGACCGGTGGTTCGACGGGACAGCCGCTGCAGTTCGGATACGACCCCAACTCCGAATACTGGCGGATTGCGGTGAAGTTGCGCGGTTGGGGGTGGAGTGGATACCGCCCGGGCGAAAGAATGATCTACTTCTGGGGGCCGCCGCCGGGAACACAGCCACCGCTCAAGAAGCGGTTGAAGATCGGCGTGGACCGGTATGTGCGTCGCGAGACATACATCGACTGCACAATCCGGAGTGACCAGCAACTGGCCCACGTCGTCGAGACCATACGGCGCGAGAAGCCGAAGGGATTCATCTGTTTTTCACAGTCGGGCTCGGACGTCGCGCGGTACATCGTCGAGAACAGGCTGCGCGACTGGGACACTATCCCGGTGTTGTGCTGTGGCGAGCAGCTGTCCCCGCAGGCGCGGGGTCTGTTCACGCAGGCCTTCGGGCCAGCTGTATTCGAAACCTATGGCTGTCGCGAGGTCATGCTCATAGGGATGGAATGCGAGCATCACAACGGGCTGCACATGTCAATGGAGAATCTGGTTACTGAAGTGATCGTTCGCGAGGGCGACCAGGAGCGGCCCGCGCGTCCCGGCGAGACCGGCGAGGTCGTGCTCACCGACCTACATAATTTTGGTATGCCGTTCATTCGCTACGCCAACGGGGATCTCGCGACGCTGACGGAGGACACGGCCTGTCCTTGCGGGCGTGGGCTGGCACGCATCGCGACGGTCGAAGGAAGAGTCGCGGATTCCGTGCGCGACGGCAATGGCGACCTGGTGTGCGGGATCCTGTTCAGCCGCATCTTCAGCATGAGCGACGCCCTGGCCGGCTCGGTTCGACACTGGCAGGCGATCCAGCGCAAAGATCGCTCTGTCACCGTGAAGCTGGTGCTGCTGCGCGAGCTCGATTCGGTTTCACGAGAGGATCTCCGGCGTGCTTTCGAGCGCTATCTGAAAGGGCTCCCCTGCAAGATCGAGCCTGTCGACGAGATTCCGCCGGCTCCGAACGGCAAACGAAAGACGGTGGTGGTCGAGGCGTGACCTTTCTGGCGTCCTCGCTACGGGCAGAGCGGCGAAGGCCTGTTTGACGATACCAGCGGGCCCTTTCCCGCCGGGACGTTGCCGTCGCGAGGCTGGTCTACACGCCGGCGGGGTAGTGCGCTTCGATGGTGAACATCGCCGTTTGCTGACGAAAGACGGCGAACGGCGACGTGCCGGGAGCGGCGCTAGCGGAGAACTGATCGCGAAACATGTACTGGAGGCGAAACATAAACATGTTGCCCGGCTGATAGCTGGCCCCCGCCTGCAGAAAAAAGATGTCGGCAGTCGAGGTTGGCCCGCCAAGGGTACCCGCGCCGGAGTCATGTTCGAGGTCGGCCATTGCGTCCAGGTGAAACGCCTGCCATCGGCCGATCGGCAAGGCCGCGCGCAGACTGACCAAGTCGCGTTCCAGGGCAGCTCCCACGTAGACGTTGGGGTCCACGGTACGCGCCACGCGGAGCTCGATCTCCTGGCCGGTGTTCCGGTAAGACACGGTTGCCATGCCTGACGGCGTCGGGCCCGTGTTGGTGCCAGGGACGTGGAGCACGAAAGCGCCAGCCCCCAACTGGCTGGTCCAGGTCGGTGTCCAGTCGCGCCTCCAACTCAGCAAGGCCTCGGCAAACTCGCTCTTGTAGCCCGGGATCACCGGCGCTCCGGCCGGCGCAGCTTCGCCAATCTCGATTACGCCTACGCGGGTGCGCAGGCCTGCTTGGTCGCGTAGCCATGTCCGCGCAATTCCCAACGCCAGCACCAGGCTCTCATTCTGAGCCGTTCCTGGGTTGTCGCCTATCGGACGATAAAGGCGCCCGTCCAGCATCTGGTCCAGGCGCCACGCGCTGTTGAGCTGCCAAGCAAAGATATCGTAAGCATCGAAGGCTGCGAACTCCTGGGTTCCGGCGGGAATGGCCCCGAATGTCTGCGGGTTCGCCGCTGCAACCGTATCGCCCAGAGATAGCTGACTCAGCGTGGCGCTTGCCCCCAGCATGACTTGCGTGGCGGCACTGGTCTGGATCACGCTCGATAGATTCAGTATATGGGTGAGCGAGGAGCCCTGCGTACCCCGGAGCCACCAGGTGGCCATGAACGAGTACGCCGCCCGATCCTGGGCCAGCCGGCCTGCGTAGTCGAGCTGAGCGCCCGCCCGAGCCATCACGAAACCGTCGGGCTGCGGCCCTGCTGTCGTGCCCGCCGGCGATGAGGTGTCGCTTATGCCTATGGAACTGCCAGCGAACAAACGGTATCCCAGCTGCGCATGACCCTGTCGTGCCATCCCAAGAAGGACAGCCATGAATGCCAGGCACGCTATATGCGAAAGCCGTCCCGCCATGAATTCGATGGAGACTAGCATGAGATGGCGATGCCGTTGCGGTATGCTGTTTCCAATGCGCGAGAAGGGACCCTCGACCGATGCAAGCACCCAGCCTCACGATGAAGTGTCTGCGCGGCAGGCCTATTTGGCCGTGGCGCACCATCTGGCGCAGCTCGACCGGCCGGCAAGCGGACTCTGGCCCGTTCCGACGGACATGGGGCTCGAAGGACCGGCTCGCCAACTGGCAGCGGCCTTGGCGGCCATCGGGGTCAAAGTCGGACTCGTGGCGCCCCGGGCGCTTTGGCGCACGGACGTTTCGCCAAGCGAGCCCCCCTTGTCCATCTCCCCCGCCGATGACGGTTTTGATGTTCTCACGCCGGGGTGGCTTAGCGGAGCGGACGCAGGTGCTGTGATCGAGCGGACACTGGCGCTGGTTCGAGACCGCTACGCTCGGGTCTTGCTCGATCTGTCGGGCCTGGACATCCTTGGCCTGGACCAGTCGGCCATCGTCCCCGGATTGGACGTGGTGCTGTTCGTGGCCGCGGGTCGGACCAATGAATTCACGCTGGCTCGGGTGCGGCGCCGGCTGCCGCCGGAACGCATACAGGGCGTGGTGCTCGTTGACATGGCAGAGGGCAAGCCAGTCGGACTGGCGTAGGAGAAAGATCCTTTGGCTTTTTCGGCTACTATGACGGCCTTGCTCGCAAGGCTACGCGAGAAGAACCTGCACACCTGGCTGCGTGGCTATCTCAGCCATCGGATCGAGCGGGTGCAGACACGGAAAGAGGCGGGGCTGCGCCACCTGTTGTTCGCGTTTTGCGACCACTACGAACCGCTGTGGGGGCGGGCGCCTCTCGACGTAGGTGAAGCGCGTGTGCGCCTGTGGGAGGAGGCCTACCCACGTGTGGTCGACGCGTTCCGCGACGCCGACGGCTTGTCGCCGCGCCACAGTTTCTTCTTCCCGGGTGACCAATACGATCCCCGACTGCTTGACCGTCTGGCCGCCCTGACCCGGGCCGGGCACGGCGAGGTCGAGCTGCACCTACACCATGACGGCGATAGCCGTGCCAGCCTGCGTGAAAAACTGCTCCAATCGCTCGACAAGATTGGCAGCCATGGCCACTTCTCTCGCGATGCCACGGGTCGCATCCGGTACGCCTTCATCCATGGCGATTGGGCTCTGGCCAACAGCCGTCGCGACGGCCGCTATTGTGGTGTGGACGATGAGCTGGTGGTTCTGTTCGAAACCGGATGTTACGCGGACTTCACGTTTCCTTCGGCGCCCGAGGAGCCACAACCGAACATCGTGAACCGGATCTACTGGCCCGAGGGTGACCTGCGGCGCGCGCGTTGCTATGAAAGGGGAAGGCGAGCCCGGGTGGGCGAGCGATACGACGACCGCATCCTGATGGTTGAGGGCCCGCTGGCGCTGGTGCCGCGCCTGGCGCGTATTCCTCTGCGTGTCGAGAACTCGGCCGTGACCGCACGGGATCCCGCCACCCCTGCGCGCGTGGCCAGCTGGGTCGCACAGAACATTCACGTCGAGGGTCGCCCGGACTGGGTCTTCGTCAAGGTCCACACGCACGGGGCTCCTGAGGCCGAGGCGGCGGCGCTGCTGGGCGAACCCGGGCGCGCGCTACACCGCGAACTTACTACCCGCTTCAACGATGGCGTCCGCTGGAAGCTGCACTACGTGACCGCACGCGAGATGTACAACGTCGTGTTGGCGGCGGTCGACGGCCGCAGCGGCGATCCCCACGCTTTTCGTGATTTTCGCCTAGCGCCGCCGCCGGTGCGGGCCGTCCCTGCCCTGTCTCAGGGCAGGTGAAGCGTGTCACCCCGAATGAGAACGATATTCATCTCGGGACGAGTGCCAGCGTAGATAGCGCCGAGGTCGATGGGAATGCGCCGGGGTCCCCTCGGTGTGGGGCGGATGAGCACGACCTTGTTGAGTGCCGCGAAGCGACTCGGTCCGCCAGCCATGGCCACGGCCTCGATGACTGTGACGAAGTGGCTGGCGATGTACAGACCGGGCTTCTCTGCGTTGCCGGCCACCGTGAACTCGTAGCTCTTGACCTCGGCCACGGCCACCGAAACCGTGAGCGCCTCGTCCTTGACGAAGGACTTGAGGCGGGTCGTGATCTCGGTCCGCACGGCAGAAGGGGTACGTCCGGCCGCGGCCACATCACCGATGAGGGGCATGGTGATGGTGCCGTCGGGACGCACCGTCGCGTTGATCGACAGATCGGGCGTCTGCCACACGGTGATGTGCAGGACGTCTGCTGCTCCGATGACGTACTCCTCGCGGCGCGGATCTGGTTCGTGGGCATAGTCATAGCGTATGGTGCCGCCACATCCGGAAAACGAGAGCGCTAGTCCAAGAGCTGCGAGAAGAGCATTGCGCATCCAAAACAGCCTATCTCATTCATGCGCAGCGTGCGATAGGGAAGTGGCGCGGGAAAATCGCGTGAGAACTCGGAATCCTCTTCGGTTTGGCTTTTGTTTTCTTCCGTCCTCGTAGAGGATCTGCCGGCCATGTTCACCCTGCCAGGGCTGTTCGCTCTGCTCGTCACAGTCTACACGAGAGTGCACGAGATCTCGTCCTGGCTGCGCCCCTTGCCGGTGATGAACCTGCTCTTCCTGGTCGGATGCTCCGGTCTGCTGCTGGACATCCGTTTGGGAAGGGTGCGACCCCAGGCGTGCCCGCAGCTGCGGCTGGTGTTTCCGCTGTCGTGCTGGATGCTCCTGTCGCCGGTGCTGACCGGGGGTGGGGTAGCGTCGGTGGTGATCCCTACCACGGTCAACCTGTTGCTCTTCATCCTGATTGCCCAGGGCATTCAGAGCTTTCGCGCCTTGCAGGGCACGGCGCTGGTCATTCTGGCCATCTCGTTGTTTCTTGGAGTAGTCGTGTTCATGCAAGCGCGCAATCCCCTCGAGTGCATCCTTCTGAATGCCAGCACTCCTGGCGATACATCCGGCCGGTCCGACGGGCGACCGTGTGAAGCGGCGTCCGAGTGTCGTGATGAGGAGGAGCCAGGCGAGGACTATCTATGCGAGCGGCCAGGGCCATTCCACACCACGTCCGTCGCCCATGGTCGGGTACGCTACCTGGGCATCCTCGAAGACCCCAACGAACTGTCCATGGCGCTGGCTCTCGCACTGCCTTTCGCTATGGCTTTTGTCTCCATGCGACGCTCCGTCGCGCGCCTTCTGCTGCTGGCCGCCTCCTTCGCGATAGCATTGCCAGTCATCATTTGGACCGAATCGCGCACGGGACAGTTGGTATTTCTGGCAGTGGTGGTGGTGTATCTGGTGGAGCGGCCGAGTTGGAAAAGTTTGCTTATTGCGGCGACCCTGGCCGCGCCCGCGTTGCTGCTGGGCGGACGTTCGGGCAGCGACGCGGAGTCGTCGTCGCTGGAACGTCTGGAGGCGTGGAGCGCTGGCATGCAAATGTTTCGCTCCTCGCCGTTGTGGGGTATTGGGAATTCGGATTTCGTCGAGCACTTCTACATCACAGCGCACAACACCTTTGTTCTGGCAGCGGCCGAGCTGGGTTTCGTGGGGCTGGTGCTTTGGACAAGTGTGCTCTACACAGACTTCAAGATCGTTGTGACGGCCATGCGTCGCTACCAAGGTCACCCCGAGGCGTCCGTGGCGTATTTGTGGGCACGTGCGTTGCTCGCTTCCCTGTGCGGGATAGCGGTGGGTGCTACCTTCCTCTCGCTGGCCTATCACCCGGTTGTGTGGGCCTTCATGGCCCTGCCTGGTGCCTACTACCTGGCCGCCCGCAATCACGATCCCGAGTTCCGGGTCACTTTCGGCGTACGCGATCTTCTTGCCGTCACCGGGGGCGCCATATTATGGCTGGCGATCCTTCAGGGCTACCTTCGAGCGCGCGGGCTTCAGTAGACTTCACGCCCTACCACGTGATCTTCTGCCGGCTCGTGGCGAAGCGCCAGAGTCCCACCACCGCTGCGGCGTTGAGCACCACGAAGGTTCGCGCCAGGACTCCTATCCGACCGGCGCGGGCTCCTAGCGCCGCCATGGCGTAGAACACGACCTGCGCCAGCAGCAGCCAGCGCATGACTGCTCTCGGCAAGCCCTGCGACATCGGTCCTGCTGCACCGGCTGCGCACGCCAGCAACAGCGCCAGCATGGCCCAGGGACAGAGCAGGCGGGTGATTTTGTGCGAAACCGTTTCGAACCACGATGGATTCACCACCGGCAACAACAGACGGGGCATGCGCGAAAAGAGCTGGTAGTTGCCGGCCAGGGTTCTCGCCTTGCGACCGAACTCGCGCTCGTCGGCAAACGCTTGGTCGCGGGCGATGGCGTCTTCGGCCAACAGCACACGTGCGCCGCGCAGGCGCAGCTGCATGGGGATCCACAGGTCGTCCAGTACCAAATCGATCGGCAGCGGTCCCAGGTCGCGCCGGCGCAGTGCGGACAGGGGCCCGGTCATCCCCACGACACTCCTAAAGCGTGATTCCTGCTTGCGGATCCAGTTTTCGTAACGCCAGTAGGCGCCGCTGCCTGCCATGCCATCGACCACCAGGTTGCCAGTCACACAGCCGACTTCCGGGGCTGCCAGCAACGACAGCAAGGCGCGCAGCGCACCGGAATCCAGCGTTTGGCGCGCGTCGGTGATAACCACAACATCACCCGTGGCCTGCTCACGCATGCGGTTGAGCGCGGTCGGCTTGCCCTGGCGGGTCGCGCCGCGAATGAGGTGGATGCGAGGATCTCGCTGCGCCCAAGCGGCCACGATCGACTCCGTTGTATCGGTGCTGCCGTCGGAATAGACCACAATCTCCACCTTGCCAGCTGGGTAAACTTGGCTCACCAAGCTCTGTAGCTTCGCCTCGATGTACGCCTCAGCGTTGTAGGCAGCCACGCACAGGCTGACCGTGGGCTCCCAGGTCGGGTCGGGGCGCGGACGCCAGGGGAACAGGCGCGCCAGCAGACCCAGTAGCAGGGGATAGCCGAAGTAGGTGTAGGCGAGAAGGATCAGGGCACCTGCGGCGACGAACTCCAGGCCGCTCAACGCCCGGTTCTCCTGAACACGGCCAGCGGAGTGCGCAGGAGGATTGAGATTTCGGTCCGCAGGTAGGAGAAGAAATTCTCAACCGCCGCGCCGTAGGCAAAATCGAACATGGCCTTGATGCGCATGTCGTCCGCCATCGCGCCCTCGGCCCCGTCGACCTTGAACGGATTGGTCAGCGCGCGGGTGACGGATTCGATGTCGCTGCCCGGCAGCGGACTGCCGGTGTAGCCCAGCGACACCTGGGCCAGCCCGGTCAGTCCGGGCTTCACGCCGCGCATGCGCTCCTCGAAGAACGGTATGGCCAACGCCAGATCGACGATGATTTCGGGTCGCTCCGGCCGCGGCCCCACCAGGCTCATTTCGCCGCGTAGGATGTTCCACAGCTGCGGAAGTTCGTCGAGGCGCGTACCACGGAGAAAACGTCCGACCCGGGTTACACGCTTGTCATGTTCTTCGGCAATCACCGCGCCCGTGGTGGCCTCCGCGTCCAGGCACATGGTGCGGAATTTGATCATGTCGAATTCTTCAAAGCGAAAACGATTGCGAGAACCCAGGTCGGGACCCAGCAGGCGCCCGGCGCGGCGTTGTCGGAACAGCACCGGCCCGGGAGACTCCGCATAGATCACCGCGGCGATTATCGGGTATAATGGAATGGTGAGAGCCAGGCCGACACTGGAGGCAACAACATCCAATGCGCGCTTGGCAATCCGAACTGAGATTCTCATGACCGTCCGACCATTCTAGGAAAGCAGTGCAACATCTTGCCCGGTACCATTAGCTTCACGCGCATGCAGGGATGCATCATCGTACGGCTGGAAGTGCCTGGCGTGATCCAGTACCGGGACATCATGCTGCGCACGTTGTCCGCTACTTGCAAACTGATCGCGCCGGGCGCTCGGGCGCGTAGTTCGCGTGCTTCGTTGTTCTCTGCCCATCTTGTTTCTGCCGTGGGCGAAGCATACAACAACATTGCCTTGCACGGGTATGCCGGGCGTGAGCCGGGCACGATCCGCATGGAAATCGAACAAGGCTCGGACTGGATCCGGGTTGTGCTTGCGGACACAGGTGCAAGTTTCGATCCGGCTGGGGCTCGCCTTCCCGACCTGGATGCACTGCCCGAATCGGGCCTCGGGGTGTTCATCATGCGGTCGTTCGTCGACGAAGTTACCTACGTGCCCGGTCCTCCCAATGTCTTGACCCTCTTCAAACGCCTTGACGAGCCTCACGAGGCGAGCCCTAATTCCCGCCGCAGGGGCCCTGCCCAGCGCGTCTAACCTATCCTATGTGGTGATCCAGGTATGCTCTTCTCCACCAGCGCAGCGAACGATGTCACGGTGCTTCGCATCGAGGGTGAGCTTGATGCGGTGTCGGTTACCGACATCAGGGCATCCCTCAACACTATCGCCGAGGGCAAACCTGCGCGAGTGGAGGTCGACCTGTCAGCCCTTCGCCTCATCGACAGCTCCGGTGTGGGCGCCATAGTTTCTCTGTTCAAGGCCGTGCGCGCCTACGGGGGTAGCCTGACCACCACGGGCGTGCGTGGCCAGCCGCTGGCTATTTTCCGTCTCCTTCGCCTGGACCGCGTTCTGATCCCATGACTTGGCTCGATCAGGAAGAGTCGCTGATCATCGTCGGGCACCGGCAGGTGCGGCGCCTCTTGGCCCGCTCGCGCTGTCGGCCTGTGGCGACCGCGTGCCTGGCCGCGGGGCTTGCCTTGATGATTTTCGCGGCGCAGGCGCGGCGGCCCAAGCTGTACGAGGCCGAGGTGGGCCTGCTGATCACCGAGGGAGCCTTCTCACCCGACGGACGTCCCCGCCCGCGCGGGGAGTTGCGCGCCTTCATCAAGGATGTCGCTTTTGCGGATGCTCGCCTAGATGACCTGATCGCAAAGCGTGATCTCGTGCGACGGCTGGGGGCATCGGATCGCGCGGCCGCCCTGTCCCGCATTCGCAAGCTGGTCAAGGTCCACACGTGGCACGACTATTTTGAGGGCTATCGTCAGCGCGCGGATCCGCCTCGTACAGCGCGCGTGACCATTGGGTTCTCGGCACCGGATCCCGCACTGGCCCTTTCCGTGGCGCGCGACCTAGGCGAACTGGTGGCCGAAACCCAAACCGCGCACGAAACGCAGACGTTGATGGCTCAGATCGATGGGTTGCGGGTTGCGGTGGGCAGCGCGTCTTCCGAGTCGGCGCGCCAGCGCGATTTGCTCGAGCAAGCCGAACGCACTCTTCCGGCGCGGCCGGATCTTGGCTCGCTGTTGCGCGTGAAGCAGCTTGCGCGGGCGCTCGAGTCCTCCGAGAAGGCATCTCGACCCATTGCCGCCCAGCTCCTTGAAGCCCAGCTCCATCTTCGAACAGCTCAGCAGATTGGTACCCGGGTCCAGGTCGTTGACCCGGGAATTCCGCCCTGGCACACTCCGGCGAAGTCGGAAAGGCTCGTGCGGCAGGCTGTCCTGGCTTCGATCCTGTCCCTGCCTCTCGCCGTCATCCTAGTCGGGGCCTTCGATCCGACGATCCGCGACGAGCAGGATCTGCGTCGGGCGGGACTGCGCCTGCTCGGACGGGTGCCGAGCCAGCAAAGGCGCCTTCCTCGGGTGGTAGTATAGTTGGTCACCATGCGTCCGCCCAACCAACATGTGTCGATTGACTTCAGGATGATCCTGACCATCGCTGGGCGCACGCTCAAATCGCGCAGCTTCATCGCGATCGTGTTGCTTGGGCTGGCGGCCACGGGATATTGGGCATACATGAGCCGGCCGATCTATCGATCGGAAGCGGTACTGCTCTATCAGGACCGGAGTTCCTCAAATCCGGCGGTACAGCGAGAAATGCCCTCTCCGCGCCGGATCGCAGCTAGCTTGCAGGAGAGGTTGTTTTCGCACGCTCTGCTGGAAAAGTTGGTCAGTGAATTCGGCCTCTATCCGGGCACTGTGGCCCGCTTTGGGCTTGTGGGTGCCGCCGAGGAGTTGCAGAAACATGACCTCTTCTTCAGCGCACCACGCGAGGGCTATAGCTTCCGCATCGCCTTTGAAGCTACGGACCCGGACTTGGCCAAACAGGTCGCGGCGCGCGCTTCACAGTTGCTGATCCGGGCGCAAATGGATGTGTCTGCGCAGAAGGCGGAGGAGACCAAGAGTTTCCTCGACGGTGAAAAGAAGCGCGCCGAGGAAGAGCTGCGCAAGCGCGAATCGGAGCTGGCATTCTTCGCTGCCCAGCATCCTGAAGCAATCCAGGTCAATACCGCCCGCACGGGCACTGCATTCGACGACGGCTCCGCACCCTCGACGGCGTCACTGGGGCTGGAGATGCAAGCCTTGCAGTTGCGCGAGCGACTGAGCCAGATTCAGGGGCGGCCCGCGGCCTCATCCGATCCCTCGAGGGCCAGCGTCCCCCAAGATCTGGCCGAAGCCCGCTTGCGGGCGGAAACCGAGCTCGCCACCGCCCAGCATGATCTGGCTGACAAGCAGTCCCAGTTCACCGAGGAGTACCCTGGCGTGAAGCGGGCCATGGTGCGCGTGGAAACCGCCAAGGCTCGCTTGCGCCATCTGGACGAGAAGGCTGCGATTCCGCTGCAAGTGCCGGCCTTCGCCACCCAGGCACCGGCGGCACCCGGAGCCGAGCCGGCCGAGGCGCAAATAGTACGAGAGCAGTTGGCGTTGCTGGAGAAGCAGATTCGGGCCACGCGCTCCCGTCCGCGCAGCGCAATCGCGCGCCCTGAATTCTCTGGTGATCCAGCCATGCAGGGCCACATGCGCTCCGAGTACGTCGAGCTGGAGTGGCGAGCGCGTGAGAGCCGCGAGCGCCTTTCTCTGCTGGAAAATCGACAGTTTCAAGCCGAGATGCAATCGCTACTTGAATCGCAGAGCAAATGGGGCGACCTGGTGGTGCTGGATCCGGCCTTCAGGCCGGCCGCGCCCATCCGATCGCCGCGGCTCAAAGTCCTTCTGGCGGGCGTGTTTGCTTCCTTGCTCATGGCACTGGCTACTGGCCTGGGACTGGTTCTGCGGGACGACAGGTTGTATCGCGCAAGCGACGTGCAGCGTTTCGGTCTGCCCACCCTACTGGCCGAGGTGCCGCCGCCCTGAAGCCACGCCGATGCTCGGATATCTAGGAGGTGGGGCTGTCCATTAGGACCAGCCCTGCCACCATGTCCGCGGACAACTGGCTGAGCGCCCGCTGGACAGTACGGTTGCGAGCCACGCCGGAGCGCAAGACCAGCACCGCGGCGTCGACCGAGTCCTGGATGATCGATGCATCGGCGCTGGTGAGAATCGACGGTCCGTCGAGGACTACGTAGTCGTAGACGAGACGCAAACGAGCGAGAGACGCCGCAAACGTGGGCCCGTGCAAGACCGCATCCGCCGCGCCGCCCGGCGCGACAACGAGCATCTGCAAGCCGACGGGCTGAATCTCGGTGACCACCCAAGGGGCGTCCACTTGCTCACGATGGATCGCCAACTGGGCGAGCAAGCAGCGTCCCGGTTGGAAGCCGAAGATCGACGCCAGCCTGGGTCGGCGAAGATTGGCCTCTACAAGCAGAACCTTGAAGCGCCCCGATTCGGCCAGAGCCAGCGCCAGATTGGCTGCGCAGCTAGTCTTGCCCTCACCGTCTTCCGCGCTGGTCACCAGGATCACGCGCGGATCCTTCTGTTCTGTCAAACGGTGGCGCAAAGCGCGGAACCCGGCCGCGCGGGTAGTGGCTTCGGGCTGCAGCACCGACAGATGCGGATCGATCCTCGCCGGCAGGGCAAACCGGCTCACCATGACACGCGCAGGGGCGACTTCGATCCCCGCTGCCGGCTGTATGGGGCGAGCCGCCTGCCCTGCTACCGCGACGTTGGCCGACCGCAGCTCTGCTGGAACCACTGCCTGCACCACAGCGGCCAGGCTGGCCGCGAGGGCAGCCGCCCTTGGTGGAGTTGCGGTCTCCGGTCTTGTCGCCGCCACGGGTTGTTCCGGAATGGAGCGACTGCGAGAGGGCACCCCAGGACCGGCCTGAGATGAGTCAGGCGATGGCGCCTGGGCACCCTGGCGGTACCCGTAGGTGGGGGTATTGTCGCTTCTCTGCTCAGGCATGGTGGTGTCGCTCGTGTGGACGTGTCGCGGGCCAGCGCGCACCTTGTTATTATGGCACGCTGGACCGAGGCCTGACCAGGCAGAACAGCTCGCCATGGGTCAGGCGTTCTGTGCACAGCCGCACGGAACTTCTCCCAGCGAATGGCAAGGGTCATCGCGGCCCCATCGGCAGCCATCGGGTCCACTGCTCCAGACTGCCGAAATGCAGGCCCGAGCGGCGGACCCCCGCAGCGATGGTGGGCAGGGCCACCCAGGCATGGGGAGACGAGTCGTGCAGCAGGATCAGATCGCCACCCCGCAGCGGTCGGGATGCGAACCAATCGGCGAGATGCACCGCCGAGGGCTGGGCGAAGTCCTTGGGATCCACGTTCCAGAGCACGATAGTTTGTTGCAGCGACCAGATGAGGGGCAGGTCGGCGAGCCGCAATTTTCCATGTGGCGGTCGATAGAGGCGCACGGGATGGCCCAGGATCTCCCGGAGAACGCGGCTCGCGGCTAGAACCTCCCGGTGCATTCCCAGGGTGGAAGTGTGAACGGGATCAGGGTGCGAGTTGGAATGGTGGCCAACGACGTGCCCTTCCGCCTCAATCCTCCGCACGATCTCGGGGTACTTCTCGGCCCTTTGGCCGACCACGAAGAAGGTGGCCTTGATCGCTTCCTTGGCAAGGACATCGAGCAGACGTGGGGTTAGTTCCGGGTGGGGGCCGTCGTCGAAGGTGACACACACACAGCGCGAAGAACGTGGGCCGTGGGTGATGTACAGCGCCCGCGGCAGAGAAAAAGCCAGCGCACGCCGTGCCAGTTGCCGGACGGGGTTGCGCCGCTCTTGAGGTTGGCAAGACGATGAAGCGGACAAGTCCATAGTCTATCCTACGACCCGCCAGAATGGACCTGCCGTAAGAAGTTCTCAATACTGTGACGTGTTGCCGCGTGACAAGGAGACCACTATACTCTCGCCGCCTTGGGTTCCCCACCCGCTATCATAGCTTTCGCCAAAGATTGGGACGAAACCCCCACGTCGAACCACCATGTGTTGCGCGAGCTGGCCCGCAGTCGGCGGGTTCTGTGGCTCAACTCGGTTGCGACGCGGACACCTAAGCTCACGAGCGGTCGCGACCTGGGCAAAGTCGTTCGCAAGCTAGCGGCCTTCGCCAGAGGCCCTGTCAATGTTGAGAATGACCTGTGGGTGTTCACTCCGATCGTGGTGCCGTTGCCCCACAACGCATTGGCGCGAAAAGTGAATCGCCAAATCCTAGCTGCGACCATCGCCTCACTTAGAGCGCGGCTCCAGTTGTCCGAGTTTCACCTCTGGACGTTCCTGCCGAACGTCGCGGACTATGTCGGGGCTTTCGGCGAGTCGCTAGCCGTGTACTACTGCGTCGACGAATGGTCGATGTTCTCCTATATCAACTTGGAGTCCACGCAGGCGGCCGAACGGCGCCTGCTCGAGCGTACCGACTGCGTCTTCGCGGTGACCCACGCTCTAGCAGATCGAAAGCGCGCAGCCAATCCCAATACGTTCGTGTCGCCCCACGGCGTGGACCACGCGTTGTTCGCCCAGGCGCTGGCTTCGGAGACTCGCATTCCCGCTGACATAGCCGGTATGCCCCGCCCTGTGATTGGGTTCTACGGCACCATCCAAGACTGGGTGGATCTCGACCTGATTGCCTACCTCGCACGGTCGCATCCGGAATGGAGCCTGGTGCTGGTCGGCCAGATCATGGTGGATACGAGCAAGGTGGCCGGCCTGCCCAACGTGCATCTGCTGGGTCGCCGGGAACATCGCGACCTTCCGGCCTACTGCAAGGGCTTCGACGTTGGCCTGATCCCGTACCGAATTGACGAGCGAATGCCATTCGTCAATCCCATCAAGCTGCGAGAATACCTTTCGGCCGGGCTGTCTGTCGTGTCCACCGGGGTTCCGGAAGTGCGTCGCTATGGGCACTTGTGCGCAGTTGCAGATGACCACCAGGGCTTCCTGGCCGCGGTCGAGCGCGCCTTGGTGGAAAACTCGCTGGAGCTTCGGCAACAGCGCTCGCGCTCCATGGAATCTGAAACCTGGCAGGCGCGCGTCGCCGAAATCGAGCGTATGGTCAGCGACATAGCTGCGCGCAAGAGAGGGAGAACATGAACAATCCACGCCCCGCCGTCGGAATGGTCGGTGCCGGCAACATCTGCGAGTTCCACGTAGCAGCTGTCAAGGCCCTGCCAAACGTCGACCTGGTTGGGGTTACTGACCTTGACGCCAAGAAGGCAGAAGCGGCCGCTGAGAAATGGGAAACCCAATCATTCGCGTCTATGGAGGCATTGGTGGCGGCCGGGGCCAACGTGATCCACGTGCTGACACCGCCTTCTTCACACGCTCGGGTTGCGCTGGAAGCCCTGGAGCGCGGCTGCCACGTGTTGGTGGAGAAGCCGGTGGCGGAAAGCGTGGAAGATGCGCTGGCCATTGCCCAACTGGCCCGAGAGAAGGGGCTCACCGCCAGTGTGAATCACTCCCTGCTCTACGATCCGCAAGTGCGGCGCGCGCTAGACAAAGTGCGCTCCGGAGCACTGGGGCAGGTGGTCTCGGTGGACATCTTGCGCGGCTCGGAGTATCCGCCGTTCGAGGGAGGGCCTCTGCCCCCACACTACCGCGATGCGGGCTACCCGTTTCGCGACCTGGGAGTGCACTGCCTATACTTGATCCAGGCCCTGCTCGGGCCCATTGAAGAGGTCCAAGCAGAATGGGCCAGCTTGGGCGGGGATCCCAACCTCGCTTTCGACGAGTGGCGAGCGCAGCTACGCTGCCAGCGAGGTCTGGGTCAGTTCCAGCTCTCGTGGAACACGAAGCCCATGCAGAGCCAGATCATCATCCACGGTACGCGTGGTGTGCTGCGGGTCGATCTATTTGCCATGTTTCATGGCAAGCGCGGCACCACCCCGCTGCCCAAGGCAGCTGAGCGGCTGGTCAATGCGCTGACGGACTCGGTGCAACCCTTGGTGGATGTTCCGATCGGTGTGTGGAAGTTCGTCAGCAAGAAAGTAAAAGCGTACCAGGGGCTACGAGATCTCGTCGCGGATTTCTATCGCCGCCTAGCCGCCGGTGAGCCACCTCCGGTGAGGGTGGAAGACGCTGCCGAGGTCGTGCGCTGGGTGGAGCAGGTAGCTCGGGCCGCAGAGGCCGAGCACGCGGCGACCCTGGCCAAGTTTTCTTTGTCCCCAAGGGTGGATTTTCTGGTCACCGGCGCGTCTGGCTCGTTGGGATCGGCCGTGGTGCGCCGTCTGGTGGCAGATGGCAAGAAGGTGCGGGCACTCGTGCGACGTGTCCCGCGCCGTCCGCTGGATGGAGTGGAATACTGCTTCGGTAATCTGGGTGACCCTGCTGCGGTCGACCGTGCAGTCGTGGGTGCCACAACCGTAATTCATGCCGGCGCTGCCATGAAAGGGGGCTGGCCCGAGCACCTGGGTGCGACTGTGGTTGGCACCCAGAATGTCATCGATGCTTGCCGGAAACACCACGTGGCGCAGATGATCCACATTTCTTCCCTGTCCGTCGTCGACTGGGCAGGCTCATCAGGCAAGGGAGCTGTTACGGAAGGCACTTCCGTCGAGCCGCGAGCCGAGGAACGGGGCGCCTACACCCGCGCCAAGCTGGAAGCCGAAAATCGGGTACGCAGCGCAGCCCGCGAGGGCCTGCCGTGCGTCGTTCTACGACCAGGCCAGATCTTCGGTGGTGGCATTCCTTTGCTGAACGGCGCGGTGGCTCGGCGGCTTGGGAGCCGTTGGCTCGTCTTGGGAGATGGCCAGCTCGAGCTCCCGCTCGTCTACGTCGATGACGTCGTCGATGCGATCATGGCGGCCTGCAGCCGGCGGCTGAATCAGGGTGAAGTGATCCAGATCGTTGATCCCGAGCACCTGAACCAGCAGGACGTGCTCAATGCAGTCGGGGCAGGCGGCAAGATCCTTCGGATCCCTCGGGCCGTGGTCTTTGCGCTGGGTAAGCTGAGCGAGCTGCCGCTCGGTGCCTTGGGCCGACCATCGCCGATCGCGCTCTATCGGCTCCAGTCGGCTTTGGCACGGTTGCACTACGAGAGCGACTCTGCCTGGCAGCTGCTAGGCTGGAAGCCCCGAGTGGGCGTGCGCGAGGGCATTCGACGCTCCAGCGAATAGCAGTATTGGCATGGTGCCCGCGTTGCTTGACTTTACCCGTCGGGTTGGGGATATAGACACCGCTCGCTATGGACAAGGATGTGCCGGAAATCCAGGCCTCTCAGTACCGTGCGTTATCTACTCGAGAGCCGTTGCGGCGTAGGGGCTGGCTCGCCCTTGTGGATCTGCATGGAGTAGCTAGCGAATCAGGCCCTCGGATGCGCGACTGAAGTGCGTGATGAACGAAAAGCTTCAACAAATGGGAGCCAGGCTCAAGAACACACTAAAGCACTGGCGGATACGGCAGCTGTCCCGGGCCGATTGGCGCAGTCGCCACCGAAAAGTCTTCTCACTGCATCCCGAGTACAGTCGCCCGTGCCCTCCCGCCTTGGAGGCAGAGCACGTGGCCCTCTGGCGCCAACTGCGCCCGGACGTCAGTCGAGAGACTCTGAGGGTTTGCTATGGCATTGCGGGGCACACCAGCCCACAGATCGTGCCCGAAGAGGTCTTCGTCTCGGAGATCGAGCCGGTCCTGAATCGCTATGACATTTGTCGATTTCTGGGTAACAAGAACTTCTATGACCGCTGGCTGCCCGGTGGCCGCTTTCCCGAGGTCCTTCTCCACAACATTGACGGTGAGTTCTACGATCGCGAGTACCACGTGCTCGACCCGACGCGGGTCGGGGCGGTCATCGACGGTGCTGACTTCCCGTTGGTGATGAAGCCCAGCATGGGCAGCGGCGGCCGTGGTGTGCTTTTTCCGGAAAGCAGGGAAGCCCTGCGGGCGGCCATGGTGAGGCAGACGAATTTTGTCGTGCAACGCAAGCTCAGGCAGCATGAGTTCTTTCGTCGCTTTCAGGATCACGGCCTCAACACCATGCGCGTGAACACCTACAAATCAGTGACGAACAACGAGATTCATATTCTCAATACCGCCCTCCGGATGGGAAGGGCTGGGTCGCTCGACAACGAAACGCAGGGTGGAATCGTGCGCTTTGTGCGGGCCGATGGCGCGCTGAATCGCTACGCCGTGGACAAGTATGGTGCCAAGTACTCGCGGCACCCGGATACTGGGTTTGACTTCGAGGCACACGACGTGGTGCCCCGATTCGAGGAATTGAAGGGACTCGTGCGAGAGATGGCGCAGCAAGTCTATCTGGCCCGAGTAGTGGGCTTCGACGTCTGTCTGGACGCTGAGGGTCGGTGGCGCTTCATCGAGGTCAACATCAACGGCCACACGATTCGTTTCGCCCAGTACGCAGGGGAACCGTTCTTCGGCCCGTTCACCGATGAGGTCATTCGCTACTGCCGGGAGAATCCTCCGTTCAGATGACCCGGCGGCGCACCCATCCAGAGAGTCGGGAGTGAACAACAGAGCACTCAATGTGGTGCACGTGGTGCGCGCGATCCAGACCGGCGGGCTGGAGACGCTGGTTCTCGAGATGTGTCTGCAGATGCAGCGGCTCCCGGGGATGGAGGTTCACGTCTGCGCCCTTCAGCCCGGTGACGAACTGGAGCACTGGGACCGCTACCTGGGAATTCCCAGGACCGTGATTTCGGCGTCGGAGCGCAACAGTCAGCTCGCGTCGATTTCTGCGCTGGCTCGCCTGTTTCGGCGCAAGCGCCCGGATGTCGTTCACCTTCACAACTTTCTCTCGCACGTGAACGGTGGCCTGGCCGCCAGGCTGGTTGGGGTGCCGGCCGTGGTTACCACCAAACACGGCGCAGGTTGGCCACTCGTGCATGGAAGCAGCCGTGTGGCCGGATGGTGCTGGCGACTGTCCCACGTGGTGGTCGCGGTTTCGGCAGACGTTCAGCAGGGCTTTCAGGCCTTCTATGGTTTTCCGCCGGGGCGCACCCGTCTCATCCTAAATGGCATCGATACGAACCGCTTTCGCCCAGTTGAGGGCGACCGGGAGGAGCAGAGGCGTCGTATCGTCGGACTTTCAGGCAGCCCGTTGCTCGGGACAGTCTGCCGGCTGGTAGACGGGAAGGGGATTCGAACGCTGCTGACGGCATTCGCGACAGTCGCGGCGCAAGCGCCGCGGGCCGCGCTCGTGATCGTCGGCGACGGGGAAGACCGAGGCAGTCTTGAGCAAGAGACGTCGCGTCTGGGCCTGCGCGATCGCGTCGCCTTCCTTGGCAATCGCGCAGACGTGGAGGCCATCTATCCACTCTTGGATATCTACGTGCAGCCTTCCTACGCCGAGGGAATCTCGTTGACCATGCTGGAGGCGTGTTCTTGTGCGCTGCCGGTCGTGGCCACCACAGTCGGCGGCAATCCAGAAATCGTGTCGGAGGGACAAAACGGATACCTGGTGCCCCCGCGGGACGCGCCCGCCCTCGCCTCCGCAATCCTGGCCCAATGGAAAGCCCCCGAGGTGGCCCGCGCCATGGGTGAGTCCGCCCGGCGTCGCGTCGTCGAGTGCTTCTCCATCGAGCGTATGGTCCAGAACTACGTCGAACTCTACCGCGACATTCAAGCTGCTCGCGGTAGCCGTCGATAAGAAGTCTATCTGGTACGAGGGGCTCGATGTGCCCACAGAAAGGACCGTGGTAGCAGCAGAGACTGATGGAGCCGAGTCCCGCTCGCGGGGATCCTCCCAAATACGCACCCTGGAGGGGTTCAGATACGGTAAACTGCGTCGTCTTTGATCTGCTTGCACCATGGCTCTCCGACACGAAAGGAGGAATCGATGTTGACTCGCACGACAGCGGCTTGCTTCGCGGTGATTGCCCTGGCGGGATGCTCCTCTGGAAGAGTGACCACCGGAGGCAAGACTCAGTGCCCCGCGTGCCAAACCGGCCAACACTGTGACTCCCAGACGTTGTTGTGTCTGTGCGACAACACCTGCACGGGGTTTGGTCCTATTTGCGACCCTGCGGGCTCGGGCCAACTCGGCACATGCACGCTCGACGAGCACACCGGCTGCTACTTCGTCACCGGTCTTGCTGCGTGTACTAGCTCCGGTATGACCTGTGCTGCGGGCGCGGTGGCATGTGTGGCACTTGGCTCCCCAATTCAGATTCTGACTACTTCGCTTGTGAGTGCGCAGGTGGGCGTCTCGTACGGCCCCGTTGCATTGGGTGCAGCCGGTGGAACGGCTCCATACAATTGGTCGGTCACGGGGCTCCCGCTCGGTCTGTCGCTGACCAATGGCGCGATCTCCGGCATTCCGAAGGCCGCCGGGACATTCAACGTCCAGATAGCCGCAGCCGACAGCAAGCAGAGGAGCGCAACCGTGACCCTGTCGCTGACCGTCGCTCCCTCTGAGCCATTCTTGATTGATGGCATGTCCATCCCTACTGCCCACCCCCGGCTGTGGTTCAACGACTCGAATCGGCTTGCTCGGGCGGTCAGCTACTTCGCTGCACATCCTTACAAGCCCGGTTCCCCAGCGGCGGGCAACTATCAGACGGCGTTTGATGTCGCCCTGATGCACGCCACTACAGGTTCGGACTGCACGCCCGCCATCACCTGGGCCACCTCGCTGGCCGCCTCGCCGCCCGACGTCCCGCTGGCGACGAGCGCCGGATCGGACTGGCTCAGGAACTACGGCGAGGCTGTCGCAATCACCTACGACTGGTGCTACGACCAGTTGAGCACAGCGCAGAAGACTTCAATGATCTCGAACCTCAACACCTGCCTCGGCAACACGGAGCAGCAGGCATGGGGAGGGCTCTACAACGGCGATTGGATGACCCAGAACAACTATTTCTGGGGCAACATCCGAAACGAGTTCGAGTGGGGCGTCGCGACCCACGGGGACAACGCGCAGGCTGATAGCTTCGTTGACTATGCGTTGCAGACGCGCTGGGCGGCGGTGGTGAGTCTGGAAGCTACAGCTGACCGCGGCGGCATCACGCAGGAAGGACACGACTACGGGCCCACGACGACCTCCTATTCGCTGGTGCCGATCGCCACCAGCGTGAGCGCCGGACGCGACCTGTTTGCGGAGAACAACTTCTTCAAGGAGAGCCTGTTCTGGCTCCTGTATGCCACGCTGCCTGCCCTAACACACAATCGCAGCGTCAACATAGACGACTGGGAGTTTTTCACCTTCGGTGACGACGAGCACTCATACTATTCTGGCAACCGTCCCAAGGTCTTCTACTACGGTGACTTCATGACCGTGGCGGCCAACTACTACGCCGCCGTCCCAGCAGGGGCCTACGCCAAGCAATGGATCAATCAAATCACCCCTGGTCAGACCCATCTCACGCTGCCCGAAACGAATAGCGCCATCACACCACAGGCGTTCAGCACTTTGCCGTTGGACTTCTATGGTTCTGGTGTCGGTTACATGTACGGGCACAGGAATTGGGATACCACCTCGACTGTCTTTCAGTGGCAGCTCGGCGAGCCTGCGATTATGACGCATAATCACGAGGACTTTGGCAATTTCCAGATTTGGCGCAACGGCCGGTGGCTGACAAGAGAGGCGTGCGGGTATTCCAACAACATAGCCAACTTCGGCAATACCGGCAGCACCGACATCAGCCATCCAGAAGCCCACAACACGCTGTTTGTCAACGGGATGAGCATCAACTGGCACACGAGGTCCCTGGGAGCGCCGGTGATCCAACGACTGGAAAGCAGCTCTGGCTACGCCTACGCCGACGTGGACCTGACGTCCTCATATCACCCGACTTCAAATTATCCCACCTACGACAACCCCGGTCTGGCGCATGTGGAGCGCGAGCTGGTCTTTGTCCGCTCGCTGGAAACCACAATAGTCTTCGATCGATTGACGTCCCAGGATATCTCGGGCGGCGCCACGGCTGCCAAGGTGGTCAAGACCTTCTTGATCCACTTCGAGAACAGCCCGACGTTGGTTGACAACAACAATGTCGACGCGGTGAACGGTTCGCAAGACCTGCACGTGACCACCCTCCTGCCGACGAAAACAGACGCACGGCGCGTGGTGAACGAAGCCTCGTGCTCGGGGTGCGATTCAATGGGTATCTACCGCATGGAGGAAGATACCTCCGGGGCAGCACAGAGCTACTTTCTCCATGTGCTCCAGGGGCGCGAGGCGAGCGCGTCCAACCTGACCGCTTCGGTCTTGGACTCGAACCCCGCCAGCTCCACCGACGGCACCTTCACCGTCACCCTGCATCCCGGCAGCGGTTCCGACGTGGTGATCGTCTTTCAGAAGGGGATCACCTCTTCGGGAGGGTCGATCACCATCGCCGGTTCTAGCTCACAGTTCCGAAGCGACGTACAGGGCATGACCGTCACGGACTCCGGGCCGGTCTGGAACTGAGCCGACTTCCCAATTCACCTGTCACCAAAAAAATAGGACGCCGAGGGGCAGACTCGGACACTACCCCCCCAGCTCTGCGCCTTGCGGCGGCGCGCGCCCACCGTGTATCATGGCGCAATGGTGGAGAGATCTGAGATGGACGAAGTTCTCCGCGAAGAGGCGGAGTTTGCTAACCGGGACTACGCGAAGCACGCCGACGACCTGGAACTCAAGCCCCGGATGTGGACGAGGTACGCCCACCCGACAGAGCTGTGGGACTGGCGGCAGATGGCGGTGGTCCAGCTCGGCGATGTCGCCGGCAAAGACATGCTGGACATGGGCTGCGGCATGGGTGAGGAGTCGGTCTACTTCGCCAAGCTCGGCGCGAAGGTCACCGGGATCGACATCGCCGAGGTCGGCATCGCGACCCTCAAGCGCCGCGCCGCGCACCACAATCTCGCCATCAGCGCACTCAAGATGCGTGCCGACGAAACCACGTTTCCCGACAACCGTTTCGACCTCGTGCACGGCCTCGGTATTCTCCACCACATAGGGATCGCCAAGGGGCTCGCCGAGGTGCGGCGCGTGCTGCGGCCAGGTGGCATCGGCGTGTTCCTCGAGCCGATGGGCAACAGCCCGCTGATCGAAGTGGTCAAGACGTGGATGCTTAGGCGGGCGATGGCGTTCGGTGGTGCGGTCACCCACGTCACCGACCACGAGGAGAACCTGAAGTGGAAAGACATCGATGCGGCGACGCGCGCCTTCTCCGAGGTACGCTTGTATCCGTACAACCTGCTCTTCCGGGCTCGCCGCTTGGTCCCGCAGGTCGCGTACCCGCTGGTGCACAAGCTCGACTTCGCCGTCCTGAACCTCGCGCCCGCGCTCAAGCGCTACGCCGGCGCTGTCGTGATCCGCGTCCGCAAGTAGCGCTCGTCCGCCTCGACGGAGATACCCCTCGCCCATCGGCACTATTCGTCTCAGGCACTCGCTCTTGATCGAAGTACAGATCCTGGGCCGCGTGCACGAGCCAATGCTACGCCGCCGCGGTACAGCCGCAACGACGGCAAACAGGAGCGTTCCGCGCGCCGGAGCCGGACCGCAGGGGTCTCACTTGCGAAATCTGGCGACGACGAGCGAGTGGTAGCACTCCTGGACCCACGGGAGGTGCCGGAGCGGATCGAGGACCTTGAGCCAGGCGTGCCGCTGGCCGAAGCCAATAATGTGCAGCTCCCCTTCGGCAAAGATACTGTGTCGCACGAGCCGTCGCATGTCGGCGACCGTCATCTTGTTCAGGTGCTCCCCGGGCCGGTCGCGGAGATCGTGAACGCCGCGCCACCGTTCCGCGGCAGGAGACGAGTCGTACCTCCTGGGGACGTACGAGGGCCGACTGACCCTCCAACGGATCACGTTGAGGATAGTGGCGTCATCGAAGAAGACGTTCACGAACGGAATGAGCCCGGTGTGCGACCCCATGTGATGATACCACCCGATCGAGCTGAAGAAGAACTCCCCTCCGGGGCGCGTGTAGTGATGCGCGAGACGCATCATCTTGGCTGGCGAAACCACGTGCTCCATCGTGTCGACGAGGACAACCAGATCGAACTCGCCGAGCGGCAGGAGTTCGTCCTCACGCGAGACGTGGAACTCCAGGACCCCGCGGGTCTCGGGTAGGAGGGCGAAGCAATGCGTGGAGGCGAGCGCGACCTCCTCGGCGTTGATGTCGATCCCTACCACGCGTCGCGCACCCTGGGTCGCCATGTATGCGGCGCGGCCACCCGTACCGCAGCCGATCTCGAGAACCGTCTTGCCGCGGACATCGAACCCGGGGAACTTTCCGAAGAGCGCGCCGGACGAGTCGACCTGCCAGCGCACATACTCGGCGTAGTCCAGCCCGCTAGTGATGCTTCCGCCAGGGCGCAGCGTGTCTTGTGCAAGTGTGATCGCCTTGAGGATCGATTCCCGCACGAATGACATGGTTCGGCACGCTAGCCTTTCGGCACCGCGGAAGCAAGAGCAGAACCTGCTGTGTGTGCTGGCGCTTCGGATGGCTAGTCAGCGCGAAGCCTCGGCCGGCCCCGGCCCGACGTAGACAGCGAGTTGTGGGGGCTTTCGTGGCGGGAAGGTCAACATGGACAAACAAATCGTAGCCGTCCAATTGGTGGCGTCCCGTTGAGTGCGGCTGCTCCGGTGTGGACGAGCTACACTGCCAAATCCGTGGCCATGGGAACTTGCGCTTGTCGAGCCAGCCAGAAACACCGAGTGCACCCCGTCGCCCTCCCTGCCCACGATCGAGAGACCGCGCGCAGCGGGCGTTCTCATTCACGCAGGTCGATGGCCGTAGGTCTTCGCGGGGGGACGGGCGGAGCCCCCGCATCAGCTCGGCCCACGGACGATACTCGCAGCGAGGTCCCATGCGGAGCAGGCTCGGGCACATCCTCACGAGTAACGCTAGCGCCCTTCGACTGCCCCCGCAGAAAACCGGCTCTGCTATAGTATCTCGCGCTTGTGACGATTGATACAAAAGTCGCGAACTGGTGAGGTCAACATGAGATTACATCGCCTAGGTATCAACCATTTTGCAGAGACAATCGCACTCGCGCCGATAGTCATTTTGCTTCCAGTACTCGCCAGCTGCAGCAGTGAGACAGACTCCGCGAGCCAAACCACTCTTGGCGGCGGTACAAGCAGCGCTGGCGCATCCTCAGCCTCGGGCGGGTTCACTGCGCAATCTGGAGGGTATTCGACTACGGGCGGATCGATTGCGACAGGCGGGATGCTTGCCAGTAGCGGTGGTCGCACATCAGCTATTGGCGGCAGCCTCGGCGGAACCGGAGGTTTGCTGCCCGCCACAGGCGGGTTGTCTTCAGCAGGTTCGGGCGGGTCCA
>PMLB01000068.1 GCA_003158735.1 Myxococcales bacterium | reverse complement strand
TTCGGCGGTGAATTTCGCAAAGAAGTCGGCTATCGCGGGGTCGCACCCAGCACGCCCCTGCGTGGCTGCGAGGGTCTGGGCCAACCGGCCAGGGCCGGGGCCAGGCGGGGTGGGGACCAGAGTCGCATTGGGCGCGCGGCCTACTTGGGCCCGCGTCGCACGTAGGCGTTCTTTCTGCCGAAGCGTGAGTTTCTTCGAGGCCAGTCGGCGCTGGTCCCGTTCCTCTTGGCCAGCGTAGATCACCGAAAGAACGGCACCGAGACGCTTGTTCTCAACCACCTCACCCGGCGCCACCAGGGGCTGCTTGTTGAGCACGGTGTAGGGCAGAAGGTGGCCAGCGTAGCGGATCTCCACCTCGCCATCCGCCGACTCGTGAAGGCGCACGCGACGCCCGGCAAGCGCGAGAGTCTCTGGGCTGGGCACGATCAGAAACGTCAGCCGCCGAAAATTCACGACCAGGTTGCGGGTCACGGTGCGCTCCTCCTGCCAGGTGAAGATCTGCGCGAGATCCTCGTTGGGGTGCACCGGCCGGTGCGCATCGTGAGGATTCATCGGCGCGCGTGCAAAGCGCCGGTTGTAGTCCTCCATGAACTCTGGCGCATACGCGTTGGCGGCCGCCATGCTGCTGATTCCGCACAACCGCATCTCCTTGACCAGCCGGTCCTGCAGCGTCTTGTTCATCCGCTCCACGCGTCCTTTGGCCTGGGGCGTATTGGCGCAGATGATGTCTATGTTGAGCACGCCCAGTGCGCGGCCGAACTGGGTAACGCCGCCAGCACGGCCGCTAGCGCCTTCTTGGCTGACTCGGAAAATGCTGTGCTTGTCGCTGTAGAAAGCCACCGGCTTGCCGTGGTGGCCGAGGTACGACTCCGTGGCAGCAAAATAGTCGAACGCCGATTCGCTCACCACGAAGCGCAGCTCCATCAACCTTCCCGTCGCATCGTCCACGTAGACCAGAGCCGTACAGCGGTCAGCGCGCGCCTCGAACCACTCATGGTCGCACCCGTCAATTTGCACGAGCTCGCCGAGACACTGCCGGCGGTGCCGCGGCTGATGCACACGCAGTGTTCGCACCGCGCGGGGCAGCCAGATGCCGGCTTCGGTAAGCCACCCACGTAGGGTCTCTCGACCCACGCAGATACCATGCACCTCCACCAGTTTCTCGTGCGCCAGCTTCGGCCCGAAGTCCGCGTACCGCTCGCGCACGAGCGCCACGACCTCGGCCTTCGTCTCAACCGCGAGTTTGCGGTTGCTCGGTCGTCCGCGCTTGCGCGACGCCAGACCCGCAAGTCCATTGTCCTTGAACAGCCGGCACAGGCGTTTCACCTGCCGCACGCTGAGCCCCAACAGCGCCGCCGCCTTGGCTTGCGTGAGCCGCTTCTCGCGCACCCGACGTATCAACTCCCCGCGATCGATCTCTTTCGTGGACATCGTCAATAATCCCCTCGGCATGAGTCCACCCATGAGCACGCACTTTGCGTCTCAAAGGGGACATTTCTACTTGGGCCGAAGGGGACATTTGAACTTGGGCGCTACACAAAATGTCCGATATATGGATGTTCTGTCAACTACATGCACCTACACGTCCAAACCAAATTGACCTTGCCCTATGCCCGGCCCCCCTGCGTGCCTTGCGTGCAGTAGTAACCTGGCATGCATTCCGCCGAAAGATCGCAGGCCGCGTCCGGAATGGTGGAGTGGGCCGGTTGGCAGGTGTGAGTGACGGAGTCGCAGGAGAGCCCATTGCGACAGTAAGCAAGGCTACGGCAGATGACACCAACGCCTGCGTTGCCATGAGTGATCGGCCCCTTGCTGGACGAACCGCTGCAACCGGAGAGCACCAAAGCAAGAACAAACCCAAGCGAGAAGAAGCACCGCGAGCGTATGCGAAGTCTCATAGGCAAAGCTCCTTGCCCCAAAGAGTAACCCCGTTTGCCTCCCGCCCGCCACAATGCGAACAACGATCAGCGGCAAATAGCATTCTCTCTTTCCGGGCGGCTCTTCATGGGCCGTCTTGGCCGTGGGTCGGCGATCACACGGCACCCTGCGTGTGTGGAGCTGCTGCTACACCCTCCAGTGCAGCCATCGCCACTCTCTGTTTCGCGGGCCGCACCAACACCACCGCTCTCGAGAAGATATCGTGCGGTTGTTGCCATCTCTTGACAAACAGCCATTGTGGCGCAAGCCGTCTGAGGAGGAAGAGGATTGGCCCCCAAATAGCCATCGACCCGCACAGCGCCAGCTTTGCAACCATGCGTCCCGTGCAGGCAAGCAGAGAAAGGCGCCGTCCCGAGGAATCGGTCACAAAAACTCTGGCAATCCTCATCCCCAGTGTTGCCTGCCATCGCGACCGGATCATCAACGTCTGGTAAAGCCAGTGAGCAAGGAAGAAACAGCCCCAGAGGGTGCGAGGCTCCGGATCGTTGGTGGAATCCAGCCACATGGCGATGCCCGCCGAAGCGACAAGCAGACCGCAATCGATCACGCCATCGATCACCGTCGCCACCACGCGCCGCCACCACGCTGCATAGGTGGTTCCGAACTTGGTGGCGGGATCGCGCTCACGGGTCGGCTTTCGCATCGCTCTGGCGGCGGCCTGCACGGCCTTGAGTGCTTTCGGGAATCCGAACCGCAGGAGGATCTTCCGGCACTGCCAGCTCAAGAGCCAGTAGAGGCCGGCGCACGGAATGGCGGCGATGACGACCTTGACGAGGGGAAGAAGAATCTTCCCGATTCGATCGAGCGGGGTGTCCGAGCTAGACGAAGGAGGAAACATGATATCGTCCAGCGAATCTTGCAGATACCGAGAATCGTGCAGATACTTCACCGACAGAAGAAACAGAATGGCTACAAAGGCAACGATGAGCGGCTGCCAACTCGATCGCCATCGCCGCTCGATTTCAGCCCGGGCCAATCCATGGTCGCGCGCCATTTCGCTTTTTCGTAGGTACGCGAGCGCAGCGTCGAGTCCACCCCCATAGAGGGCGGCCCACGGACCAGTCGGCTTTTGCCGCGATTCCCAGTCAAGCGTCGTCTGGAGGTCTGGGTCCGGCATGAGTCCGGCCCGGTCGGGGTATCGAGTCGCGCGATCCACCAGCCCCCTGTATTCGCGCGCGGCCCGAGTTTCCTCATCTGCCCACTTTCGTAACCGGACCCATACCCGCATCAGCGTTTCGTGAGAAATGTCGATGGGGGTTTCGGAGCGCGGCTCCTCGGGCAGCGGCGGCATGAGGAACGAGCGGCTCGGCTTGCGAAATACGTCGATCACCGCTACCACCTCTGCGACGGTTGCCCCAACGATGTCGCACAGGGTGCCCAACTTAGTGGGGCGGCGGATTCCACGGGCGTCCGTCCCTTGGTCCGTAAGAGCCTTGAATATCCTTTCGCAAATCGCACGCTGTCGCTCCGAGCGCAATTCGCCGAAGGCCCTCTCTGCGTGCAGGTCGAGGGCATGCGCCATCCCGCCGATCCCTTCGTAGTGGTCGAGCGAGAGGGGCGCTTCTGCTCGCCCTTCGTTCTCCCACCGATGCCAGGTCCGGTTGAGTGCGTGCTGCAAGATAGAAAGCTGGTCGGGGTTGTCGCCGACATCATTGGTCAGCCGTGTCAACAGTGCAGGGCTCATTGTGGCCCCCGCAACCGCCACCGGACCCGCGATAGCCGACCGACGCTCCTCTCGTGTCAGTCGCGGCACCAGGTACTGGCTCTCATTGATGGCCTCGGGAAGACCGTCGAACTTGGAGCAATCGCCAAGAAAGTCAGAACGCATGGTGAGCGCCACATAGATCGGGTACTGCTGCTGCTCCTGCGCCTCAAGCAGCAGCCGGACAAATGCGGTCGCTTCCTGGCCCGGACCGTAGCCATCTGTCGCCGCGTCGCTGCGCAGCTTGCGATAGCGGAACAACTCTTCAAACTGGTCGACCACGACCAGCAGAGCCGAGCTGACGCCTGCCTGCCTGAAGATGTCGACCAGGCCCATGCTGCTCATGCGAAGCGTGGCCTCCACCATCTCTTCCAGAGCTAACCCGGCCGAAGGGCGCGCAAACACCGCGCCTTGCGAGGAAAGGGCGGCTGCCATCTCCCGAATCGGGTCGCCGCCGGGGCGGAACTGTACCATCCACCAAGACGTGCCGGCCGCGGGCATCAACCCCCGGTGCAGTGCCGGCCGCAAACCGCAATTGACCAGAGAAGACTTGCCGCTTCCCGAGGTGCCGACAACCGCTAGAAAGCGGGTGGCGGCGAGCTTGTCCACCATGCGGTCCACCTGAGCCTCGCGCCCAAAGAACAAGTCCTGTTCATCCGCCCGAAACGGTCGCAGCCCCGGGAACGGATTGACCAGCGTGCGGGACACGGTCGTGTTCGTCACGCCGCGCCTCCCGTGGTGGCCTTCCGGCCTAAGCTGGCTAGGAATTGTTCCAATGCCTCCTCCGGCAACCCAAAGAGTCCGTCCAGGAGGGTATTCTTGTCGAGCTCGATCATTTCCGTTTTGCTATCACTGGCTGGTGCGGCCACGTAGATTCGGACGGGCGCACGGCTCCTCAGTCTTCTCATCTCGTTATCAATGGCGTTCAACCAGCACTCGTCCCCGTTTCCGTAGAACACAATGGCAGCCCGGCATTCATTCAGAAGACTCTCGTTTGCCTTCCGGACTGTGGCCGCGTCACCTTCAAACAGCGGTCTCTTGGTTTCAAACCCGCGCTGCTCCAGGTATTTCCGCAAGGGGACCGTGGCATTGATATCTCTCTTGTCGCAGATGACGTAGATCCACGACTCGTCCGCCGGCTGCATCTTGTCTTGGCGTGTGGCACGTTCGGGCCGCTCTAGTTCGCGTAGCGCTGAGCGCGTTGCGCTCTTCAAGGATTGGAGATCCCCGGTGATGAGGTCGGCGCCGAACTGCGCCTCTTCTGTACGGTGAAGGGAATCGATGAACTGCTGGTGGTCGGGATCCTTCGACTGAGTGCCGTCGGGCACCCATATGACCCGTGGGAAACTGCGTGACTTGCACTGAAGGACCGCCAGCTCATTCTGCAGTGCAATAAGAGATTTTCGGCTAGGTCCAGCAGGGATCATTCCGGGCTGGTTCCCGACCAGATGGACTGCCAGCCTGCAACTCGCCAGCTGTTTGGTCATTTCGGTTCGGCACTCCTGTTCGCGCGAGGGCAGCGGGGCATCTGGCAGAATCCCGTAGCCATGGCCGCGAAGCTCGATCTCAAGCTGTTTGCGCTCAGGCTCGCGGTCCCAACTGGTCTCCGCTAAGTATACGCTGCCCCTGGATTCTGCGGCGGATGGCGCCGATCCTTCGGTCTGGCGGAGCGCTGTCAGGGTGTTTGCGAGCTGGTGGGCGAGCATGGCGACGCTGACATTGAAATCACCGACCATCTCGGGGCCGTACGCCGGGTCAAGTTCTATCGGCACCTCGTTCTTGGATTTGTAGAACGGAAATCCCAGCGCCTTACGGAATACATCCGGAAGACCGTCCAGACTCTCGACCGGCAGCTTCAGTACCTTGATGATACGAGACTTCCGCCTAACCTCGACACCAAGGGTTTCGGCGGCGGAACGGCAGAACTCGGCCGCCTCCTTCTTGCACCATTCCGACTTCAGATAGCGCGGGCTCAGGACTGAAACCAGCAGCCCGACCTGAGGTAGTTGCGCCACGATTTCGTCGGCGAATGCGTCGTTGCCGGCGAGTTTGTCGTCGCGCCAAATCTCAACTTTCTCACCGAGACGCATCTCCAACTGTACGCTGAGCGTCTCGTGCAATCGCGTGACCCAACCGCGGTCTTGCCCGGCCAGCAGCTGGTTGTCAATATGCGTGTAGCTGATGAAAATGTCTTTCGCGAAATTCATAGCCCACCTCACCTGTACCCTTGCCACGAAGGCAAGAACCTCGTGGCCAATATATCACGACGAAGGAGTGCAGTCGGGGCTTCAACGGGAATCTCAATTACGCCTGACCCACCCGACACGCAGACCCCATCTCGACGGCGCCCCGTGCCCGTCGCGGAGACCGCCTTGGTCCCACGCTCCGAATGCTATCTGGCTCTAGATATCGGCCTGGGCGAGCGAGAACTTGTTGTTCTTCTCGTACAGAACCTGGAAGCTGTCGCGCGATTCCGGTGGCAAGAGCCGCTTGACCTTCTCTTGTCGGCCGCGTTCGAAAAGCACGAACACGCGGCGGCCGCGGTGGGTCTTCACCCACTCCTCCATCTTTTCGTCGGCGTTGTCGGTATCGAACACCGTGCGTTCTTCCTGCGGACCTTCGTAGATCTCGTTCTTCGTGTAGAAGGTCTCGCCCCGCCAATACATGGAATAGGCAATGAGCCGCTCGTCGGGCGAACGGCGACGTTTGTAGTATTCGGCGATGGTCCCTTTTTGCGACCAGAAGGGCGCCACATCGCGCATGAACACATCCAGCAGGAACCAGGTAAAGAGAACGGCCGACGCGCACAACCCCACCACCGCCGTGCGCAGTGATTTTCGCCAGGCCAGCCCCACCAGGGTCAAGCCGAAGAGCACGGCAAAGACGACGAGAGGCGTGCGGAAGTCCAGCTCGTGGGGCCAGGGGAGCATAGTCATTTGAAGCGCCATTTTTCCTCACCGAATCGCATCTGCACAAAATGTCCGATATAAGGATCTTCTGTCAACTACATTCACCTACACGTCCAAACCAAATTGACCTTGCCCTATGCCCGAGCGGCGACGGCGGAAGACCGTAAGAGCCAATACAATCGTGTGGCGCCAAGAATACGACTGTTCTTGAGCATCCTGTGTACCGGAAAAGCGGTACCATGTTCCCCGGGTGATGAAGGAACACGAGGTCCGACAGCGCATGGAGAGCTTCTGAGGAGGACGGCATGGAATTAAGCTTCGCACGCATCGGGTGAGCACATGGAGGACGAAATGTTCAACACGTCAACGAGTGTCCTAGCCCTCTTTGTAGCTGGCCTAGTGGGACTGGCCTGTAGCAGATCTGGTCTGAAGACCACCGCAGATGCAGGAGCAGCAAGCGGAGGTCGGCCTGCCAGCACCATCAGCAGCGGAACCACCGGTGGTACTGGCGGCATCATCGGTCCGGGCGGAGCTGGAGGTGGTCGCATAGGTGGTGCTGGTGGTGCCACTAGTTCCACCATTGATGGCACTCGTGGTGCAATTAGCTCCGGTGGATCGAACAGGGGTGGTGGAACCGCTGGCACCTCAGGAACTGGCGGCACCGGTGGCTCGTCTGCGACTGGTGGAACTCTGAACATAGGCGGAACCTCAGGTTCGGGAGGAGTAGCGTCCGGTGGAGCCCCAGGAGCAGGTGGCTCCTCTGTGAGCGGTGGAGCCCTGAGCACAGGCGGAACTGCGAATACCGGGGGCTATTCGGCAACTGGCGGAGCATCGAGCACATGTGGAAACGCAGTCCTACCACCGGGAGGGCTCTGCAGCGGATTCCGATGGGTTGCTGGCACGAGCGCCAACTCAATCACTCTCTACTTTGGCAGCGGCACGACATTTCCTGAGTATGTAGCCATCGACACCTGTTCCAGCTACACGCGATTCGTCTACGGTCCACTTGGTGGCTGGGGCTCTTCGGTCATTTTGGCTCCGGTCTTCTGGACAGCCGATGGATTGCAGCAGGTATCGTATATCGACACGCAAATCAATATAAATTGCGACCAGGTTCTAATCCTCCTAACGGGAACGCTTGCCGGCCTTTCATTCAGCGGCACCTTGAACATCGATCCACCTGCCAACAACAAGCTCACAGCTCACGTCAGTATGACAACGAGTGGCACGGTAACTCTTGCTACAGACCGCCCCTGGGAAGCATTCAAACCAGTGACGATCTCTACGATGTATGAGTCGAGCACAGTCTGGGATGCTGACTATGCAACTATCGGTAGTGATACGTACCCCCTGCCGACGTCAGGATGGGTTGTCGCCGGCCCTGTGGCTACGACCCATCTTGGCGTCATGGGTGGCAGTTCAAGCTGGAAGACGAACGCTCCTACCGTTGTTATTGACCTGGCAGGAGTCTCAAGTCCCCTGGTTACCGGCTGGATGACCCAATCAGCGGATCCCAACGATGACAATGGTTCTCTGTGGGCTGCAACCACCGAGGTCCAATCTTCGTGGAATTATGACATCACAGTGTCGCAGTAGCAGTAGGAGTTCTGGAGAACGATTTCCAGGGTCTCGCCACGACGACGCACACGACAGCGTTTGAGCACAAGTCGAACCCGGCCTTGGTTCTGGCCAGAAAAAAGGTTGAGCCAGTCGCCGGCTGGCCGATCGAAAGCAAAACTGTCTACGACAGGCCATAGGCGAATCGAAGCGGTTTTTTGAGCGTTGGAGAAC
>PMLB01000096.1 GCA_003158735.1 Myxococcales bacterium | reverse complement strand
GGAAAACGCGGACACTTTGCACCTGGCGCAGGCACAATTGACAGAATTGATCGCGCGCGACCAGAACCGCGCCAGCGTGGTGGTCTGGTCCGTGGCCAACGAGACGCCAATCACCGCCGAACGCACGCGGTTTCTGAAAACGCTGGTGGACACCGCGCGCTCGCTGGACGGATCGCGGCTGATTGCGGCGGCAATGGAAGTCCACGGCGACAAGCAGAACCCCGACCTGCGCATCGTGGACGATCGCTTCGGCGACACTCGCTTGTGGCTGGGCTGGACAGAAAAATCGAGCGGTCCTAGAATGCCCCACACTCGAACGGTGGAGGAGGGTCATCATGCAAACCAGGACCAACGCGCTCTCAGCAGTTCTGTCTTTGTTCCTTGCTCTTTGTGTGCCCCACGACGTCAACGCCGGCACGGCTGATGTGGCGGCCCCTGCCGACTCGCCCGGCGCACGTGTGGGTCAGACGGTATGCAACGGTCGTCCCGTAGACACCCAGGCGGACAACAACAACTGTGGTGGATGCGGCCGAGTCTGCTCGGCCATCGCGCCCTCCACGGCTCAGTGTACCGCCGGTCGTTGTCTCACTACCCTCGCTTCTAGCCGGGCTCCCTTTGGCATCGCCGTGGACGCCACCAGTGTCTACTGGACCGACCCTGAGGCTGACACCATCATGAAGGTACCTCTGGGCGGTGGTGCGCCCACCACTCTCGCCACTGGCCCAGCTCCCTCTGGCATCGTCGTGGATGCCACGAGCGTTTACTGGACCACCAGCTTCTACAGGGGCGCTTCCGTGATGAGGGTGCCTCTGGGTGGTGGCACGCCGACCACCCTCGCCACTGGCCAAAATTCGCCGCCTGGTATCGCCGTGGACGCCACCAGCGTCTACTGGACCAATTGTTCCACCCTCCTCAACCCTAGGGCGAAGCGCCCGAAGTTGGATGGTGTTATGAAGTTGCCCCTTAGCGGCGGCACGATCCCCATGCCCCTGGTTTCGTATCAGGTCACCCCCTGTGCCATCGCCATCGCCGTGGACGCCACCAACGTCTATTGGACGGGATCGAGCGGCACGGTGATGAAGGTGCCTGTGAATGGTGGCACACCCGCGACTCTTGCCTCAAGTCAAGACCAGCCAGAGGCCATCGCCGTGGATGGCACCAGTGTCTACTGGACCAACGGTGTCTCCCCCAACGGTGCTGTGATGAAGATGCCTCTAAACGGTGGCACACCCACGACTCTCGCCGCGAGCCAGAACGACCCTGCTGCCATCGCTGTGGACTCCACCAGCGTGTACTGGACGACCTCTCTCGGCGGAACCGTGATGAAGGTCTCTCTTGATGGTGGCACGACCACGCTCCTCGTTTCGGGCCAGAATTCGCCGCAAGACATCGCCGTGGACGCCACGAGCGTCTACTGGACAACCCACGGCGGCACTGTGATGAAGTTGACTCCCAAATGATGGGCCGGGCAGCGCGATCTCATCAGTGAGGTAAATGTAGGCGTGTCGCAGGTGGTTGGGGTCGTTGCTGGCGCAGATCCCGCGCTGGCCGCCGGGGCCGCCAGCGCGGTGGTCGGCACAGCGACAGGTTCCGGCCCGGACCGCGGCGGCGCACCATCGTGCGAGGCAGAAGCCAGCAAGACCCCAGCACCTGACTTCGGCGAGCCAGTTTGCGTTTGGTCTGACTAGAAGCATTCGGCAGCACTGACCTCGACCGGCGCATGCTGCACGGCGGGCTGCCGCCGTTCTTCCTCGCCCCGCGCGTCGACGACAAGGACTACGAGGAGTGGAGGAGTGGATGATCTTCTACTGGGCGAAGGATCTTTCGGATCTCTTCGTCGTCGGGAAAAGGATGTGTGACGGACCTTTCTGCAGAGGCCGATCGTAGCACGGGGGTCTTCCAGGTTGAGGATGCAGTTCTGGCTGAGGCATTCGTCGCGGAACTTTCGGTTGAAGCTTTCTGAGCCATGGGCCTGAGGAGACGGCACTTGCTGAACGTGTTCGCTGTGTTCTCGCCAGTGTGCGTCGGCGCCCATGGGCTCGAACATGGACACGCCCTCAAATTCAATCATGCGTAGCGACTATGGATCGCCGCTACTCTTGCGCGAGGAGTCTTGAGATGATGTTCACAGCACCAGGCGCCACACGAACGCTTCAGTTTGCGGGAACTCTGCTGCTCTCCGGGATGGTCGGAGCTTTCCCGCTGGGATGTTCCGGATCTGACGGGGCGGTAGCGCAAGGGACAGGCGGCAAGAGCAACGTTGGTGGCTCGACCGCGACCGGAGGGGTGACGAGCACGGGAGGAAGCAGTGCCGCCGGGGGAAGCATGAGCGCGGGAGGTTCTGTGGGGACTGGCGGCTCGGTTGCAACAGGTGGCTCGCTGGCCAGCGGAGGGAGCATGGCCACGGGCACGGGTGGCACTCCCGCAAGCGGAGGCACGGCGACCGGTGGAATGCCGAGCGCCGGAGGCGCAACAGGCACAGGCGGTTCGCTTGCGACCGGTGGCGCCACTGCAACTGGAGGAAGCACAGGCGCTGGAGGCACACTGGCTACCAGTGGCAGCATTGCTGGGGGAAGCACAAGCACTGGAGGCACGACGGCTACCGGTGGCGCCGTTGCTGGGGGAATGACGAGCACTGGAGGAACAAGGACCACGGGGGGAACAGTTTCAACCGGTGGGGCTAAGTCCACTGGAGGCACAAGTGCTACCGGCGGTCAGGTTGGTTCGGGCGGTACGAGCGGCACGGGCGGAGCCGCCGGCTCGGGCGGGACGACAACGGCCGTCAGCGGGCCTTGCGACATCTATGCAACCGGCAACACGCCGTGTGTTGCCGCCCACAGCACGGTGCGGGTTCTCTTGGGCGCGTACAAGGGGAACCTCTACCAGGTCAGGCGCGCGTCGGACAACACAACCAAGGACATAGGAATTCTGACCTCTGGAGGTTTCGCCGACTCCGCTGTGCAAGACACATTCTGCTCTGGCACGACATGCACCATCTCCATCATCTATGACCAGTCCGGGAAGGGCAACCACCTGACCAAAGCCCCGGCGGGCCAGAGAAAAGACACACCAGATAACGAAGCAAACGCGACTGCTCTCAAGTTGACCGCCTCTGGCCATACGGTCTACGGGGTTCATATCGTGGCTGGCGATGGTTATCGCAACAACAGTACCTCGGGCATCGCAACCGGCGACCAGCCGGAGACTGAGTACATGGTGACAAGCGGTACCTTCTTCAACAGTGGGTGCTGCTTCGACTACGGCAATGCAGAGACGAACAACACGGACGACGGCGCCGCTACCATGGAAGCCGTCTATTTCGGCAACTCCAAGAGTTGGGGCAAGGGTACTGGCGCGGGCCCCTGGGTGATGGCGGACCTTGAGAACGGTCTCTTTGCTGGAGGAGATAAGGGACCCACGACCACCAACACGCCTCTGACTTCCACCTACGTCACGGCCATCGTGATAGGCAAATCCGGGACCTTTGCACTCAAGGGCGGCAATGCGCAGTCGGGTCCTCTGACAACCATGTACGACGGCGCGCGTCCCAATGGCTACAGTACCATGAAGAAACAAGGGGCCATCATCCTGGGTATGGGCGGCGACAACACCGACGGTGCTCAGGGGAACTTCTTCGAAGGGTGCATGACTTCCGGCGCCTCGTCGAGTGCGTCCGATGACGCCGTCCAGGCCAACATCGTCGCCGCAGGCTACGGGAAGTAGCCCTAGAACAGCTCTATTCCTTCACGACCAGCCTGACATCCTTCACTCGCAGCATCCCTTTTCCGCTGGGTGCGCCGCCGACGCTGAACATGACCGTCGCGACCTTGGTCAGGTCGAAGGTCGCATTCTTGAGGTTCTTCAGGGGGACTTCGGCGGTTTTCCACCCCTTCGACGGTCCGCCGACCTCCGCGTTTTCGCTCTTGATCTCCGTCTTGCCCGCGCCGGATGACATTATTACCGCCAGCGTGTTGCCCTCGGCCGGGCCTTCGTACGTGACCAGCATTGTGGTGTATCCCGAAAGATCCTTGGGTGCGGCCCCGGCCCAGTTGTCGAGATTCAGTCCAATACCCGCCCACCATGTGTCGGTGAACGCGTAATCCAGGGACCAGGTCCTGACGCCTGCGGTGTCCTCCGCGGTCAGCGTCCCTTTCCCTCCCCAGGAACCCGTAACGGCGTCCTGGAGCTTGAGGCTCGAGCGGATGAGCGTTGTTTCCTTGGCGATCTGCTTGACCGCGGAGGGGATGAGCCGAAGCCTGTAGACTGGGCAGGAGATTTTGCCTCCCGCAAGGAACGCGCTGATCATGTCCGCCTTGTCAGCGAGGTACAGGGTCTCCGTAGTCTCGGGAAGGTAGGGTGTGAACTGGGACGGGCTGCTCACGCCCGGCAGGAGAGTCCTGCGCCAACGCGCGTACCGCGCGGAATGCTTCTCGTCGACCAGGGACGCGATGAATCCCGCAGTTTTGTATTCCGGGAGACCGATCCCGAGGTCCGAGAGGTTCACTCCCCTGGCGAGTTCGTCCTTCGACAGCACCGTGAGGGGTTTCCCGTCGTCGTCCGCCGTCAGAATGTACCAGGGGGCCGAGAGGCCGGTGACCTTGAGCATGTTCCTGTTCAGTGTGTCGTACCAGGGAGAGAAGTCGGTTCCGGCCGGACTCCCGCTGGTTTCGAAGGGGAAGGCCGAGACCTTGCGGGTCATGACGAGACCGTCCTTCGAATTGGTGAGTTCCGTGATCGTCTGTCCCTCGCTCCTGACGACCTTGCCGGTCTTCGCGTCGATGGCCAGATCGAGAATTCTGCCGTCGGCTCCGATCCCTTTCAGGATGAGGAAAGCCATGAGCGCCTGGCCGACCGAATTGGGATGGACCGAATCGCCCGTGAACTTGAAGGAGGGGGCCTTGGCCTTGATCTTGGAAATTGTCTCGGCATACGCGGCGTTGAGGTCCACGACCGGGATGGCTTTCTGCTTCGCGAAAGCGACGAGGCGGTCGCTCAACTTCCTAATCACCTGCGGATAGAACGCATCGAGTTTCTTGGCCTGGTCGTCCGTGCGCACCCCGGGTTCATAGGGCGTGGGTGTGATGAGGATGATCCGGGCGAAGGTCTTCGTGCGGATCAGGTCCACGAGCTGGGTCATGCCCGCGATGTAGGCGTCCCCGGTCCGGTCTTCGTAGGGCTTGTAGCCGCCGTCGTTCATGCCCAGGTCGATGAACACGAGCGTCGGGTTGACGGGAAGAAGGTCGCGCTCCATCCGCTTGACCGTGGACGTGTTGTCCCCGCCCCAGCCGAGGTTGACGAAATCGACCTTCAGGGAGGGATATCTGCCCCGCACGTACTTCTCGATCGTGCGAGTGTAGAGCGCATTGTCCGTGATCGAATCCCCCCAGAACACCACCTTGTCCCCGTCCCGGATGGGGAAGGTCTCGGCCGCGATGACCGGCACAACCCAAACCAGCGTCACAACCAACAAAAGCGCAGCGCGGACCATGTTTCTGTTCATGGGAATCTCCTTTGGAATTCTCTGTGGTCATCAAAGTACTCCTTCAAGAACGCAGGGGCGAAGGAATCCGCGCGCAAGAGCGGCACGGCTGTGCTCGAGAAGTATTTCATCCGGGACGGAAAGCCCGTGCCGATCGCAAACATGGACGAGGCTGTCCTGGAGGCCTTTCAGCGCTACTGGGCCCGTCGCTAGGCGCGGCCTTCTACGACCGGGGCCCGCTCTGGGTCGCCGCTATCGCCGCTTGCGTTTGCGGTTTCGGGGCGCATCCTGCGGGTGAGGGACTCGCGCCACAACCGGGGCGAGGACCTGGGCGGCCAGGGGCTCGTTCGCTTCTTTGCCGCCGTCGGGCCCGGCCAGGCTGGGCACGAGGGTCGGCTGGCGTGCGAGCATCAACTCGCGCGCAATCAGCACGAAGACAATGAGCGTGGCAAGCGACATCCAGGTGTGCTGTTCGTCCATCCCGTTGGGCATGCTGAAATTGGTGACGAAGGAGCTTTGTCGCACTGAACTTGGCAGCAGGCTCTGCAGCCAATTGGGAAAGTGCTTGATGGGCGCCCAGCACAGGAACTGGGTCAGCGCTGTCAACCACAACAGCCACTCGCCGGCGCGCGGAACCACCGCGTACAGCAAGGCGGGAATTATGAGAAAGGCGTAGTAGTAGCCAGTCAGTTCAGAGCCAAACGAGATCACAGTCGCCGACAAGAGCACTGTGACCCAGGGCTCGACCTTGCGGATGGCCAGGCCGACGAGCACCAGGTAGCAGAACACCAGCGACACATAGAGCGGCAGGGCCTCGTGGAAGGCCTTGAGGCGTGCCTGTTTCCAGCGCGACCACTGATCCACCATAGCCGGCGTGTTCAAGCGGCCGGCCGTCTCGGCAGGTCGAAAATGGACCACCGTGCGCAGCCCCATGAGGTTGGTCAGCGGCGTCTCCGAGTGCTTGGCGGTGTTGCGCAGGAATTCCGGATAGATACTGGGACCGCCCGATGTGACGAAACTGACTGGCACCAGCACCGCCACCGCCACCGCGGCACCCATGATCAGACGCAGCAAGCGTCGGTCCCATTGCCGGGCCTTCACATAGTGGTAGCCGAGCGCAATCAGCGGCGCCACGAAGAGAAATCCCGGAAAAATGCGCAAGAGCGCGGCGTAGGCCAAGGCAGCCCCGGCCCAGAACGGCCAATCCTTCTTCATCAGACACACGCCCACGCCCATCCAGAACAACCAGTCAAAGCGCAGAAAAGATCCGCCAATCCAGTCCCAGCGGGACGGGAAATTGGTGGCAAGCACGAGAAGGGCGACCGACACAGTCCGCCAGCCAAAGGCCCACCACATCAGCAATGCCATGGCGACGATCATCGCCACGTCGATGGCGTCGAGTACCAGCACGTCGAGCCGACTGGCCGGCGCCAAATTGGCCAGGGCGCTGCCCAAGATGGCCCACACCGGCGTGCCGTTGAACCCGTGGTCACACTGGGCATCATCCCAGCGGCGCGGGCCCTCCAAGGTGCGGAAGTAGCGTAGGTCATTCTTGAACGATTCCCAGCGCGCGTCGGTAAAGTGCTGCTTGCAGCGCTCGGGATGGGCGAGAATGTCGTCGGTCTTCTCCACCACATTGGTGCGCAGGTTGGTTATCTTGCGCAGCTCGACCCGTCGGCGCAGCCCTGGCTCCTCGGAATCGGCAGTTGCCACGCACTCGTACAGGCGCTCGTAGTGCATCTCTTTGAAGTACTTCGCCCCGACGTAGTAGTGGAAGGTATCCCATCCGTGCACGAAACCGGGGAAGTGCCAGAAACCGAAATTGAAGAAGCTCAGAAAGGCCAGCACCCCCATTGTCCCGAGGAGGATCCGGCGCAGGCGCAGCTTGAACGCGGCCATGCCCAGGCCGGTGAGACGGCGCTCCCACCACAGCAGGATCGCAGCCAGGATGGCGAGAATCATTTCCCAGCGGGCGCTGGTATCGGTGTTCCAGTAGTCGAGATAGCTTTTGGGTGCCGTGGCCGCCGGCGCGTCCGTGACCTTGAATTGCGGCGGAAAGGGTGTGGGCGTCTGGCAGTACGCCGCGACTTCGGAAACCGAATAGGAGCCGTCGCCCTTGCCTTCGCCCACGCGCAGAAAGCGTGCTGCCATGCCGCCCACATCGAGGGTGCGCATGCGCAAACCGTGCCCGGTGACCGGATCGATCTGACCCATCACCTTGTAGTCCTTGCCGTCGAGCGATCCCCAGATGTTGTAGGTGTCGTTGGCGTCGGCCTGGATGGCCAGCAAGCGCACGCGCACCACCTCGCCCAGATCCCAGGTCACGGTGGAGGCGCCGGTTTCAAACAACGCGGCCAGGGACGCATCCCACACCGCGCCTTCGTTTGCCACGGTCTCGTCGGTAAGCAAGGCGCGATCGCGCGCGATCTCTTGCCACGCCACCGGCAGTTTGCCGGCCAGAAGATTGCCCGCAGGACAGGCCGGCACCACCGAGGAGTCTTCTCCGGCGTGGGCCTGTGGCTGGACAAAGGCAGAAAAAACCAGGAGCAAGGCCAGGGGAAGGGGAAGGCGCAACATGGCTGGAGAGTCTATCGTTGTCTGGGCCGAGACAAAACCTGTACGTCAAACCGAGGCACCGGTGTGCGCTTGGTCACATCGAAACGGAAACCTCGGCACGGGTGGTACCGGCGCCGCCACGGGCGGATCGTGCAACTAGCCATCATCTCGTGGACCGTGCCCCTCTGCCGTAGTCCCCCCGCATTTCAGGCCGTGGCACCTGCGCCGGCCGGTCCAGCGCCGGGGAGTTTCCCTGGATCTGGTGGCTGCTCCGGCCCAACCTGTGGATCCGGCGGCGCCGCCCGATAGCATCGCTGATGGCCGGCGGCGGGTGGAAAGGATCCGCGCCCACCTGTCTGCCCTCGGTCCGGAAAGGCGTATCGCCTCCATTCTGCGCGTGGCCGAGCAACGTCCCATCGAGGAGATCGCGCGAATCGTGGGCGCCAGCCGTATGGCGGTAAAGTCCCGCATTTTCTGGGCGCGGCGGGCGCTGATGGCGCGCGTCCGGCGTGATCCGGCGTTGCGTGAACTGGCGCCCCGGGAGGAATGGCGTCATCCGCTCGTAGACTCCATGCGCCAATGATGCCTATGGTCCACGTACCGGAATAGTCTCGGCCACGGTCGAATCTCGACAATTGCATGGAAGGTTGTGGGAAGGTCTCGCCCTTGCAGTGGGCAGGCTGAGTCCAGCCTGCAGAGATTCCCGACCCAATCCCGTGACAAGGAGACCTCGCATGAAGAAGATCCGCTACTTGGCCCTCGCGGCTGCTCTGGCTGGCTTTTCTGGCTGCGGGAATGGAGAACAGAAGCCGCCGGCCGGAACTGGTGGGACGACCACGACCGGCGGGGTGACGGAAGGGACCGGTGGCGCTAGTGCAACCGGTGGCGTCAGCACGACCGGTGGCAGCCCTGCAACTGGCGGCAGCCCCGCGACCGGCGGCAGCCCCGCGACCGGCGCCAGCCCTGAGACCGGCGGCAGCCCCGCGACCGGCGGCAGCCCTGAGACCGGCGGCAGCCCTGAGACCGGCGGCAGCCCCGCGACTGGCGGCAGCCCTGCGACTGGCGGCAGCCCTGCGACTGGCGGCTCGACCCCAGTTGGCGGTACTACTTCGAACGGCGGTTCGACCTCGAACGGCGGTTCGACCCCAACCGGCGGTTCGATTTCGAACGGCGGTACTACCCGGACCGGCGGTGCGATTTCGAACGGCGGTTCGACCTCGAACGGCGGTTCGACCTCGAACGGCGGTTCGACTCGGACTGGCGGTTCGACCCCAACCGGCGGTTCGATTTCGAACGGCGGCACGACCCGAACCGGCGGTGCGACCTCGACCGGCGGAACCACCTCGAACGGTGGCACCACCTCTAGCGCCGGCGCGGGCGGTTCGACATCCACTGGCCCGTGCAGCGTTCTTCCCGTCAGTCCCAATGCCACCGCCCAGGCCAAGAACCTGCTCTGCTACCTGTACAACATAAGCGGAAACCACGTCTTGTCAGGACAGCAGGAAACCAGTTGGGCCGCCAATCCCCTCGACGACATCACTTGGTACACCAGCAACGGAATGAAAGAACCGGCGATTCTCGGCGGCGACTTCCTGTATCCCGCCGGGGGCGGCGCCACCTCGACTATTTCCGGGATCACACGCGCCATCGCCTACTGGAATGGGGGTGGCGTTTCCATGTTCCGCTACCACATGGGCATGCCGGTGGCCGGCTCGACGATAGCGAACGACAGCTACAACGGCACCAATGGTGCCATGTCTACGCCTCCCGCAGGCCTGCTCGATGCTGCGGTAACGGCAGGAACTGGCGAGAACACAGCGTTCAACTCCAGGCTCAACTACATCGCCTATCAGGTCGGAGTCATGAAGGCCGCCAACGTGCCAATCATCTTGGCGCTACTTCACGAAGCGCAACCCAACGGTTGGTTCTGGTGGAGCAAGGGGACGGGAGCCCAATACGTGGCGCTGTGGAAGTACGCGTTCAACTATCTGACCGCCACCAAAGGCGCCACCAACATCATCTGGCTCATGCCTTTCAGCAGCCAAAACGGCGTCACCGCCTCTGCCGCACCCTACTACCCGGGCAAGGACACCGTCGACGTCACCGGTCCGGACTACACAGGCACTGCTGCGAACTACACCAAATTCCGCGGCATTGCTGGGGCCACCATTCCCCTCGCTCTTCACGAGTCCGACAGTGTGACTCCTGATAGTTGGTTCCCCACTTCGTCCCCATGGGTACTTTGGAATATCTGGGCAGGCTACGAGCAATCACGGCTGGCCGTCCTGCAAACTGCCTATGCCAGCACCTACACCATCACGCGCGACAAGGTTCCCAATCTCAAATAGGCAAGAAACGATGCACGAACTCAGGTGATTGGGGGAAAACCGGGGCTAGCGGTGTTATCAGCCCCGGCTGCGCCACTGTGGCTGGCTGCGCTATCGACAACGGCTCCAAGTCGAAGACCCCGCACTTGGCCTTTGGGCGCCGTGCTGACCATCGCCTGGCTCGTAGTTCGCCGACGTCGGTAGTGCAGAAGACCGGCATTGGGACGAAGACGAGCTGGGCCTGATGGTCCCCGTCTGAGCAGATTTTTGGCCAGGGCTGCGCGACCTTTGCTATTGCCGCCGCACTACTCCATAATCCTGCCGATTATCGAGGGAGATGTCCAAGTGGGTCGATCGTACTTGCCGGTAGTGCCGGCACTCGCGGCAGTCTTCGCTTTCGTCGGCTGCGTGAACCTCACGCGTCCTTTGTCGTCGCAACCGGATGCTGGAAGTAGCGACGGCCGTGCAGCCTCTGACACCGGAACGGGCGGCGGCGGCACTCTCGCGCCTGATACGGGCGGCGGCGGTTCGGGAGGCAGCGCCGCAGCGACCGGCGGATCCGCAACCGGCGGGACCAGCCAAACCGCCACGGGCGGGACAGGGGGAAGCGTCATGGTGGATGCGGGCGCCGGAGCAGACGCGGCTGCGATGGCTGGGGCGCCAGGGACCGACGCGGGGAATACGGGGCGAGAGGTCGCGACGGATGCGGCGGCGGTGGCAGACGCAGCCTCATCTCAAGATGTCGAGATTGACGTCCCTCTCCCTGCCGATGCTCGTGTGCTGCCGGACAGCGGATCGGGCGGTTCTGATGTCGCCGAGACAGGAACGCTGGACGCTCCTGGCGCCGACACGAGCGACGGTCCCGCGAGCGGAACGGACGGAGCGAATGACCTGGGAACTGACGCGACGGTTGCGCCGATTATCATTAGTATCGACTTCTTGGGCGGACAACCGACCGGTGCTGGCGTGTGGGGAGTTGTCGCGATGGACCCCAACGAATCAGCAGGCGTGAAACGGGCCGCGCACTGGAACAGCGCACCCGGTGACACAGGAAGCCTCGCCGCGCTGGTGTCGTCGAGCGGCAGCGCGACCGCCGCATCCGCGAACTGGAGCGTGCCTGAGCTGGGCGGGCTGTCCACCTGGAGCAATTCCTTCACCGACGCTCCCGGTGATACGCGCATGATGAATGGCTATCTCGATCCGAGGATGGCTGACCAGCCAGGCACAGTCAGCGTGGCCAACTTGCCCGCCGAGATGAGCAGTGGATACGACGTCTACGTCTACTGCTATTCCGCCGTGGATTCGGGTGACACGCGCAACTACCAGTACAAGATCGGCTCGACTACGTATTCGGTGAGCCAGCCCGCGCTGACCACCAGTTCCTTCCCGGGGTATACCCTGGCGTCCGGTGGCGACGGGGGCATGGCCGGCGCAGGGGACTATGTCGTTTTCCGCAACCTGACCGGGTCCAGCTTCACACTGACCGCGCAGCCGAGGCCCTCGACCTGGGGGATGCAGCGCGCGCCGGTCAACGGCCTTCAGATCGTGTATCCATCAGGGTCATAGCGTGGGAGAAGCCGGCGCCCTTGCAAGTGGTCGAGCAACACCTGCTTCGGGCTAGTTTCTTGACCGGCCGGTGGCGGTGTATCGTGCCCGGCCATGAGACTGCGATGCACCGCCGCCCTTTTCGTTGTCGCCTCCTCTCTGCCCAGCGCCGCCGTGCTCGCGCAGCCCGTGGCTCCACCGCCCTACCGTGATGAGAAGCTTGTTGTCGACGTGCGCGTGGCCGACTTGCTCGGGCGCATGACGCCCGTCGAGCAGGTCGCACAGCTCGAGGCGGTGAACTGGGAGAACACCCGCGTCTACGACAGCAAGACGCGACTGTTCTCGCCCGTGCACGCGCGCAAGCTGATGCCGCACGGGATCGGTGAGGTCACGCGGCCGGGCGACAAGCACGACGCGCGCGAGGCGACCGAGCTGGCCAACGCTATCCAGAAGTTCCTGGTCGAGCAGACCCGCCTCGGGATCCCGGCGATCCTGCACGAGGAGGCTCTGCACGGCTTGGTCGCCCCTGGCGCCACCAGCTTCCCCCAGGCCATCGCCCTGGCCGCCAGTTTCGATCCCGACCTGGCCGAGGAGATTTTCACCGTGACCGCGCGCCAGACGCGCGCGCGTGGCGTGTCGCAGGTGCTGGCCCCGGTGGTCGATGTGGCACGCGACCCGCGCTGGGGCCGCATCGAGGAAACCTACGGCGAGGATCCGTACCTGGTCGCGCGCATGGGCGTGGCCGCGGTCAACGGCTTGCAGGGCCGACGCAAGTCGGCCGACGCACCCATCGATGGCGCCCACGTCATGGCCACGCTCAAACACATGACCGGGCACGGCTATCCCGAGGGCGGCCGCAACACCGCGCCTGCCATCGCCTCGCCGCGCGCTTTGCGCGAGGTGTTCCTGCCGCCCTTCGAGGCCGCCATCCGCGAGGCGCACGCGCTCTCGGTCATGGCGTCCTACAACGAGATCGACGGTGTGCCGTCGCACGAGAACCGTTGGCTTATCACCGACGTTTTGCGCGGCGAGTGGGGCTTCACCGGCGTGGTCGTGTCCGACTACTTCGGCGTCGCCCAGCTCGCGGACACACACCACGTGGTCGCGGATCTGCCGAGCGCGGGCCGGGTCGCGCTCGAGGCGGGCGTGGACATCGAGCTGCCCCAGCCCGGTGGCTACAGCTCGCTGGTCGCTGACCTCCACGCTGGCCGCATCAAGCAGGCCGTGGTGGACCAGGCGGTTGCGCGCGTTCTGCGAGCCAAGTTCTTGCTCGGCCTCTTCGAGCAGCCGTACGTGCAGAACACCACACCCGAGCCCGAGCGGCCCGCGGATCGCGCGCTGGCCCTGCGCGCCGCCGAGGAAGCCATGGTTCTACTCAAGAACGACGGCGGGCTCCTGCCGCTCGACAAGGCCAAGGTCACGTCCGTCGCGGTCATCGGTCCCACGGCCGACACTTGCCACCTGGGCGGCTACAGTGGCAAGCCCGACAAAACGGTGAGCATCCTCGACGGACTGCGCGCCAAGCTGGGCGACAGGGTCAAGGTGAGCTTCGCGCAGGGCTGCGGTCTGACCGCCGGCAGCCGCGGCTGGAACGACGACAAGGTTACGCTCTCCGATCCGGCTGACGACGCGCGCCTGGTCGCCGAGGCCGGCAAACTGGCCAAGACCGTGGACCTCAATGTACTCGTGCTCGGGCAGAACGAGCAGCTCTCGCGCGAGGCGTGGGACGAAAAACACCTCGGCGACCGCATGAGCCTCGATCTGGTGGGCGCGCAGATGGAGCTGGCGCGCGCCGTGCTGGCGAGCGGCCGGCCCACGGTGGTGGTTCTGATCCACGGCAGCCCACTGGCCATCCCCGAGCTGGCGCAGAAGGCGCCCGCCATCCTCGACGGCTTCTATCTAGGCGAGGAAACCGGCACCGCAGTCGCGAACGTGATCTTCGGCGACGCGAATCCCGCCGGCCGTTTGCCCTGGACTGTTCCGCGTTCAAGCGGCGCCGTGCCCGCCTACTACAATCACAAGCCTTCCGCCACGCGCGCCTATCTGTTCGAAGTGCCCGGCCCACTGTGGGCGTTTGGCCACGGGCTGTCCTACACCACCTTCCGCTACGATCCGATAAAGGTCAGCCCGGCCCGCATCGCGCCCGACGGCAGCGCTCTCGTCACTGTCAACGTGACCAACACGGGTAGGCGCGCGGGCGACGAGGTCGTGCAGCTCTACCTGCACCATCAAGTCACGTCTGTGACCCGGCCCGTGAAAGAGCTGCGCGGCTTTTCGCGCATCCATCTCAAGGCTGACGAATCAAAGCGAGTCGAGTTCAAGCTCGGCTCCGCTGATCTCGGATTCTGGGACCGCGACATGAAACGCGTAGTCGAGCCCGGCAAGTTCGACATCATGGTCGGCGCCAGCTCCGCCGACATCCGCCAAGGCGCGACGCTGGAAGTGGCGAAGAAGTAGCTTCTCGTACGATCATCTATTCCAGCAAATCCTATTGGTTGGGCGTCGCATCCGGTGCCTATCCTCCAGCCATGATCCGCAACGCCAGATACGGCCACACCAATCTCATCGCGCAAGACTGGCGTACCCTTTCGTCGTTCTACCAGCAGGTCTTCGGCTGCGTTACGGTGCCCCCTGAGCGAAACTACGCTGGTGCGGATCTCGAAGCCGGCACTGGTGTCAAAGGTGCCACAGTTCAAGGCGTGCATCTCCGTCTCCCCGGCCTCGGTCCAGACGGTCCCACCCTGGAGATCTATTCCTACAGCGTCTTTGCCGATCCCATCCGGCCCGAAGTCAATCGAGCCGGCTTCGCGCACATCGCCTTCGTCGTGCCCGACGTACTCGCAGCCCAGCGCGAGGTACTCAATGCGGGCGGCGCCGCAGTCGGCGACATCGTCACGCTTCAAACAGCTGCAGGTGCACGGGTCACTTGGTGCTACACCCGAGATCCAGAGTGCAACGTAATCGAGCTCCAATCGTGGTCCTAATCAGATTCGTTCCAGCGACGCTGGAAGTGGCGAAGAAGTAACGCGGGTTCAGCGCAGATCCCTTCTGCGACGAGCGGGAGCAGCGAGCCGCGAGCGGCTTGTGAGGCGTTACAGGCCAGCCACTCATTCACCGGCATCAAACCACGGCATGATCGGGTAGACTACCGGCTGTAGGGGGAGGTTCCTCCACAGCGCACAAGAGCCTGGAGACATGACCATGCACGCACATCGACTGAAAGTTCACATTCCCGACAATCGCGAGCTTCGCGTTCAACTTCCGTCCGATGTCGCTCCCGGTGAGGCCGAGGTCATCGTGCTCGAGGCCGAAGTCGACGCCGGCGCGTCGCGGGACCGAGGGTACACCGCGGATGAGTTCCTCGCCGCTAGGCTCGTTCCCCCGGCGGGAGTCGGCACTGTAACCTTGGCCGAAATGGAGATCGCCATCGCGAAAGGGGCGACAGGCCGTGCAGGCACTTGATACCAATGTCGTCGTTCGACTGCTGGTTCGTGATGACGAAGCTCAGTGCCGCCGGGCAGAGCAACTCTATCGGCGGGCCATAGCCACAGGCGGAGTCTGGATCTCCTCGGTGGTGATCGTCGAAACCGCGTGGGTGCTGCGGGTTGCGTACTCCTTCGACCGTCCCGCGATCGCCACTGCACTCAAGCGCCTGGTGCGTGCTGAGGGCGTGATCGCCGAGGACGAAGCCGCGACGCTGCGAGCGCTTGCGGCGTTCGAGACAGGCCCCGCCGACTTCTCCGACTACCTCGTTCTCGATGCCGCCCGTCGCGCCGAAGCTCTGCCGCTGTGGACGTTCGACGAGCAACTGGCGCGAGCAACTGGCGCGAAGTTGGTGCCGTAGGGGTCATGGTCGGCGCCAGCTCCGCCGACATCAGCCAGCGCGCGAGCTGGAAGTGGCGAAGAAGCAGCGTTGGCACAGCACACCCTACCGCCCGCCGTCTGGACAGATGCACCGGACTATATTGGAGGGCGGCCATAAGTGTAGACTGCGGCAATGTCTGCCATTGGTGTAGCAATCTCGCCCACTGCCGTCTTCTCCGGATCGGTCGACGGTGACTGGCGGGTGTCTCTGGTCAACCCTCAGGCCATTGTTCACGTAGTAGGGCGAGCAGTCTTCGCTGCCTTCTTGAAATGCTTCGTGGCGACTGATCGGGTGATGACCCTTGAGCAGATGCTGCAGTTGAACTCGCTCCACGTGGCGAAGGATTCACCAGCGCGGAATCGAAATCTGCAGGTGCTGGCATTCCTAATGGCCGGGACTCTATACGAGTTGGGCGATGCCCTGCAGGAGCTGTGCGACGCAAAGGTTTACGAAAAACTATCCGACAAGAGTTCGTGGACACCAGTCAACGAGGCGCGAGCACGGTGGCACAAAAACAAACTCATGTCGAAGTTCCGCAACCAGCTGGGCCACCATCTCGGCGACCCCGACGTCTACACCAAGGGACTCGATGCTATGCTGCAGGGGAATGCCGATCTACTGCTCGCACGGGGCCGCGGTCGCGCTCGTCACAGCGACGAATATCCGGGGGCCTGGGACGCGCTCTTCCGGGGCAGTGATATCGATGAGGCGGGCTTTCAACAGGGACTGCTTTTGACGAAGACCACGCATCTGGAACTGCCGGATCAGCTCCTGGCAGTGTTTGCAGAGGTTTTGGACAGCTGTGGGATCCCGGTCCTGGACCAGAGATCGAAGCCGTAGCGTAGACCGACAGCCGGGGGACACGTGCCGTGGTTCCAGGGAAATCCCGGACCTGCCCATAATCCGGACCACTGACATATCGTAATATTGCTAGCTTTTCATCATAAGCGGGATACGATCATCATATGACACCGGAGGTTCGTGCCTACCTGGCCGAGATCGGGCGACGCGGAGGGCGGCGCAGCCGGCGCGTTCTGCCGCCGGAAACCGCTCGGCAAATGGTTCGGCTGCGCGAGGCGAGGCGTGCCTTCAAGCGCTTCTACGCGAGTTGCTTCTGGTCTTCGCCCAAGGACTACGTGGTGACGGCGCAGGACATCCCGTGGGTTGCACGCCAGCTCATGACCCACGGTGGACGCGAAGGCTGGCGGATAGGAGCAAGTCTGTGCCGCTAACCGCGTTTCAGGCCGCCATCGCCGAACTCCTAGCGGTGAACCGATCTTCCGACAGCTATCTGGCCGGCGGCGCAGCACTGCACATTGAACCCAACTCCAAGCGGTACAGCAACGCCCTCGACTACTTCCATGACTCGGAGGAGCGAGTCGCGAAGGCGGTCCGCGACGATACGCGATTGCTCGAACAGTCGGGCTATGAGGTCGAGGTGTTGATGCAGCAGCCTGGGTTTGCGCGCGCGATCATGCGCAAAGGCGAGGAGGCGACCAAGCTCGAGTGGGCGCACGATTCTGCGTGGCGCTTCTTGCCCACGGTTCGCAACGAGCGTTCGGGCTTTCAGCTCTCGGGCATCGATCTCGCTATCAACAAGCTGCTGGCGCTGGTCGGCCGCGACGAACCGCGCGACTACCTCGACATCCACGAGGCAATGGAGATACTGCCTCTTGGGGCTTTGTGTTGGGCCGCAGCGGGGAAGGATCCCGGCTTCACGCCCGCGATGCTGCTCGATCTGTTGCGCCGTCGTGGCCGGTATCGCCCCGAGGACTTCGCCCGGCTTCACCTCGCGCAACCAGTCGATCTGCCCAAGCTGAAGCTGCGCTGGATGGCCGCCTTAGACGCCGCTGAGCACTTCTTCTCGACGCGCGACCCGAGCGAGGTTGGCTGTCTCTACTATTCTCGTTTGCTTGGGAAATTCGTCGGGCCACGTCCAGGCGACGAGGTAGTGCCGCACTATGGTCGCCCAGGCGGCGTGCTTCCGACTGTGGGGTAGCCAGCATCCAGACGCAAGCTATCTCCTACAGGAAATACCTCGCCTTGAACTCGCTATTGATATCCTCAATTTCCTTCAGACCTTCTATGTACGGCTGATACATGTCCAAGGGGTCTCCCGCGCCGTACACTCCACACGCGGAGCAATTCTCACAGCCGCCCCCGCCGCATCCAAGCGAATCCCTGATTATCTTCTCTCGCTCTTCTCTTGTTGTGTTCCTGACTAGAAACTGCTCGAGCATGAGCTTCACCCTCTTCTATTGTGGGCGATCGTCAGCGTCACTGCAATGCACACCCTCGGCTGGTATCAGTGACAGGGGGAGCACGTTGCTGATATCCTATCGTGCATGAAGCACCAGCGCGAATGGGTGGCAATCGCTGTGGCGGCGTCGTTCGCTGCCTGCACGCGAACGCCGATCAAGAACAACGCAGCCAGTGGCGGTGTCCCATCTGGCTTGGGTGGTAGCGTCGGCGGCACGGCTGGCCCTAGCACGACGAGCGCATCCGGTGGCACGGCTGGCGGCAGCACGACGAGCGCGTTCGGCGGCACGTTGAGCAACGGCGGTGCGACCAGCACCATCGGGGGCACGCAGGCGACCGTGACCGTCGTGCAAGGGGCTTTCGTGGCGACGGGCAACCCGAGCGTGACGAGGTTCGACCATACGGCGACCTTGCTGCCGAACGGAATGGTGCTCATCGCGGGTGGATCTGCCGATTTCAGCGATGTCGGCGCGAGCGCGGAGCTGTACGACCCAAGCACCGGGGTATTCACCGCCACCGGCAGCATGGCCGAGGCAAGGAGTCAGCACACTGCGACGTTGTTGCCGAGCGGGAGGGTTCTCATCGCCGGTGGGTTCAATGTCGCGACTGCAGAGCTATACGATCCAAGCTCCGGAAGCTTCACCGCCACCGGCAGCATCGCCGTGACAAGGTCGAGGCACACAGCCACGATGTTGCCGAACGGGAATGTTCTCATCGCCGGTGGAACCGATACTGGCGGGCTATCTCTCGCGAGTGCCGAGCTCTACGACCCCAGCGTCGGAAAGTTCACGGCCATCGCCAGCATGACCGTGGCAAGGTCTTACCACACGGCGACCATGTTGCCGAACGGTAAAGTCCTCGTCGCCGGTGGACGTGGCAGCGGCAGCTTCGGGATGGCCGCGGAGCTGTACGACCCGGTCGTCGGGACATTCACAGCCACCAGCAACATGGTCGCAGAGAGGTCTTATCACACGGCGACTATGTTGCCGAACGGGTTGGTGCTCATCGCCGGCGGGGAGTACTTCACTGGCGGGCTCGGGGCAACCGCCACAGGGACAACCGCGGGCGCAGAGCTATACGACCCAGAGGCCNNACCTTTTCCGCCACTGGAAGCATGGTCGCGCGCAGGGAGTACCACACGGCAACCTTGTTGCCGGACGGGAACGTACTCATCGTCGGCTCGAACTGGTCCGCTGAACTATACGGCGCTAGTGCTGCGGGCGGTGCTGCCGACGCAGGCGGTTCGGCAACGACCGGAGGCGCAACCTCAACTGGTGGTGTTCCGGCCGCTGGCGGGGCAACCGGAACGTCTGCAATGACCTTGGCCCAAGCTTGTGCCAAGAATTGCGCCCTGGCTAGTGGGGTGCCCAATTGCTCCACCACGACAACCGAGTGCGAACAGAACTGCATGACTACGTACAACAACACGTCCGCGATCAATTCGGACCTGGGACGGCAGTACACGGCCATGATGATTTGCATCGCGACCAATCTCACCGCCTATGACTACGTTTGCGCGAAAGCAAACTCCCCTTTGAACAAGTGGTCGCCCGGACCCTACTCAACGTGTGAGCCGCTCATTTGTGATTGGAACTGCAACGACGCCACACACGGGGATATGGATCCCTGGGTGGACATCCGGTGTTGTTGCGCGTGTGTCTGAGAAGCTCTGAATATGTGGCTGGCACTCTCCCGCGGCCTCATCCAGGCGTAGTGCCCGCGGGCAGCGAGAAGTGTCCGAACTCGATGACATTGTTGTCGGCGTCGCAGAAGGTGACGGCGTAGAAGTCAGGGCTGAACTCCGGGTACTCCTTTGCCGGAAAGAGTGGTGTGAAGCCGGCAGTTGCCATGGCTCTGGCAATCGCGTCCACGTCCTCGCGGCTGCCTACCGAGAATCCGAGATGGTCGGCGACGGCTATTTCCTGTCCGGTGGGCGCCTGTCGAATCACGCGTCGTGGCTTTGATTCTGCAATGGCTACCGTGATGGTGCCGTTCTTGAACCCGCAGTACGTGGCGGAATCGCCCCAGGCTTTGACGAAACCAGCGGCTTGAAGCAGTGGGCGGTAGAACTCCATGGCCTTCTTGAAGCTCGCGACTTCCAAGCAGATGTGGACGGTTCCAAGTTCCATGGCACGATTTCCAATCGTCTGGGATAGGACTCTGTGCCTGTCTCCTATCGTCCGGGTCCCGGAATTTGTCAACGTCGAGGATGCGTTCAAGGCCATCAAGCAGTAGCCGCAACAACGCCCATGCCACCATAGGCCTTTCGAACACGGATCTTCTTCGTCGACGATCCGAGCGAGGCCGGCTGTCTCTTCTATTCTCGCTCGCTGGGAAGATTCGTCGAGCCACGGCCAGACGACGCCGTGGTACCGCACTATGGTCGCCCAGGCGGCGTACTTCCCGCTGTGCGGCAGCCCACCCGCTGGTCCAGCTAGCCACGCGTCGGGGCTTCTTGACGCAAGTTTGAGTATTTGTGCGAAGATAGTTTCTATCCCACGTTGATGCGTGGTAGGCCCTTCTTTTGGAGGTTTTGGGGCATGACTAGTTCTCGCGTTTCATTGGCTGGAAGAATGTGTCTGGGCCTGATCGTGGCCGCTGCAATGTCGACCGCTTGCTCGTCTTCCGGTATGAAGGCTGGCGCCTCCGGCGGCGCGGGTACCACGGGCGCCACGGGCGGCATCGCCACCACGG
>PMLB01000374.1:7821-9916 GCA_003158735.1 Myxococcales bacterium | reverse complement strand
CGGGCGCGAGCTGCTGCTCGCACGGGGAAAGCGTTTCCCCGGAGCGTTCTACAGTGCGCTGGCCGGATTCGTAGAGCCGTCAGAATCCATCGAAGATTGCGTGCACCGCGAAGCCCGCGAGGAAGTTGGTGTTCGCGTGCGCAATCTGCGCTACTTTGGCAGCCAGAGTTGGCCGTTCCCACATTCGTTGATGATCGCCTTCGTCGCTGACTACGACAGCGGCGATATCATCTGCCAACCGGGTGAGATTGCCGACGCGCAGTGGTTTTCCCTAGACCGCCTGCCGTCCTTGCCGCTGCCCATCTCTATCGCCCGCCGCATGATCAACCACACCATCGCCGAGGTCGCGCCCGACCACCCAGCGATTCTCGGGTAGCGTCGCCCAGACAGGGCCGGGGCCGGCCCTGGCCATAGGCGCCTTCGCGGAACGCCGTCCACAGGTCGGTGGCGCTTCCGATGGCCGCCTCCGTTGCGGCTTACTGCGGCCACCCGAACTCTGAGTAGGAATTGCCCTGAACGACCTGGTCGATTGCGTGGCGAATGTATGGAACGACATTGGGAGGCAGAGCAGTCAATGAATACCAGCCCAGCTCACTGCACTTCTCGGGCTCCATGTTTTCCGGCTCTCCGCGCCAGACTTGCGTACTGAAGAAGAACGAGACGCGCTCCTGTGTGCCCAGTCAGTGAATCACGTGACACATGCGAAGGTCGTCTGGTCGTATCTCGAGCCCTGCCTCTTCACGCGCTTCGCGTGCCATGGCAGACCTTGCCGTCTCACCACCGTCAATGTGGCCAGCGACCACGCTGTAGTTGCCGTCTTCGTATCCTGTGTTCTGTCTCCGAAGCAGGAGAATATGTTTGTCCCTGAATAGAAGCAGATGCGCTTCGGGAATGAGTGAGAAGCGGGGCGGGGCATTCATGGCTCAACTCACGCCCATCGCGAGGTTGGCAATCATCGGAACGTGTTGAGGTCCGTCGTCCCATTTTGCACGCAGACTCGCCACGAGTTGGCCGGCAACTTTCTCCCACCGCTCCGGGCCGAGGTGCTCGCGAACTGCCTGAGTTGGCGGCGTGCTGCGTGCCAGTGCGATCCAGAACGCTTCAACCGACGGCACCTCAAGCGTGTGCTCGACCTCGCGAACAGTGATGCTGGAAAACCCCGCCTCGGTCATTTCGACGAGAAAGTCATCCGCGCAGCCAAGCGGTGGCTTGGTTCCGCCAAACGGCAGCGTGGGCAGTATGGCGCCTAGGGTTCGGTAGATATCGGCAAGCAATGGCACTCGTTCCGTTGGAACCCAACTGGCGACGACGGCTTTGCCCATGCGCCTCAGGACGCGGTTCAATTCTCGGAATCCCTGGGCGCGATCGGGAAAGAACATCAGGCCGAACATCAAAAAGGCGCAGTCGACTGAAGCATTGTCGTATGGCAGTTTCATGCCGTCGCCAACCCGGGCATCGATGCCAACGACGCCATCCCGCACGCATTGTTCCCGAAGACGGGCGATCATCTCTGGCGAAAAATCAATTGCGAGCACGCGCGCGCCGGCTCGTGCTGCCGAGAGGGAAAGGGCGCCTGGACCGCACGCCACATCGGCGACGAGTTGGCCTGGCCCAACTTCTGCCAGGCGTAGGGCGTCGTCGGCGTATTTCGCGAGGTGGGGAGCGATTTCTCGCGAGTACCCATCGGCAACGAGATCCCAAAGACGTGGTGCCGTGAGGACGCTCGGAGGTTGCGACATACAGAAGGCATATCGAAGCATCCGACCCAACGCGAACAAAATCGCCTCACCAGACCCGGCCGCCGTCACCTCATCGAATTCCATACAAGGTCAACACCGAGGCCCAGCCGCTGGGCCGTAGGCTTCTCCCAACGAAACGTGATCCCCGTGCGGTTTGTCCCCATGACCGGCAAGGCCGACCAGAGCCAGTAGCGCTTCGCGCGGGCCACTGTTCGCTCCTTGCGACCGTCGTGGCCATCTTCAACCAGGGTACGTTCGGCCGGAACGACAACTCCGCCACCCAGATGTTGGACATGTTCCGGGACGGAATCCCTTAGGACTTCGCCTTCTTTGAAGGTTTCGACTTGCCAGAACTG
>PMLB01000374.1:6229-7811 GCA_003158735.1 Myxococcales bacterium | reverse complement strand
AAGAGGCGGGCCGGATCCTTCAGAGACGCGCCCTTGGCGAAGGTAAGCTTCACGACCTTCTTGTACGATTCTCCAGTGCAGATGATGCCGTCGTGCGACCAAATCGGAGTGCCCCTCCACTTCCACTCCTCGACGACGTCCGGATCTGCTTCCTTGATGAGCTTGCGCATTCTGCTGAGGGTTTCCCCGCGCCAGTCCCCGAGTTCGGCGATTCTTTTCGAGATGAGCTCCGCTGCCGGCTGGCCCTGGCTCGCGCCCGACGTCCTTTCGGCAATGCGTGCCTTGATCAGTTTGCGGACGAGAGTTGCCGGCAACGGCGTTTCAGGATGGAAATGAAGGGAGGACTTCGTCTGGCCGTAGGCTTGGAGTTCATGGGCAAGCGCGCCCAGTGTCGACCCGCTGAACGGGAAGTACGAACACCCTTTCGCCGTTGCGCAGAATCCGGCGACCACTACGCCAGCTAGACGAAATGAGGGGATTCCGTAGGTGATGCATTCCTCGGCTTCAGGAATGATCGCACGTATCGTCTCGCGCAGTCTGCCCAACGCAGCCCGCTTCTCGGTGCTCAAGGGTGAAAGGTACTCATCGATCGTTCTCGGCCTGGCCAACATCAGTGCTGTCCTTTCGATGCCCTGCATGAGCAAACTATCCCGCTGTATCCAAGATCGACCGCCGCAGCGAGGCGTCGGAGCATTCGCGACTGCCGCCGTGGGCCCCCGAACCGCCTCGGCCACGTACGTCGAAGCGGCAAGCCCGCGCTCGAAGTCACACCGCCCACCATCTTGTGCTTCCGCTTGTTCTGATGCCGGAAGCCCCTGGAGGGATCCTCGCTCTTGCGGCGCCCTTTCGCATCGCCGCATCGGAATGGGCCTTCTGTGCCGCGCCGATCTCCTGTCGCCAGGCCAAGCTTGGCCCCAGCCGGGAAGCAGATCAGACAGCTAATGCTCGAGTCCATCGTAAACAGCGTCCGGTCAACCGCGACGCCCACTTGGCCCCGGGGGAACGCCCGCGCAAGCTGCTCGCGCCCTACTAAGGCGACGCTCTCCGGTTGCCCAGTCGATGAGGCGACGTATACTTTCACGAGCTGCATGGATGCCGGGCTGAGCACGCTCGTCGCGCACCTCCTCGATGGAGACTCCGAAGCCGCGCTCGCGGAGGCGCGCAGGGTGCGGGCATCGCAACCCGACGGGCAGCGTTTGCTGGTTGAAGGGCTCGAGGCCGCCATGGATGGCATGAGCGCCAAGTGCACGACCGAGCAGTTCAACCTGCTGGAGATCATGCTAACCGGCCGCGCGGCGATGGCCGTGGCGCGCGAGGCGTTTCCCGAGGGCGCGATTCCTGGCACGCGCGGCACGGTGGTCATCGCCACACCGCAGGGCGATGTCCACGATCTGGGCAAGAACATCACTAGGATGGTGCTCACCACCAAGGGCTTCCGGGTGGTTGATTGCGGCAAGGACTGCCCCGTCGCTGACATGGTCGACGCCGCCGCGCGCGAACAGGCTTTCGCCGTGCTGGCAAGCGGGCTCATCAGTCCCGTTGTTCCGCTGGTGCGCCAGCTGCGCGGACTGCTGCGCGAGCG
>PMLB01000374.1:0-6202 GCA_003158735.1 Myxococcales bacterium | reverse complement strand
GTTCATTTCACCCCCAGCGACAGGGTTCCGGTCATCCCGCAGATCTTCGGGCACGCCGCGAGAATCGCGGGGGTGCCTCTGAATCGCTATCTTACCGACGCCACCGTTCTGGCCCAGTGCCAGCTTGCAGCTCTGGAGCGCTACCGCCACGATGCGGTCTTCGCCCTGTTGGACGTCAACGTGGAAACCGAAGCGCTGGGCTCTCGCCTGCGTTTCCCCAAGGACGGCTACCCGTCGGTTGAGCACTTTGCCATCGAACATCCGGCCGCCGTCGCCGAGCTTGAAATCCCGGATCCTGGCAAGGCTGGCCGCATGCCCGTTCTCCTGGAGGCGGCACGGCTGCTCAGGCAGCGGTTGGAAGATCGCGTGCTGGTAGCGGGTTGCGTGCTGGGACCGATGACCCTGGCTTGCCAGCTGCTCGGGGCCGAACGAGCCCTCTTTGCCGCGGTGGACGAGCCGGAAGCCTTCGAGCGGTTGCTGGATTTCGCTGCGGATGTGGCGGTGAGGTTTGGGCAAGCGCAGTTGGAAGCCGGAGCGCACCTCTGCGTCGTGTTCGATCCCTCGGCTTCCCCGGCGGTCGTGCCGCCGGCGCTTTTTCGCGAACTCTTGGCGCCGAGGCTCCGGCGGCTGTGCGATGCGCTCAAGCGCAAGGGCAGCCCTGTCACCTGGCTGCACATCGCTGGACCGGTCGAGCCCATCCTGCCGCTCTACCCGGATTGTCGCGTGGACATCGCCAACATCGACTACTGCGTCGATGCGAAACGCGCGCGGGCAGCGGTTCCTCGACTGTGCCTGGATGGAAACATCCGCTCCTTGGCGTTTGTCGACTCGGAACCAGAAGACATTGTGGCGGCCTGCTTGCGGGTCCTCGACGGGGCTGGGCCGGGCTTCATCCTTTCTTCGGGGTGCGAGATCCCGCTCGAGGCCCGACCAGAGTGCGTTCAGGCTCTCGTAGATGCGGCAAAGGAGCGCAGTAGCCAACTGTGACCGCCGTTGTACGAGCCCGATGCGGGGCCCGATCGCAGACCATTCAGGCGGCACCCGGCGCGACCCTTCGGCGGGCCTTGGAAGACACCGGCCTGCGGGTCCGCACCGGCTGCAACGGCAATGGTTCGTGCGGGCTTTGCCGGGTTCGAATACTGTCGGGAGCGGTGTCTACACCGACATCTGAGGAAATGCTCAACCTGGGTCCCGCTCTCGTGGAATCCGGCCTGCGCCTCGCCTGCCAGGCGCTGCCTGTGGGCGATGTGGAAATCGAGGTGGTGAACCTTGCGCCCGCCTCGGTGTGGCGCCCCATCCCGCCCGAGGCGCTTTGCAGCCCCGCGCGTCCAGCAGTCACCTCCCCGATTGGCTCGGCGCGAATCTCCAAGATTGCTGTCGATGTGGGGACAACCAATCTTTGCCTGGCACTCTGGAGTGACGAAGGGCAGGGGCGGCTGGCGGCACGACGCGGACTAAACCCTCAGTCGGGCTTTGGCTCGGATGTTGTGACCCGCTTGCAAGCGGCCCACGATCCTGCGGCGGCGCGAGAGCAGGCTCACGCCATTGAACTTGCGCTGGCCGAGGCTCTGCGAGAGGTGACCGTGAGTGACGGACTTGAAACGGCCGCCCGCCTCACCATCGTCGCGGTGGGAAACACGGCGATGCTTTCGCTGCTTCAGGGATCGCAAGGTGGTTTGCTGGACCCGGAGACCTGGGCAGGCCCAGTAACCTGGCTATCGGAAAGGCAACTCCGCTGGCACCTCGGCGCTGACTGTGAGGCCGTGGTGCACCTGATGCAGCCGCTGGGCGGGTTCGTTGGCTCGGATCTTATCGCCGCTGCCCTTGCCGCGAACTTGCTGGCGGGCGAATTCCCGGCCCTGCTGCTCGATTTCGGGACCAATACCGAGATCGCACTGTGGGATGGCGAGATCTTGTGGGTGACCAGCGCTGCTGGTGGCCCCGCCTTCGAGGGCAGTGGCATGCGCTGTGCGGTGCCGGCGGATGCAGGTGCGATCTATCGGGTCTGGGAAGGAACGCCGTTGCGCTTCGAGGTGATGGGCGGCGGCGAAGCAAAAGGAGTCTGCGGTTCCGGACTGGTCGACTGGGTCGCACGCCTGCGCCAGGCCGGTGCGCTGTCGAGCCGAGGCAATCTGGTTGACGGGACAGCCGAGGGAACGCTATCGCTTGGCGGGAAAGGCAACGAAATTCTTCTCTGCAAGCGTGACGTCGACGTCTTCCAACGAGCCAAGGCTGCAATCGGGGCAGGAGTGCAGCTGCTCGTGCGTCGTGCGGGGATTGCATGCCAGGACCTACGCCGCATCGTCACCACCGGCCTATTCGGCCGGTCGCTCGACGTCGTGAACGCTCAAGCCATCGGCCTGCTTCCAGCGATAGCGCCCGAGCGCGTGGAATCCTACGACAACCTCGCACTCGCCGGCTGCGAGATCGTGCTCACCTCCGCCGACGGATCGCGCACCACCGAGACGCTGCGCAGGCGCACGCGCCTTCTGAATCTTGGCCAATGCGCCGAGTTCGAGGAACTGTTTTTGCAGAGCTTGTTCCTTGCGCCCATGGGAGTCGAGCCATGAGCGTGGCCTCCGAGCGTCTCACGGCCGTGCTGCGAGCTGCGCAGTACCTGAGCAACTTGTCTCCCGAACAGGATGCCTGGTCGGAGTTGGCACAGGCGCTGAGCAGCTTCTTTGGTTGCGAGTTCGTGCTGGTCGTGCACGTCGGTGAGGGCGGGGAGCCGGTGCTTGTCCGCAGCCTGCTTTCCCGCGAGATCTCTGTCGCTGACATTCTTCGCCAGGCGCGCGACGAGATTCGATCGGTGCTGGCCACCGGGTTTCTGGGCTCGCTGGTCCTGGCCCTGCCGGCGTGCTCTCTGGCCATGCTTCCCCTACCTCGGGATCGCCGAACCGCTGGCGTCGCGATCGTCGGGCGGGCGAACCAGGAACCCTTCTCGAAGGACGAATTGGAAATCTTGCTCGCATTGGGCGGCTTGTTCGGAAACGTTGTCTCGAGGCTGGAGACCGAGCGGGAACTCCGGGATCACCGCAAGAGCCTGGAGGCCACCGTCACCCAACGCACCTCCGAGCTCGCGGCCAGCAACCACCGCTTGCTCGAAGAATCGGCGGTCAGGCGGCAAGCCGAAGGGGCGCTCGAGCATGCGCACGCCGAGTTGGAGCAGATTTTTGAAACTGCCGGCGACGGCGTGTGGGTGCTTGCTTGCGATGGCGAGATCCTGAGGGTCAACGCGACCCGCGCACGCCGGATTGGGCGTCCATCGCTCGAATTGGTTGGGCGCATCTGCCGCGAGGTCGCTCCCAGCTGCGACTGCGGCGCTGAGTCTTGCCCGCTCACGCGCGTCGCAGGCGGCGCGGGCCGGGTAGAGTCCGAGGTCAGGCGGGACTACCCCGAAGGAAGCCGGGACGAACTGGTCGTCAGCACGCCCTTTCGCGCCAAAGATGCGACCTTGCTGGGCGTGGTGCAGGTGTTCCACGACATCACCGAACGCAAGCGGGCGGAACAGGCGCTGCGCCAAAGCGAAACCGAGTTGAGGGACTCGGACCGGCGCAAGAGCGAGTTCATGGCCATGCTTTCCCACGAGCTGCGCAACCCGCTGGCGCCCATCCGCAACAGCCTGTACGTGCTCGGACGAGCCGCCCCAGGCAGCGAACAGGCGAATCGCGCGACCGCCGTCATCAATCGCCAGGTCGAGCACCTAACTGGGCTGGTCGACGATCTGCTCGACATCACGCGCATCAGCCGGGGGAAGATCCGACTTGAACGGCGGCGGGTCGAGTTGAACGACCTGGTTCGTCGAACGGTCGACGACCACCGCTCGCTCTTCGAGGAAAATGGAGTCCGTCTGGATTGCAAGCTCGGCCCCGAGCCGCTGTTCGTAAACGCCGATCCTACCCGTCTTGCGCAGGTGGTAGGCAACCTCCTGGGAAACGCGGCCAAGTTCGCGGGCCATGGCGGCGTTGCCCAGGTCAGCATTTCCACGGAGCCGGGAACCAGACGCACCACTATCCTCGTGGCTGATAGCGGGGCAGGCATGACCAAAGAGACGCTCGCCCATTTGTTTGAGCCATTCATGCAAGGCGAAGCGACGCTCGATCGCAGCAAGGGTGGGCTCGGTCTGGGCCTCGCTCTCGCTCGGGAACTGGTCCGGCTCCATGGTGGCGAGATTCGGGCTCACAGCGACGGCACAGGCCGGGGAGCCCAGTTCACAGTGAGCCTTCCGCAAGCCGAGAACGAGGACGCTCCCGAGGAGCCGGCCGTTGCCAATCGCATTTCCACCGGGCGGCGCGTGCTGATCATCGAGGACAACCTCGATGCCGCCACCAGCCTTCGCGAGGCGCTCGAGCTGGACGCGCACCAGGTCGCGGTGGCGCACGACGGCCCTGCCGGGCTGGCCATGGCGAGTGACTTCCATCCTGAGGTCGTGCTCTGTGACATCGGTCTTCCGGGGATGAATGGCTACGACGTTGCCCGCGCTTTTCGGGCTGACGAAGCGCTCAAGCGCACGTTCCTCGTGGCTCTGAGCGGCTACGCTTTGCCCGAGGACTTGCAGCACGCGGCGGAGGCGGGCTTCGAGCGGCACCTGGCCAAGCCACTCGGCCTGCAAGCGCTGCAAGACCTGCTCTCGTCGCTGCCGGACGGCAACTCGTAGGAATCCCAGTCGATCCCACGCGCAGGCGCACCCTGCGGCCCGGGCTGGTTGAAGAAGATCTGCTGATGCCTACTGACCAAACGTGAAGGCGCAGGTCATTGATAGCGCGCAGGAGATGCGTGTGAGTTCACTCAGGTCGACAAAGTTCTGGGGTGCTCGTACTGGCGCTCGCCTCAGGCACTCGGCTATCCGCGAAGCCCAAGGTGCAGTGGAAAACTGCGGTGGCGGATTGCGGCCACATCAGCGCGCAGGTCACCGCCACCGGAACCCTGTGCTGGCCGCACTTCCGGACGGTGGATCGTCAGGTGCGAATCGAATATTGGCACCGCACGCTGTTCCCAATACCTACCTCGCTGCAAGCGCTGCCGCCGCTGCGCCAGGGTCGGTCACCGGGGCCGAGCATGCGTAGTTCCGGCAGACGTAAAGCGCCGCACGTTCCCGCACCATGGTCTTGCCGCGAAGCAGGGGCAAGTCCGTTGCTTCTGGCTGGTCGGGATCGCTATGGGCACAGACGCGATTGGGCAAGTAGTGCTCGGCGACCGCACGCTCGAGCGCTTCCCGATCCGGCGTCCCGCGCGGCCCGACCAGAGCCAGTTCGAGCGGGGTGCTTTCGAGAAAGTCGAGCACGTCGAGCGAGGTTGCAAACGCCCGAGGGGCTTGCTCGATGAGTGTGCCGTAGGCCATCAGGGCGGCGCGTGCGCGCTGGGCAAGATCGTCACGATCGTAGTGTCGGGCGAGGCGCGCCAGGGCGCGTGCGAGCACCGCGTTCGCGCTGGGAAGGGCGCCGTCTTGGCCTTCGCGCGGCCGAGCGAAGAGTGTCTCGTGGTCGCGTGCCGTAGTGAAGAAAGCGCCGTGCCCATCGTCGAAATCCCGCAAAGCACGTTCGGCCAGCCGCTGCGCCTCGGCCAGAAACTTCGCTGAGCCCCCAGCTTCGAACAGGGTGATGAGTCCGTCAGCCAGGTAGGCGTAGTCGTCGAGGCAGCCTGGCAAGTGGGCCCGCCCGGCGCGCGCCGTGCGGAAGATCCCGCCGTCCGGACGGCGTAGCCCGGAGAGCACGAAGTGCGCAGCGCGCTCCGCCGACTGCAGGTAGCGCGCGTCGCGGAGCACGCGGAACCCCTCGGCCATCGCGCCGATCATGAGGCCGTTCCATGCGGTGATCACCTTGTCGTCGAGCAAGGGCGGCACGCGAGCGAGCCGAGCGCGGTACAGCTTCTCACGCGCAGCTTCGAGCAGGCTCTGCAAGGCCTCCGGCAAACAGCCAAGCTCAGCCGCCGTCTCCGCAATCGCGCGCGGCCGGTGCAGCACGTTCTTGCCTTCCCAATTCCCTTGCACGGTCACGTCGTAGAACAAGGCAAACGCCTTGGCGCTGACCGGATCGAGCAAGGCCTGGATTTCATCGAGCGTCCACACGAAGAACTTTCCCTCTTCGCCCTCACTGTCAGCGTCGGTCGCGCAATAGTAACCGCCCTCGGCGTCCTGCATCTCGCGAACCACGTAGTCCAGGGTCTCGCGGGCCACGCGCCGGTATTCGAGATCGTGGGTGGC
>PMLB01000457.1 GCA_003158735.1 Myxococcales bacterium | reverse complement strand
CAAGCGTCTTGCGACGGATTGGAGCAGTCTGTCGCCGACAGAATGCCCCAGGGAATCGTTGATGTGCTTGAAGCCATCCAAATCCAAGAACATCACTGCCGCCTGTTTCGAATGACGGCGGGCCAAGACGATCGCCTGGGTGACCCGGTCGTTCAGGAGCATTCGATTGGGCAACCCGGTCAGGAAATCATGCTCGGCCGAATGGCTCATCTGCAGCGACACGGCCCGGGCCGCGCTTGCGTCGCGAGAAACGATGACCCCTCCCGTGACATTCCCCTGACGGTCGTGAATAGGGGCGACCGAGCCTTCGATGGGCATCTCNNCTCGACTCCGTCGCGCCGGATCAGAATACAGTTCGAAGGCAACTGTAGGGTCCGGTTCTGTCCGAGGGCTATTCCCATCGGAATCGGGATGGTTTCGCAGCTGGTGGCGTCCAGGATACGGAACACTTCGGTGACGGGCCGGCCTTCCGCTTCTTGCCCTAGCCAGCCGGTCATCTTCTCTGTCACGACATTGAGGAAGGTGATATTTCCCGAGAAGNNTCCGTACAAATGACAGCGTCGCCGATGCAGTTGAGCGTAGTTTGAGCCCGTTCTTTTTCCACGAACAACGCGTCTTCCGTGATCTTGCGCTCGACGGCATAGCGCAGGACCCGTAGCAGCCCGCGCGCCTCGATTTGGCCCTTGACCAGATAGTCCTGCGCACCTTCCTGCAAAGCCCGGACGGCCAGCGACTCGTCGTCGAGACCCGAGAGCACCACCAGCGGAACCCGGGGCGCGACGGCGCGGGCCCGCCGAACCGCCTCCAGCCCTTCCGTGTCGGGCAGCCCCAGGTCGAGCAAGACGATGTCAACCGCATGCTCCTCAAGATACTTCTCGGCCTCGCTCATGCACCCGGTCTGCCTCAACTCCATTCTGTTTGAGCCCGGCGTGACGAGCATCTCGCGAAGCAAGCGAGCATCTCCGGGGTTGTCTTCAACCAGGAGAAGCGTTTGGGTCGAATTCTTGGCCATTCTTGCTGCTCATTGGGGTTGGCTTGGCGGCGGCAACGTTGCCGTGCTCAGCCAGAAGTCACTGGTGCTCTTCACGAGACAATTGAACGCGCCCAGCTGTACGGGCTTGGTAAGGTAGCAATTCGCATGAAGTTGATAGCTTTCCGCAATGTCCGCTTTCGCGTCGGACGTGGTCAGAATGATGGTCGGTATGGTTTTCAGGCTGTCATCCCCCTTGATCTGAGCCAGAACCTCGTGGCCATCCATCCTGGGGAGGTTCAGGTCCAGCAAAATGAGATCCGGGCGAGGGGCGCGGACTTGGCCCTCCTTTTGTCTCAGAAACTCCATGGCCTCCACGCCGTCGGTAGCCACGTACAAGTGGATGGAACTCTGTCCACTACACAGGGTTTCCCGCGTCAGCCGGACATCGCCGGGATTGTCTTCGATCAAGAGAACCTCCAAGGGCATACCCTTTTTTCCGATTGTCTTCATGATTTCCCCTTGCTAGCTGCCAAGGCAAAACGAAACGTAGAGCCCTGCCCAAGTTGCGACTCGACCGAGATGCTGCCGCCGTGTCGTTCGACGATCTTCTTGCAAATGGCCAGGCCTATGCCGGTACCCGCGTACTCCTCCCGTTTGTGCAAGCGCTGAAACATGCCGAATATCTTCTTGAAGTACTTCGACTCGATCCCCAGCCCGTTGTCTCTCATCGAAAAAATCCATCTTGCCTCGTCGTTCTTGCCGCCATCCTTGGCGGACGAGACGTGTATCTGGGGAACTCCGGGATTTCGGTACTTGATGGCGTTCCCGACGAGGTTCTGAAACAGCTGAACCAACTGCCCCTCGTCCGCCAGAACTGTGGGCAAGGGATCATGCGTCACCAGCGCACCACTTTCTTCGATCGCGCCACGCAAATTCGCTATCGCCTGCTCCAACGCATCTTCGCTGGAAATGTCCTCGAAATTTTCCCCTGCTGTCCCGACCCGCGCATAGACCAGGAGATCCTGAATCGACCTATGCATGCGATTGGCCCCGTCCACCGCGAACGAAATGAACTCGTCGGCAGCGGAATCCAGCTTCCCTTTGTACCGATCTGACAAGAGCTGGGTGTAACTGGCTACCATCCGGAGAGGCTCCTGCAAATCGTGAGAAGCAACGTAAGCAAATTGCGCCAACTCCTCGTTCGAGCGCTTGAGCTCCTCCACCGTGCGCAGGAGAAGCGTTTCGGCCTTCTTGCGCACGCTGATATCCCGGATGGCCGCCGTCACGAGAATGCCTTCGAGGCTCTCCAGCGGGCTCAGCATGATCTCCACGGGAAACTCGCTTCCGTCCTTGCGCCGCCCGGAAAGCTCGATTCCTGTGCCGATCTGCTGTGCCAGAGCCTCGGCCGCGGTTCGGGTCCCGTCCGCGATCAGCCGTTCCGCGAAGCCTGTCGGGATGATGTTCCTCACCTGCTGCCCGACCAGCTCATCGCGGCGGTATCCGAACGTCCTCTCCGCCTGAGCGTTCAGAAGGACGATCTTCCCGTCCTGGTTCACCACCACCATCGCATCGGGAGCCGCCTCCAGGAGCCCTCGGTACTTCGCCTCCGACTCCTTGCTCGCGCTGAGATCGTGGCTGAACTCGAAGAACCCCCGCAGATTCCCGGCTTGGTCGCGCAACGCCGTGATAGTTAAACTGGCCAAGAAGCGTGAGCCGTCCTTCCTCACGCGCATGCCTTGTTCCTCATGACGGCCGTTTGCGGCGGTCATCCGGAGTACGTCCTCCGGCCTGCCCCGCCCCACATCTTCAGGCGGAAAGAAGCAGGAGAAATTCCGACCGATGATCTCGTCGGCGCCATAGCCCTTGATTCGTTCGGCGCCGGCATTCCAACTGACAATGCGCCCCCCCGGGTCCATCATGAAGATCGCGTGGTCCTGGATTCCGTCGAGGAGAATCCGATAACTCTCCTCGCTTTCTCGGAGCGTGTCCCGCGCGAGCCCTCTGCCTTCCATCTGCGCCATGAGCTTTTCCCCCCCCCTGCGAACCCTGATATCGCGAATCGCCGACGTTACCGGGACGCCATCGGGGCCAGCGGTTCAGGCTGATCTCGACCGAGCCGGGCGAAAGCCTACCAATCTGCTCGGAACAATGTAGCGCCTTGTTGGCCGCGTCGGCGGCCGCGGCGAGCGTCTGTCCCACCCGGATCTCTGTTTTCACCAAGGTCCCATCGGCCCTTTTCAGCAGGTTCTTGAGCCTTTTTGGGGCTTCGCGACCTCTACCCGGGCACTGTCATCGCTCACAGCTGGGTTGGGCGGCGCGCCGGATCGAGCTCCGTCATTTGAGCGCGGGATGGATGAAACGTGTATCGTGCGCACCAGGCGTATCGTGAGGACATGGGAGTGGTCGCCCCGACGTGATACCAATAAGACAGGACGCTTGCGCAGCAGATTGGCGGTTAGGCACCTATGGGATCGTTGTCCGGCTGCAGGGCCTGCCATAGGGACGCGCGACGGTTCTTGCGAGGACGGACGACCTGATTGTCGGGCTCCGGCTTCCGGCCACCGACTCCGGCTTCCGGCCCCGCCTCTGCCGCTGCTACTTCTCGCCCATCTTGGTGGCCCCAGCCAACCACGCCGCCATGATTTCTACCCGCGCCGCTGGATCCAACTTGGGGAATTGGACCAGGGCCCAGTCCGCGGCAGCCAGTCGTCCCGAACCAGCAGCCAGGGCTGCGTAGGAGGCGCGCCAGACATGGCCCTCGGGCGCTGAGGCAGCGGCCAGCCGCTTCTGCGCGTCGACGGCTGCGCTGCCCAGGAAGCGCAGCTCGGCATCCCCGTCGCCCGCCAGGGTGGCCTGCGCTTTGCGCGCAAATTGATCGCGGCGCACTGCCAAGGCGCGCGCGCTGGCCAGGCGAACCCGCCGATCACACTTGCCGCGGGCGAGCCTGCCGAGCATTTCGGCCGAGGCTTCGCCTTTCATGGTCCCGAGTTCCTTGGCCACGGACTCGCCGGGCCGCGGATCCCTTTCTTTGAAGAACTGGAAGAGCTGGGGGACCATCGCCTCGCCCCCAGACCGTAGCAGAGCCGCAGCCGCAGCTCCGCGCAGCTGTGGCGCCGGATCGTGCAGCAGCCCGGTCAGGTGAAACACCGCACCCCGACCCGTTCCTGGTCGCGTTCCGGCGAGCAGCGCCGCGGCCCGTATGGCTGGCGGCCCATCCTTGGCCAGGGTCTGCAAGCTCGTGTGCGCCTCGGGATCGTCGAGAGTGCCCAGGGCTTCCACGGCTGCCACGCGCTGAGGTTCCGGCGCCGAGCGGTCCTTGGCCACCACCAGAACTCCTGGCAGGCACTCGCGCTCGAGCCCAAGACGCAGGACCGCCACCGCCACACCACGGGCCTCGCCGGCCGGCCCTTCCAGCTTCTCCTTCACCAGCGGACACAGGGGAATCGCCAGCCGCGCCAGGCCGCGCGCCGCTGTCTCCACCTGCTCGCCTTGCGCCACGGCTTGGCTAAGCTTCTCCGCTCCTGCACGATCGCCACCCGCCGCGCGGGCGGCAGCGACGGCTAGCCCTTGTTCGGCTTCCACGCTGTCGAGCCATGCCCAAGCAAAAGACGAAAAACCCTGCTCGCGCGCGTCGTCGCCGGCTGTCTGCAGGCGCTTGATGGCGGTGCGGTCGCGACCTTGCGCCACCAGCGCACGCACCGCCTGCGGCAAGGGAAGTTGCGCATTTTCAATGCGCAGGTCCGAACAGCGGCGGTCGTCGCGCGCGAAGGTCCACAGGACGCGAACGTTGCCGTCGTCGGAAAAGGCCTCCTCGGGGGCGATGCCATAGGGGGCGTTGGTGCGAACCACGTCCAACGCCGACGTGTCGAACTCGGAAGACCCTGACGGGTTAGTCACTGCGGTGCTGAGCAAGCGACCGCCTGGGGCCAGCACCAGCTCCACAACTACGGCTCGCGTGGCGAGATTGACGGGATGGTCTTTGGGCAAGCGCGCGGCCGCCATGGCCAGAAAGTTCTCGGCCCAGGCCTTGTGCACCTTGGTGTGCAGGTCAGTCAGGTAGGCAAGCGTGAGACCCTCGCCTTGCACGGGCGGCTCGTCGGCAGCCTGTGCACTGCCGGAAGCGAGAACCAGGGGTGGAACGAGCCCCACAGCCAGCAGGAAAAGCGCTCGCTTGCTCGTGGTCATGGTTGTACCTATCGGTTGGATGAGACGTAATTATATGCGCGTCAGGGGGCCGCGGTCCAACCGTCGTTCGCAAGGGGTTCAGCTGGCCAAGCATCGATCGACGCACGCAGCCCATGCCCGCCCTTCCGTAGACAGGGCTTTCGATCAGGCTGGCGCGGCCAGATTGCCTAACGTACAATCTGTACATGTCGCGACAAATGGCTATCAGCGAAGTCAGGAGAGTGCTGCCCTCCCTCTTGAAGGAAGTCCAACGCGAAGGCACCACGGTAGAGATTACGAATCGCGGCGTCAGCGTCGCGCGTCTGGTTGGACCGCTGACTGACGCCGTCGGAACGGCGGAGGCCCTCCTGTCTCTGCGACGAACGCTGCGCCGACGGCGGGGACAGCGTGTGGACGTGTCCACGCACAAGAACGAGCACCTGACCAGACGCCACGACTGATGCCACTGCCGAAAGAACTGTTCGTCGATACCTCGTTCTGGTTCGCGTCCATGGTCGCGGGCGACGTGAACCATATGCGCGCGGGTGAGTTGCTCGAAGAGGCGGCCCTCGCGGCCAGCCGGTTCCACACCACGCGCGAGGTGATGAGCGAAACCCTCACCCTTCTGCGCTATCGCGACGGAGCGCGTTCGGCCCTGCTGTTTGCGAAGGACATCGTGCCGACTGTCGAAATGGTTGTTTCCGATTCGGGCGACCACGCTGCCGCGCTGGAGATCTTTCGACGTCTCGCTCCCAGACGGCGTATTTCCTACTGTGATGCGCTTTCGTTCGTGATCGTACGGCAGCGACTCAGCGACATGGCCTGCTTGGCCTTTGACCGCGATTTTTGCGCCTTCGGTCTTACCGTTCTGGGCTAGTGACCGGATCCGGCTACCCCCTTCGGGGACTTCGGGACGCACAACCCACCACGCCCGCCCCGCGCGCGCCCTCGCCAGCGCCGGTTCTCGTCACCCAGCGGCGCGCTTCGAGCCTCGCCCTGCCCCGTCCTTCTCCCGCTTTTCCTTGTAGTCGAGGATCATGGCCTCGCGCGCCTGCTTGGGCACCTCGGCGTAGCGCTTGAATTCCATGGTGAACTCGCCCTTGCCCTGCGTGGCGGACCGTATGTCAGTGGCGTAGCCAAACATGTCGGCCAGCGGCACCTCGGCCACGCCGGTGACAAAGGCTTCGTGCTTTTCTGTGCTCAGGATGTTTCCCCGGCGCTGGTTGAGCTGGCCGATGACCGCGCCCTGGAACTCCTCGGGAAACTGCACCTCGACCAGCATGATGGGTTCGAGAATGGTGGGCTTGGCCTTGTTGTAGGCCTCCCGGAAACCCATCAAAGCCGCCGTACGAAAGGCCAACTCGGACGAGTCCACCGGGTGCGACTGACCGTCATTGATGAGGCAGCGCACGCCGACGATGGGGAAACCAATCAGGGGGCCCCGCTTGATCGCCTCCTTGAAGCCCTTGTCGCAGGCCGGAATGAACTCACGCGGGATTGAGCCGCCCACGATGTCGTCCACGAACTCGTAGCCGGTCTCATGATCGGAGGGCAGCGGTTCGATGTAGCCTGCCACCCGCCCATACTGGCCCGAACCGCCGGTCTGCTTCTTGTGGGTATAGCTGAACTCGCCGCGCTGCGTGATGGTCTCGCGGTACTTGACCTGGGGTCGACCGGGAATCACCACGCAGTTGTATTCGCGCTTCATGCGTTCGATGTAGATGTCCAGGTGCAGCTCACCCATGCCGCTGATGATGGTCTGTCCTGACTCCTCGTCGCGCGACACGCGGAAGGTGGGATCCTCCCGGGTGAAACGATTGAGCGCCTTGGAGAAATTGGTCTGCGCCGCCTTGTCCTGCGGCTCCACTGCCAGCGAGATGACCGCGTCGGGCACGTGCATGGACGTCATGGTGACGTTGATGCGCCCGTCGGTGAATGTGTCGCCCGAGGCGCACTCCACCCCGAACAGGGCCACGATGTCTCCGGCTTCGGCCGAGGGAATGTCCTCCATCTCGTCGGCGTGCATGCGCACCAGGCGCGGAACCTTCACCTTCTTCTGGCCGGCCGAGCAATTCACGATGAAGTCGCCCTTGCTGACCTTGCCCTGGTAGATACGCATGTAGGTCAGCTGTCCGTAGCGGCCGTCCTCCAACTTGAAGGCCAGCCCCACGAAGGGCTTGCTGGTGTCGGATTCCAGCTTGATCTCGGCCTCGCCGTGATCCTGGTCGAGCGCGATGTTCTCCACCTCGGACGGCATGGGCAGGTAGTCCCGAACAGCGTCGAGCAGAAGCTGCACACCCTTGTTCTTGTACGCCGAGCCCATGAGAACCGGCGTGCCCTTGAAGGCGACGGTAACCCGGCGGATGGCCGGGATCAGATCCTCGGGCGTGCACTCCTGCTCGTGCAGGTATCTTTCGGCGATGGCGTCGTCGAGGTCGGCGATGGATTCGATCATCTTCTGACGGGCGGCCTTGGCGTCTGCCACCAGTTCGTCCGGTATTTCGGCAAGGCGCACGTCCTCGCCCTTGTTCCCGTCGAAGTACACCGCCTTCATGCGGATCAGGTCAACCACGCCTTCGAAGCGATCCTCGGCGCCGATGGGGATCTGCACCGGAATGGTGTGCAGGTGCAGCTTCTCCCGCAACTGCCCGGTCACGCGCTCCGGGTTGGCACCCGCGCGGTCCAGCTTGTTGATGAAAGCGATGCGCGGCACCTGGTAGCGCCGCATCTGGCGATCGACCGTGTACGACTGTGACTGCACGCCGGCCACGCCACACAGCACCAGCACAGCGCCGTCCAGCACTCGCAGGGCTCGCTCCACCTCGATGGTGAAATCTACGTGGCCGGGTGTGTCGATGAGGTTGACGGCGCAGTCCTCCCACTCGCACGAGGTGGCCGCCGACTGAATGGTGATGCCCTTCTCCCGCTCCAGGTCCATGAAGTCCATGGTCGCGCCCACCCCGGACTTGCCCTTGACCTCTTCGATCTTGTGGATCTTGCCGGTGTAGAAGAGCACCCGCTCGGAGAGCGTGGTCTTTCCTGAGTCGATGTGCGCGGAAATCCCTATGTTTCGGATCTTTTCGATGGACGACATGAAACGTGCCTAACCTATTGGGGTGAGATTGCTGAAGGCGCGGCAGTTTATTCGACGAGGACGAGAACGCCACCTAAATCTATGTGACGCTGCGGTGCCGTTTTCCGCGCGATCGTCACCTTGGCGTCGCTCCGACGTTGCATTCCTTGGCGAGACGCGCGTTAAATGCGTCCCGGTGTCTCCCCGAAGTTCTTCCAGCGTCAACCGGCTTCCCTACCAGCGTTCCCCTTTTCGGATCGCCGAGAACGTCAGTTTTCTGCGGCCCTTTGTCAAGTGGGCAGGAGGCAAGAGCCAGCTTCTGCCGCAGTTCCGAGCCTTGTATCCCAAGCAAGAGAAAATCCACCGATATGTGGAACCCTTCCTCGGCAGCGGAGCGGTTTTCTTTAACGTCCAGGCCTTGCTGCAACCTTCACGCGCCCTATTGTCCGACACGAATGCGGAGCTGATCGACACGTTTCGGGCCGTGCGTGACGAGGTCGACGATCTCATCGAGCTTCTGCGCCAACACCACAAGCAGCACAGCGAGTCCTACTACTACGAGGTGCGTGCCCAACCTCCTCAGGCCCGCGCCGCACGAGCCGCCCGTCTCATCTACCTCAACAAGACAGGATTCAACGGCCTGTATCGGGTGAACAGCCGAGGGCTCTTCAACGTGCCTTTTGGCCACCGTGCAAAACCGGAGATCTTCAACGAAGCCCTGCTGCGGGCAACCAGCGCGGCCCTGCAAAAAGCAGAACTGGAGTCGCGCGATTTCCGCGACCTGTCCGGCGTCGCACGCAAGGGCGATTTCATCTACTTCGACCCGCCCTATCAACCCCTTTCCAAGACGAGCTCCTTCACGTCGTACACCAGCGGCTCCTTCGGCGAGAAGGACCAGAGCGATCTGGCCGATCTCTATGCGAAGCTCGACCGGCGTGGGTGCCTGCTGATGCTGTCGAATAGCGACACGCCCCTGATACGCAAGCTGTACGCGGAGTTTCGCATCCACTGCGTGTCCGCGCGCAGGATGATCAACTCGAACGGCGACAAGCGCGGGCCGGTCTCGGAGGTGGTGGTCCTCAACTACGGCCCGTATACGAGTCGCCGGCCAGTCTCGCGAGCGAAGTGACTGCTTTGGCCCGAATCTACACGCGCACAGGCGATTGCGGGCAGACCCAGCTTCCCGGCGGACCACGCGTGGCCAAGTGCGCGCAGCGGCTGGAGTGTCTGGGTGCCGTGGATGAGCTTTCCGCGTGCATCGGGCTGGCGTGTGCCTTGCTGCGGGAGCCCCCGGCGTTCGGCGACACGGCACGCCTGGCTGCCTCGCTTGGCCGCATCCAGGACGAGCTTTCCGGCCTTTGCGCGGATCTGGCCACCCCGGTGGCGCGTGGCAAGACACGCATCGCCGCCCGCCATGTCACGGCGCTGGAGCGCCACATCGATGCCTGGACGGGACGGCTGCCTACGCTTCGCGCCTTCATCAGGCCCGGCGGCAGCCCCGCGGCTGCGTGCCTGCACCTGGCACGCACAGTTTGCCGCCGCGCCGAGCGCCAGATCGTGCTCCTGGCTGCCCAGGAACCGGCGGCTGGCTCCATCGTTCCCTACCTCAACCGTCTGGCCGATGCCCTGTTCGTCGCGGCCCGCTATGCCACGCAGCTCGGCGGCCGCGAGGACATTCCTACCTCACGTAGGCAAGACCAACGTTCAGGTCGACGTTGACCATCGTGTGGGGCACGCCCACCAGCACGTTCGTGCTGGCCACGATCAAGAACGAATCGCTCAACTCCACGGTGATGCCCCCGCCGGGACCGAACAAGACTGGACCGCCCACCACGGTATCAACACAGCCGCTCGACGGACAGCCGAGCAGATATGGTTTCGAGGGGTTGGCCGGGTCTTTGCTCGGGAGGCCGACCACGTGGCGAATCTGGCCTGCTCCCGCAGCCAGCGAGACGAAAGGCGTGACTTTCTTGGGTTCGCCTATGAACCACGTCAGCTTGGCCAACCCCGCCAAGGCATAGTTGGCAGGATGGCAGACACCTCCCTTGCATGCGTCCTTGCTGCTGGTCACGGCGCTGCCATTGATCTGGCTGCCGCCGGTCACGATCTGAAAGCGCCCCTGCAAGGACAGGAGCAGGCTGTCGGAAACGAAATAGCCGATTTCAGGGGAAATATGGAAGGCCAAGGCCCCGGCGATGCCGGAGTCCTTGAGAGTTACTCCACTGTCGTTCGTGCGGTTTGCTTCGGGCGTACCCGAGTGGTAGCCACCGCCGCTGCCAAGGGCCAAGGCAAACCAGTACGACGCGCCTTCCCCGCCCTCCTCTCCCTCATTGGAGGTCTCGTTTTCAGTCACGCCGTTGATGATGCCGCCGCTGGCGGACTTGGCGCCCAGATTGACGATGTGCGGGTCGGCTACCTCTCCATTCTGCGCCAGGAGCTGGCCCTGCCCGTCCTGCGCCTGGATGTAGTAGGCCACTGATGCGCCGCTGGTCGCCTCGGCTGGAATCTGGGACTGGTACGCGTCACTGCCCTCGACGGCGTCCATCTCGCGCGTGACGAAATCCGAAACACCGTCGGGCCGGTAGGCCAGCAGCACTCTTTCTGCGGCCAAGGACGCCGGAACCTCCGCCTGGATGACGATGGGCTGGCCCACAGCACTGTCAGTCACCGGAGTGTGAACGATGGCACTGCCAACCGAGGACGCAGGCTGCGCAGGCTGGGCTGGCTGCGCGGGCTGGGCTGGCTCCGCGCTCTGGGGCTTGGTCTCAGCCGCGACGGGCGCCGTCCCCTCGCCTTCGCCACCTTCCGAGACATCCATGGAAGCCTCTGCGAACGCTGACTGCACCTCGGGGTTGAGCATCCCCTTGGTGATCTTGATTGTGGGATCGATCCGCAGCGCCCGCTTGAACTCCTCCATGCCCTGGTCACGCTGCTTGAGCCCAGCCACGTACACCACGCCCATATGCACGTGGGTACGCGCCGCCATCGGATGCTTCTCTAGTTGCGCAGTTGCACAGATCTCAAGTGCTTGCTTGAGCAGGTTGGTGGCCTCCTCCACGTCCAGATTGGCGTAGGCGGCCAGCGCTTTCTTGTTGAGCTCGACTACCTTCTGGACGGATTCGGGGTCTTGGGCGTTGGCCCGATGTCCCCAGGTGACCGCCGCGCTGAAAACGCTGAGGAGCACGACAGGGCGATACCTTCTTGAAGTCAAAATCATTTTGGGGAAAGGCTCCTGCGACGGCGTCTAGTTTATTCGGGGATAGGCGGGAGGAGCTGAAACTGTATTCTGGTAGGTTCCCTTACGTCAACCTACTCAACTGACGAGCAGTGCCGGGGTAGCTCCCAGAAGGGTCACACTCTCGCTGCCACCCTCTGGCCCGTCCAGGCCAATGCCGCGCTCGAACAGCGGCACCGCGTTGCGGCAATGTGGTCAGCCCGGCCTCCGCATATACTCAAGGGCGATGCGTGCAAGAGCAGCCGGCGCAATTGCGCTTGGGCTCGCAGGGATTACCGCCTGGTCGTGGCGAGGCGTGGCTCCCCACCCCGGTGGCCCGCCTCCGGCTGACGAGCTGTTGGCGGCCGCACGCGCCAGCCCCAACACGCTGATCGTCGACTTCCGGGATGACATCACGGAGCAGGCGCTGGCTGCCCGCGGATATGTGGACGAACCCATCAGCCGCTTCTCGGCGATGGATCGGATGTATCGCGTCCGTTTCCCAACCCCCCAGGACGCAGAGGACGCGGCCCGCAGGTTGCGCGCGGACCCCATGGTCGAGTCGGTTGACTACGACGCCCCGGTCAGTCTGTTTCCCGAGGACTGGACGGCCGCGCCGCCCGTGGACGCCCCCGAGTGCACAAGAGACGCCCGCTCCGGTGAGGCCGGCGCGGGCTTCCCCAACGATCCGTGTTTCCGCTACCAGTGGCACCTGCAGCAGATCGGGCTGCCCGCGGCGTGGAAGCTTGGCCAGGGCCGTGGCGTCGTGGTGGCGGTGATCGATACCGGTGTCAGCCGCGTCCCCGATCTTGCGGGCACGCGCTTCGTGCCCGGCTTCAATTTCGTAGCCGACAATGACAAGACCGACGACGATCACGGCCATGGCACCCATGTGGCCGGCACCATCGCCCAGAGCACCAACAACGCCCGCGGGGTGGCCGGGATCGCCTTCCGCGCCGCCATCATGCCGCTCAAGGTCTTGAGCCGACAAGGCGCGGGCTCCATGGCGGCCATCGCTCAGGCCATCCGTTTTGCAGCCGACCACGACGCCAACATCATCAATCTGAGCCTGGGCGGACCCTTCCCGGTCACGCCAGTTCGTCGCGCCATCGAGTACGCGCATCGCAAGGGAGTGATCGTGGTGGCCGCAGCAGGGAACAACGGGAGCGGCCGCGTCAGCTACCCCGCGCGCTACCCGAATGTCATCGCAGTGGCAGCCACTCAGTGGGACGAGACCACAACCTTCTATTCCAACTGGGGCAAGGAGATAGACATCGCAGCGCCCGGCGGAAATATGCGCGTGGACCAGAACGGCGATGGCAAGCCCGACGGTGTGTTGCAGAACACCATCCTGCCCGGGGGCGCGGGCAGCGGGTACCTGTGGTTCATGGGCACTTCGATGGCAGCTCCCCATGTGGCAGGCATCGCGGCGCTGGTGGTCGGGGCCGGCGTCACCCGCCCCGAGGCGGTGGAGGCTCTCCTGGTAGACACCGCCCGCAAGCCCAAGCCGATCTCATCGGCCAGCGGCCGCCGCATCGACGACCACTACGGCGCCGGGATCGCAGACGCCGCGGCTGCTGTGACAAAGGCCCGCGGCTCGCGCGGGGTGGCCAGCCTGGGGTTGGGCGCATCGCTGGGACTGCTGGGCCTGTGCGGGTTGCGCCGACGCGAAAGGTTCGGCGGCGCCCAGGTCTGGGTCTTTGCAGCCGCGCTCATGCTCGGGGCTTCCGGATTGTTCTTCCTGCCATCACTGGGAGCGCCCGCGTGGCTGGCCGATTCGCCGATTGGCACCGGCACTCTGGAGTCACTGGCCCTGCTCCTCGGCCCGGCCGGCCAAGGCAATCCGCTACTGTGGAGTGTCTTACTACCCGTCGCTGCGGTCGCGCTGCTCTACGGTGCCCGCTCCCTTCGCCCGGCGCTGGCGGGCCTGTCTTTCGGGGTGGCGGGCGGGCTGCTATTTGCCGCCTGCGCCTACACCGCTGACGTGCGTTTCGTCCCCGACTTCCTCGACCGCGCCTGGTTGGCCGCGAACGCGTTCTTGGCCACCGGCCTGGGCGCGCTGGTGTTACGCAGGTAGCACCCTGGCCGCCCCGGATTTCACCACAGAGAGCACAGAGATCACAGAGACGAATCGGAAGGAAGGAAAGAAGGGTTCGGATCCGGATCCGAAACCCTTTCCTTCCGGCCTCTGTGGCCTCTGTGCCCTCTGTGGTGAAAGAACTAGCTACCCCCCGCTGCCGCGTCTCAGTTCGGTCAGCACAGCCTTGGCGATGCACTTGAGGGTCTCGAAAACGCCTACCCCGGTGGTGGCGCGGGCTTCGAACTCGGGCACGTTGGTCAGATTGATCGCGGCGCGAAGCTCTGCCACCGACGCGGCGTTGGGCAAGTCCCGTTTGTTGTACTGAATGATGAACGGGAGCTTGTCGAGGTCGTAGCCCTGCTCGGCCAGGTTCTGGCGCAGATTATCCATCGACTCGATGTTCGCCTCCATGCGCTCGATCTGCGAGTCGGCCACGAAGACCACGCCGTCGACGCCCTTGAGGATTAACTTGCGACTGGCGTCATAGAAGACCTGGCCCGGCACGGTGTAGAGGTGAAAGCGCGTCTTGAACCCTCGAATCTCGCCCAAAGACAGAGGCAGAAAGTCGAAGAACAGCGTCCGCTCGGTCTCGGTCGCCAGCGAGATCATTTTTCCCTTCGCCTCGGGGCTAGTCTTGGCATAGATGAACTGAAGGTTGGTGGTTTTTCCACCGAGACCAGGGCCGTAGTACACCAGCTTGCAGTTGATCTCGCGGGATGAGTAGTTGATGAAGCTCATCTGGGGCGACAGCTAGTCGTTGAAGAGCTTGTCGATGTCAGCGTCGGTGATCTCGTTGAGGATGGACGGCCCGGTGTTGGCAGCGACCTTCTTGGCCACCTGCTCAAAGAGACGCGCCATCTCTTCGGTTGCCTTCCTGACGCGAAGGCGAACCAGGCCGAGCGAGGATCGCTCGTCGAACAGGACCACGAGGATGGCCCGGCCGGCCACCAGGGTGATGTGCACATGGGTCTTCTCACCCTCGTGGAACTGGCTGGTGAAGTCCTTCTCGCGCAGGATCTTGGAAATGCCGCCGGTGGCCGCCACGTTGCCCGCGGTCAGCGACGAGAGCGAGGTCACGTCGATCTCACCCACCTCACCAGCCTCGGCAATGGGTTGGCCGTCGCGGCCGATGAGAAGCACGGCCTTGGCGTTGGCATCTCGGTGAAGGCGCTGGCAGACAGAAGCGATCTGTCGTTGCTCCTCTGGGTACATCACTTCGGGGCCGCTCATCTGGCTGTCTAGACTCCTTCGCGTCGGGTCAAGCTCAAAGTGGCAAATCTTGCAACCATTAACATCGACGCGCACAAGCTTTCAAGGGATGGAATCGCTGGCACTTTCTCCCACATCCAAGCGCGGGAGTGAAGGGCAGCTTATCAGGTATCTGGCGCGGGCGACAGAACGGCTTACCTACATCTCCCTGCGCCCATCTATCGCGCGTGACAGGGTGAGGCGGTCGGCATATTCCAGCTCGCCGCCCATGGGCACGCCCATGGCGATGCGGCTGCAGCGCACGCCGAGCGGCCGCAGCAATTTGGCCAGATATACCGCGGTGGTTTCGCCTTCCACACTCGGGTTGGTGGCGATGATGACCTCTTTGATGTCGCCGCTGCAGCGCTTGACGAGCTCCGCGACGCGCAGATCGTCAGGCCCGACTCCGTCCAAGGGAGAAAGCACCCCGTGCAAGACATGGTAGCGCCCCCGGTACCCACCCGCGCGTTCGACGGCCAAGACGTCCTGAGGCTGCGCGACCACGCACACCAGCGACGAATCACGGCGGGCGTCGCGACAGATGGGACAGGGATCGTCTTCGGTGAAATCCCAGCACGCACTGCAGAAACTGATCTTGGCGCGCATGTCGCCGATGGCCGCAGCCAATGCCGCCGCATCTTCCGCGGGCGCGCGCAGAATGTGAAAGGCCAGGCGCGCGGCGGTCTTCTCACCCACCCCAGGCAGCTTGCCCAGCTCAGCCACCAGACGCGCGATGGGACTTGGGCTACTCATTCACCCGAGCCTCCCGGTGGCATGGCCAAGCCTCCAGCCACGCGCGCCAGGTCTTCTTGCGCCACCTGCCGCGCCCGCTCCAAGGCCAGGTTCACCGCGCCCACCAGCAAGTCCTCGATCATCTTGTTGTCGGCTCCCGCCATCAGCGACGGCTCGATGGTGATGGACAGCACTTCGCTGCGGCCGTTGACCACGCAGCGGACCAGACCGCCCCCTGTCTCGGCCTCGACCTGTTTGTCACCCAGGGCGTCCTTGGCCTGGTTGAGCTGCTCCTGCACGCGTTGCCAGGTCTCCATGAGGTTGCGCAGGTTGGGTCCGTCGCTCATGGCGTCTTGATCTCCTTGGGCGCAACGCCGAATAGCTCCTGCGCCTTGCGAATCATGGGATGCTCGCGCGCCTCGCTTTCGCGCTGGTGCTGGTCGACCTGGGCTGCCTCGGCTTCGCGGCCCACCTCGGAACGCACCAGCGGCAGCACCTTGCCCGTGGCCATCTTCAATTCGACCCGAGTGGCCGTGCCCGTGATCTGGGTCAGCACGCGTTCCACTTCGACCTTGAACCGAGCAGTCTGGTCCAGGGCAAACTTCTGCGAGAACTGCAGGCTGACCGCGCCGCCCTCCCAACCGCCGACCTCGGCGTGGTCCAAGGCCGCGGCCATGGCGGGCCGGTGGCCGAACGATTCGCGCACCCGGCGCCACACCTCGGCGATGTCCGAGTGGGGCGACAGCGACGGTGCCGCTGTCGATGTCGTCGGCGCGGACGTAGCTGATTGGCGCGCAGGTGGCGCGTTCCGGGGCCGCGGTTCCGACGACGCCGGCCGCGCCGATGGTGCGCCAGCCCCAGCCAGCCGAGTCTCCAGTTTCTCCAGCCGATCGAGCAGGTCGCCGAGAGGAAGCATGGGTTCGGCGTTGCACAGGTCCACCAGCGCCATCTCCAGCAGCAGGCGCGGCGTCTGCGATCGCGCGGCGTCATCCACAGCGCGAGCCCAGCGATCGAAGAGCGAGGTGGCCAATCCCTTGCCGGCTTTGCTGGCCAACGCCTTGGTCTCGGCGACCTCCTCGGCGGTCGCGTCGATCAAATCCTCGGCATCGGGAACCGCGCCCATCAGCTCGATGTCGTGCAGAAAGCCGAGAAAAGCCCGCGCCATCTGCATGAGGTCCACGCCGCGGTCGACCGCATCGGCCACCTGCCGCAGGGTCTCGGCCACGTCGCGCGCCAGCACCTTGTCCGCCAGTTGGAAGAGCAGGCGGCGATCCGCCACGCCCAGCACCTCGGCCACCTTTTCGCGGGTCAGCGTCTCGTCGCCCACGTAGGCCACCACCTGGTCGAGCAGCGAAAGCCCGTCGCGCACCGAGCCCGCTGCCTCGCGCGCCACCAAGCGCACGGCGTCCGGCTCGCACGCGATCTTCTCGGCGGTCAGGATGCGCGTCAGGTGATCGGCCAGCACCTTGCTGGGCAGCAACTTGAAGTCGTAGCGCTGACAGCGCGACATGATGGTCGCGGGGATCTTGTGCACCTCGGTGGTGGCGAAGATGAACACCACATGCTCGGGCGGCTCTTCCAGCGTCTTGAGCAGCGCATTGAACGCGCTCACCGACAGCATGTGAACCTCGTCGATTATGTAGACCTTCTTGCGCGCCTCGGCCGGCAGGTAGCGCACGCCCTCGCGCAACGCCCGCACGTCATCCACGCCCGTGTTGGACGCGCCGTCGATCTCTTGCACATCCACCGACTGCCCGCTGGAGATAGACTGGCAGATGGCGCAGGTTCCGCAGGGAGTGGCGGTCGGCCCCTGCTCACAGCAAAGCGCCTTGGCCAGAATTCGTGCCGCGCTGGTCTTGCCGATGCCACGCGCGCCGGTGAACAGGAAGGCGTGGTGCACGCGTCCCATGTTGATGGCGTTGGTCAGGGTGCGCGCCACATGCTCTTGCCCGAGGAGATCCTCGAACTTCTGTGGCCGGTACTTGCGCGCGAGAACCAGGTAAGACATGCACGCATATTCTGGACACAACCCGCGGCAGTCAACAGGCGAATCGAACCCCGTGTCGGTCAACGAGCCCGAGGGCGCCGCGCCAGGTCGATCCCCCTTGCCCAATTGTGCTACCTGTAGCACAATTGGGACATCATGAAGACTGCTGGCATTCGCGAGGCGCGACAGGGGCTGTCCTCGCTGGTAGCGGAGGTGCGCAAGGGCAGAGAAATCGTCCTCACCGAGCACGGCCGGCCGGTGGCGCGGCTGGTGCCCTTGCGCGATGAAGCGCCCAGCGCCTTCCGCAGTCACAGACGCTTTCGGGCGGCCGCCGGCCAAGACGTGGCCCCCCTGTCGCTTGCAATAGCGGAAGACCGTGCAGATCGAAGCTAGCCCGCTGTACCTGGACACCAGCGCGCTCGCCAAGATCTACGTCCAGGAGGCAGACAGCGACGCACTGGACGCGGCCTTGACCGGGCGGCGAGACCTTCTGATCTCGGAGCTGGCGTTGACCGAGCTGACTTCAGCTCTCGCTCGCCGCGTTCGTGAAAAGCAGGTCGACGCCACCGTCGGCCGGCGCATCTATCAACAGCTTCTCCGCGACGTGCGCACGGGCGAGTACCGGTTGCTCGACCTGACTTCAGCCACCCACCGCGAGGCAGAGCGCTTGCTGCTGACGCTGGGACGTCACGCGCCCCTGCGAGCGGCGGACAGCCTGCACCTGGCCGCGGCCGCCCTTGCGGATGCTCGCGCCCTGGTCACGTATGACCGCCAGATGCACGCCGCCGCATTGGCCCTTGGGGCGTTCGAGGTGGTTCCAGCCCTGCTCGCTCCGACCCGGTAGAAGCACTTCGGTCACCCTTCATACTCCGAGAACGCCCAAACCTCCGTTTGACGCGAAATGGGCTGGGGTCTACGCTATCAGTGTCTGCTGTGCGGCTATGACGTCGCAGGGCTGCTCAGAACGATCTGGCGAGCGTGACTACCCTGGAATTCACTCTGGCGAGCATGGAAGCCCTTCGCGGGTTCCCTTGGTAGGAGAAATCCGTCGTGCCGGCTGAGCCTTCCCTGGACGCGCTGGTCGGTACCGTGCTGGAAGGCGCGTACCGTATCACGCGCCTCATCGGCGAGGGAGGCATGGGCGCGGTGTACGAGGCTGTGCAGCTCCGCCTCAACAAGCGCGTGGCCATCAAGCTGATGGCGCGCGACCTGGCCGCCAATCGCGAAGCCCTGGCGCGCTTCCATCGCGAGGCCGAGATCACGTCACACCTCGGGCACCCGCACCTGGTGAACGTCATCGATTTTGGCCAAGCCGAATCCGGCGAGCCGTATCTGGTGATGGAGTATCTGGAAGGCGAGGATCTCGACCACCGCCTGCGCCGCGTGGGTCGCATGCAGATCGAGGCCGCTGTCCATGTGGTCAGGCAGGTCGCCTCGGCGCTCAATGCCGCCCACGACCAGGGTGTCGTTCACCGCGATCTCAAACCCGGCAACGTGTTCTTGCTGCAAATCCCGGGCGAGCCCGATTTCGTGAAGGTGCTGGATTTCGGCATTTCCAAGATGAAGGCAGCGCGCACGCAGCTGACGAGCGCATCGGCCATCATGGGCACGCCGAACTACATGTCGCCCGAGCAAGCCACCGGCATGGTCGAAGAAGTCGATCACCGCACTGACCAGTGGTCCTTGGCCTGCATCGCCTGGGAGATGTTGCTTGGTCGCGGGCCGTTCGTGGCTGACGAGGTGGCCGCGCTGCTGTACCAGATCATCAACCTGGACCCGCATCCCCTGGCGCCACGGGTGCCGGGCCTGCCGCCGGCGGTCGAGCCGGTCTTGCGAAAAGCGTTGAGCAAACGGCCGACCGAGCGGTTCGCATCGATGCGAGAGTTTTCCCGTACCTTCGAGGCCGCCGCGTTTGGTCGGCCCGCCGATGCGACACCGACGCCCGTGCTGGTATCGAGCACGCCGCCCCCCGGCGCGACCATCGCGTATGGTGCGACTCCGGTCCCAGGACGACCCGCGCCCTCACCCGCCGCGCGAACCCCCCGAGATGCAAACAAACCCGCCGCACGACTGCCGCGGGACGCGCGCAAGCTCGACGCTGATGGTGCGCAGGCCAACGACGATTCGACTCAGGTGCTGCCGCGAAATCGGATCAAGCCGATTCTTGCCATTTCTGTGGCAATCGGCGTGCTGCTGCTGCTCGGGGCGTTCCTGTTGTTTCGTCCGGGCCCGGCCGCCAAACCAGTGGCCCCCATTCCGGTCCAGCCTCTGGTTGAGCCGCTGCCGCTGCCGCCAGCCCCGCCAGCGAGGGCCGCGCCGGAACCCACAGAAGCCAAGCCAGCCGTGGCAGCGCCCTCGCCCGCACGCGCGAAACGCGCCAAGTGGGTCGACCCTTTCGCCGACGGCGAGATCGGCAAACCTAAGCCCACAAAAGCAACCGCGCCCAAGTCTGCACAGCCCAAGGCCAAGAGGAAACTGATCGAGGAGTTGTGACCATGTGGACGACCTCTTTCATCCTGCTCGCGATTCTCGCGCAAGCTTCGCCGCCGACCGCCGACCCGCATGACAGTGACCCAGACCAGCTCACGCACATCCACGATGACCAACAGTGTATCGGCGGCGTCGACGTCTGCTGTGACTGCAAGTCAGTCGATGAACATGACATCCACATTGACCGCCAGTCGGTCGCAATGGTCCACTTTCACGGTGACTGCGACGCAATGACCAAACCATCATGAAAGTGTTCTCCTTCCTTTCTGCCTGCCTCGATATTCGCGGCTTCTGCCTCATCGCCGCGCTGGTTGCCGCCTGTTCCTTTGACGTCAGCCAACTGCGGGCCTTGGCATCGAGCGCTCCTGATGGCGCCGCCGAGCCCGTCGCGGGCGCATCTGGCGGCGGTGGCAGTACCGCCAGCCCACCCGACGCTGCCACCGCCATTGGCGGCAGCGGCGGAGCTGCCGCGGGTCCATTCGATGCTCCTGCCGCCACGGGCGGCGGCGGCGGCACTGCTGCAGGTCCATTCGATGCTCCTGCTGCCACTGGCGGCAACGCTGGCACCACCAATCCACCCGACGCCCCCACGATCGCGGGCGGCAACGGCGGCTACGCCGGCGGGAGCGCAACAGGCGGCGCAGGAGCCGTGGGAGGCACGACTCGCGCCGACGCAGGTGTGGCCGGCTCGGCTGCCGGCGGCAGCGGCGGTGGTACCGCAGGACGAACTGCCAGCGGCGGCGCGACCGGGGGAACCGGCGGCATCGGGGGCGCGAGCAGCTACGGAGGCACGACGTCGCCGTCCAGCACAACGTCACCGACCAATGTCTTGGAGGTGTACTTGACGCAGCCGACTACTACTATGGGGAGCACGAGCGGAACGATCTCACTGGATTTCCGAATCGACAACCAGACATCTGCGAGCGTCGACCTGTCGAACGTGACCCTTCGCTACTGGTACCAAGACGAAGGGTGGGACACCACCACCTTGACGTTGGAGGTCGACTACAAGAGCATCAGCGGCGACAATGTGACCGGCGGCAAAGCCGTCGCAGCCCCTCGCCCCACTGCAGGCGCTGACCACTACCTGGAGCTTTCATTCACCGGAACGCTGGCAGCAAAGAACCAGTTCGCCTCCAACATCCTGCTGCACAACTTGAAATGGCAGGGCACAGTCGACGTAACCAACGACTACAGCTACAACGGCGGAGCAACCGGGTACAACAGCAAGATCACCCTCTACCAAGGTGGGAAGCTCGTCTGGGGCGTGGAGCCTTGATCTCTGCGTCTGCAAGCGAAGCAAGAACCTGGCCAACCTGAGAACCCTTCGCGGGTTCGCGTGATACAATGGACCCGCTGTGCCGGCTATGCCTCAAATCGATGCACGAGTGGGCACCGTGCTCGAAGGCGCGCTTCCATCGCGAGGCCGTGATCACGTCACATCTCGGCCACTCGCACCTGGTGAACGTCATCGACTTCGGCCAAGCCGAATCCGGCGAGCCGTATCTGGTGATGGAGTATCTGGAAGGCGCCCCAGGCGCCACCTGATCGAGGAGCTATGACCATGTGTACGACCTCTTTCATCCTGATTGCGATTCTCGCGCAAGCCTCGCCGCTGACCGCCGATCCGCAGGCCAAGGCCCAGGCTCAGGAGCTGCTGGGCCAGGGCACGAAGCTCTACCAGCAGGGCGATGTCGGCGGCGCGCTGGAGAAGTTCAACGCCGCCTACGCCGCCTACCCGTCGCCCAAGCTGATGTTCAACATCGGCCAAGCCAACCGCGATCTCAGCCGGCCGGTTGAGGCGCTGCAGGCTTTCGAGAAATTCTTGGTGGGCGCGCCCGATGCCTCGCCCGAAACGGTCGCTGACGCGCGCAGGTCCGTGGAGCAGTTACAGAGCAAGCTGGGCAGGATCCAGATCGACTGCGACACGACAGGCGCCGAGGTCAGTGTTGATGGCAAGAGCGTGGGGCTGATACCGCTGCCCGATCCCATCTGGGCCGCCCCTGGCCGCCACCAGGTGACGGCCAAGCATGCGAGCACGACCCCGGTGATCGAGGATGTGGACGTGACCGTGGGTTCGCTGAGCACAGTAACCATGCGGATGCTGCCTTTGACGGCTCCTGTGGCTGCTCCGGGCTTGAACGTGCAGATTGCGCCATCGCCCAGCAACACCGACCAGGGATGGTGGTTGGGCCGAAAATGGACATGGGTGGCAGCCGGCTCGACGGTGCTCTTGGCTGCAGGCGCGATCACCGCCGGGGCGTTGATGCAGTCCAAGTTCGACAGCCTGCGGAGTTCCTGCGGCGCGGGCAATGCCCTCCGCCCGGGTTGTAGCCAAAGTGACATCGACTCGGTCAGTTCGCGCCAGACCACAGCCAACGTGTTCTGGGGACTGACCGCCGCCGCCGCTGCAACCACCGGCGTGCTGTTCTACTTCGAAGGCGAGCCGGTAAGCGCAGCGCCGATGGCGGGTGGCGCGACTGGCTTTGTGGCAAGCGTGAGGTACTGACCGTGAAGGCGTTCTCATCGCCTGGCGTCTGCGTGATCGCCGTGCTGGCTGGGGGCTGCTCCTTCGACGCCAGCCAACTGCGGGCTCTTGCGGACGGATCCGTCGAGCCGCCCGCCGTGCACGATGCTGGCGCAGCCGGAAGCGGCGGGACCACTACCGGCGCGCCCGACGCTCCAGCCGTCACGGGCGGCAGCGGCGGTTCCGCTGGAACGGGCGGAGCTGCGGGCGCAGGCGGAACCAGTGGTGCGGCCGGAACCAGCGGTGCGGGCGGGACCAGCGGTGCCGGCGGAACCAGCGGTGCGGGCGGA
>PMLB01000417.1 GCA_003158735.1 Myxococcales bacterium | reverse complement strand
TTCACCAAGTTGTAGGCCGCCATGACACAGGCCACACCGCCGTCCTTGACGATCATCTCGAAATGGCGCGCATAGATCTCGCGCAGGGTCTGCTCATCCATCGAAGCGTTCTTGGTTGCCCGCAAGTTCTCGATGTTGTTGGCTGCATAGTGCTTCACGCAGGCCGGAACGTAGGTCTGCACACCCGCGACCATTGCGGTACCCAAGCGGCCGAGCTGGTAGGGATCCTCTCCGTAAGTTTCCTGCGCGCGTCCCCAGAGCGGGTGGCGCAAGAGATTGACCGTCGGTGCCAGCAACATGGTCTGACTTGCGGCGACCATCTCGTCGCCCAAGGCTTGGCCGATCTGGTACTCGAGATTCACGTCCCACGCTGCTCCTCGCGCCATGGGGACCGGAAACACTGTGGACTTGCCGTGCACGGTGTTGGTCGCCTGAATGGGAGCGTCCAGGTTGACCCCGCGCGGGCCATCCCGGAACGTGAATCCTTTGATCCCCTTGGCCGTGTTGTCGGGTTGGCGGAAGATGTCGGTCCAGTTCCTGGAGGTGGAAGGCCCAGGATCCGTGCCGCGCATCTGCTGGGCCTTCTCCGCCAGCGAAAGGTTCGCGAGCGTCGTGCTAGCCTGGGTTTGGAACTTGGTGTGTTGGTCGGCCGGATAACCAGGCATCATCTTCGGATCAGCGGTAGGCCCAACCGTACAGGCCGACTTGGCAACCGTCGAGCCGCCCGCGCTGCTCGACCCCGCTGAGCCGCCCGCGCTGGTCGCGCCGCCGGGGCTCTTGCTGCCGCCCGCGCTGGTCGTGCCGCCCGGGCTATTGCCACCGCCTGCGCTGGTTGTGCCACCCACGAGGATGGTGCCGCCATTGCCGCCCACAACGGTCATGCCGCCGTTCCCGCCCACGACGGTGGCGCCGCCGCCACCAAAGGTCGTACCGCCCGAGCCACCAATCGTAGTAATGCCGCCCTGGTTGATGCCGCCCTGACCGCCCGCGCCGGTGATACCGCCAGGGCCAACCGCGTTGCCACCCGTGTCTGGATTTCCGGCGTTGCTCTGTGTCGATCCTCCAGCGGCGCCGCCCGGGCCGCCGCTGTTGCCGCCGCTCGATCCGCCGGTTGGAGAGTTGTTGACGGGGGGCGAGAGCTTGCAGCCGACGACCGAACCAAACAGAATCACGGCGAGGGCCGCGTGACGCAAAAAACCGGGACGAAATTGGTTCATGTGGGAATCTCCGACGTTTTTTGGGACACTTTGCACGAGCGTTCAACCACTACCCGCGATTGGCCAGCCATCGTTGCAGTCCTCCGGGGTTAGGTATGCCGCGCAAACAGTCCTAACCACAGGTCTTATACACTTCACGCGTCCCGCCTGAGAAGGGCCAAGGCCACCCCAAAGGCAAGAACCAGCCCGGCTGGGACGGCGAGCAACGCGACCAGCGCACAGGCCGCGTCGAGGCCGAACCCGGGCAGAGCAACCGCGGCAACCACCGGTGCGGCCAAAGCCGCACCCAGCAGGTCCACGACGTAGGTTGCCGCCGGCGTCGTGCCCGCGACCAGGGCCGTGCGAAAAGCGATCCCCACGGCTGCACCGGCAGCGAGCGCGGCGAGCAGCAAGGCGGCTATCATCAGCGGTGGCGGAACCTGCGTCGAGACGCGCGAGAGTAGGGGCAGGAGAGCTGGAACCACCAGGCCAAGGTCGAGCGCGGACCAGAGGCCGATTCTTTGGCGCGCTCCCCACGCGGCAAATGCCAACCCAGCCATGTTGGCGGCCAGGAGCGCACCCAGCAGATGATGCAAGACTCCCATGGCTGACTGCGTGACAGCGAGAATCAGCACGGCCGAGGCCATGCTGGCAAAACCCACCATGGCCACGACCAGGAGCGCAGGCCTCTGGCGGCTCCGCGCGGTCAGGAGCGCCGGCACCACCAGCAAAACGGCCAGCCCCAACGCCAAGGACCAGAATCCGAGGCCGAGTGCCCGCCGCAACAAATCGGCGACGCGCCCGGAATCGGCGCGCCCAGAAACCAGCAGGTTGTGCAGGTACGCCGTAGGCAGGCGATCGCTGCTCGCCGCCACGCCCGCCTCGCGGTACCGCTTGGCAAGGGACTGCACGCGCTCCTCGGGCATGAGCACAGCCAACGAATACTCGTCGACGAATGTGGCCGTCACCTTCCGTTGCGCCAGACGCCGCGCCAGTTCCACGGGGTCGCGGCTCAGAGGCGCATCGCTGGCCAGAAAATAGTTGGTCGACAGCGGCGTCACCAGGATATGCGCGAATACCGAGGCCAGCGCCTTGTACACCGCTCCGTTGCGCGCCACTAGTTCCGGGCTGTAGTAGTTCTCGGCACCAGGCAGGGCAAAAGCCAACACGCCGCCGGGCCGCAGGGCTCGCCGGGCCTCGGCAAAGCTTTCCTTGGTCAGCAGCCGACTGGCGAGCAAGGTCGACGGCTCGGCCGTGGACAGCAGAACGACGTCCCACGAAGATGTTGCATTCTTTCGCAAGAGATTCCGTACATCGCCGATGAGCATGTGCACGCGGGGATCGCGGAGCGCCTGGCGCGTGGCAAGGTCAGCGGCCTTGATCTCCATCGCGGCCAGGGCTGCCTCGGGCTCGGCCACCGCCACCTCGGCCACTGGATGCTTGAGAATCTCAGGCAGCAGCCCCCCCAGGCCTCTCGCCACAAAGATCCGCCGCGGCTCGCGCACCTGCAGCAGCGCCAGGTGGGCCAGTTCCTCGGAGGACTGGCGCTCGGGCAACACCAGGGCCAGATGGCCGTCCTCGTACAGGGCGCGCTGCTCGGCGCGAAGGAGCACGGCCACGTGGCCGTGGCGGGTATACGCGCTGGCCTCGATGGTTTCGCCTGGCCAGCGCCAGGCCAAACTACGCGCTTCGATTGCGCCTAGCCCACTCTGACCCGAGACCGCTACCACGGCGAGCGCGACCGCGGCCAGCATCCACCTACGTCCGACGAGCAGGGCCGCAGCCAGCACGGCACCGACGCACAACCCTGCGGCCACGGCAAAGGGCTGCCAGGTTTCCACTAACCAGGTCGCGCTCACGCCGCCCAGCAGCCATCCCGCAGCCTCGGCCAGGTAGGCGCGCGCCGGCGCCACACCGGGCAAGCGACAGGCCAGGGTGAAGCTGGCCCCGCCCACCAGGCAGACCGGAGCCAGCGTGAGCAGCAGCCCGAGCACATGCTGGTCGAGGGTGAGCAGCGCGCCTGGCGCCAGCGAGAAAATGCGTGGCAGCCCGCGCGCGGTCAGCAAGGCAGCGAAGAGCGCCGGGCCGATCAAGAGCGCGCCGACCACGAAGAACGTACGGGAAAAGCGGCTGGAAAGCAGTCCGGCCGCCGCGCTGCCGGCCGCGGTCAGCACCAGCCATTGGCCGAGAGCCAGGGCGATGGCCAGCTCGTTGCCCTGCGCGGCCGCCAGCGCCTCACGCAGCAATATCGTCTGGCTGGTCGCGATGACCCAGCCAAGCAACACGACGCTGGCAAGAGGCGAAACCCGGAAAGGCATGGCGTCTACAGACCTGGAACTTACCTGCAATCCGACTCTGGCGCCTGCCGCGGTAGATGCTAGAGAAAGGGCCCCATCATGTCTCGCCGCAGTTCACTCTTTTCACTGCTACTGGTTCCTCCTCTTGCGGCGCTTCTGGCCAGCCCGATCCTGCGACATCAAGCCCAGGCGGAAACCGCAGGAACTCCGCTTGCGCGGCCCGCGGGCTACAAGCCGGAAAAGAAGGTCGCGCGCATGTGGGATTCCAAGTGCGCGACTTGCCACGGCGAGGATGGTCGCGGCCACACCGAGCAAGGCAAGGAAATGGGCATCGACGACATGACCAGGGCCCCCTACTGGAAAGATGTGACCGTGGAACGGGCTCGCAAGTCGGTCCTCGAAGGCCTCAAGCGCACGCTGAACGGGAAAGATCAAGAAATGAAGCCGTTTGGCGATCGATTGACGCCGCAGCAGGTTGACGCCCTCAACCTTTACGCTGTGTCCTTTTTCAAGAAGTAACCCACAAGCCCGTTCGATTCCCTGTAGAATTACATCATTAGGAGGCTGCGTCGAAGCAACTATGTCGACCCCCGGGGTAGGATCGGATATCGAGGACATTTGTACCCGCTGTGGCGACACCTGGCACGTCGTGATGGCCAAGGTGGGCGAACGCGTGGCCAAAGTGGTGTGCAAACTCTGCGGAGGTCAGCACAACTATCGCGGCGACCAGCAGCCAGCCGCCGCGGGCAAAGGCGGCTCAGGCAACGCATGGGGGCGACCCCGAAAACGGCGAATCACCAGGGCTAGCCAAACTGTGCCCGCGTCAGCGGTGGTCTTTGACCCCAGTAAGCCGCCGCGCGTCTATTCGCCCAAGGACGGCTACATACCTGGCGAGCGCATGACCCACGCGACTTTTGGTGTCGGAGTGGTCAGCGGCGCGCCCGGCCCGGGCAAGGTCGAGGTTCATTTTCCCAGCGGGATGCGTACCCTGGCCTGCGCCAAGGCGGTATCAACCCTGGAGCGGCCCGTGGCAGCCCTGGACGTGGCCCTGCCCGACCGCCCGCCGGCGCCCAAGCCCAGCTCGGGCAATGGCGCCGGCGCGTAGTCGCACCATGGGCAGCCGAGCGAAGTTAGCTTTTTCACCACAGAGAGCACAGAGGCCACAGAGACGGACCGGAAAGAAAGGGTGGGGTGTCCTCTCCGGACCCTTCCCTCCTTCCGACCTCTGTGTTCTCTGTGCTCTCTGTGGTGAAAAAGCTAGCTAGAAGGGCGTGACTTTGTCGCTGACATCGCCGCTTCAGCCGGGCGCCAGTTTGGTGCTGACCATTGATCGACTGGACCACAACGGGGCTGGCGTGGCTGATGTGCAAACCGACGCGGGGCTATTCCGGCTGCATATGGCCGGCGCTCTGCCCGGCGAGCAGGTGCGCGCGCGAGTGGCTCATGTGTCGCCCCACGCGCGCGGGCAAAGCCAGGACGCGTGGGCCGACCTTGAAGAGATAGCGACTGCCTCGCCCCAGCGGGCAGCGCCGCCCTGCCCGGCCCACCATCGCTGCGGCGGCTGCCCGCTGGCCTGTTGGGCCTACGTCGCGCAGGTGGAATGGAAACGCGAGCTGGTGGTCGAGGCAGTGGCGACGCACAAAGAATTGCTCGGGGTGAAGGTGGCGGGCTGCGTGCCCTCGCCGCAGCCATTCGGCTATCGCGGCAACGCCAAGTATGTGTTCGGACACGACTGCGATGGCAGGCTGGTGCTGGGGGCCTATGCCCCACGATCGCATGAGATCGTGGACATGTCCGACTGCCCCATCGCTGAGCCGGCCCTGGCCCAGGTTACGTCGGCGCTGCTGACCCTTTTGCTCCAGCACGCGATCGAGCCTTTCGATGAAGTCCGTCGCACGGGTCTCCTGCGCTACGTGGTTTTGCGTGCCAATACCGACGGCAAGGTCCTGGTCGCGCTGGTCACTGGCCGAGAAACCTGGCCCGAGGCGGAAACTATCGCGCGCGAGCTGGCGGCCGCCTGCCCGGCTGTGCTGGGCGTTGTCCACAACATCAACAGCACGAGCGGAAACGCCCTGTTCGGCGAGGCGGAGCGCCTGCTTTTCGGCTCCGCCTCCATCGAAGACACCATCGGCCCGCCGCGCGTTCGCCTGGGGCCGCGTTCCTTTGCTCAAGCCAATCGCTTGGTGGCAGGCCGCGCCTACCACGACATCGTGGCCGCGGCTGCGCGCCTGGGCTCGATCGATCGCGTGGTCGACGCCTATGCGGGCGCGGGTGGCATTGCCCTATCGCTGGCGCCGCTGGCGCGCGAGGTGGTGGCCATCGAAGAGAACCTGGCAGCTTGCGCAACCGCGCAGGCCTTTCTCGCCGAGGGTGAAGCTGGGGATCCCGGGAAACGAATTCACTTGATAGCCGGTGACGTGGCGGATCATCTTGCGCGGGTTGGGACGGCCGATCTGGTGGTGCTTAATCCGCCACGCAAGGGCTGTGCCCCCGCGGTGATTGCGGCGGTGGTGCAACTGCACCCGCGCCTGGTTGCCTATCTGAGCTGCAACCCCGCTTCTCTGGCGCGCGATCTGGCGGCTCTGGCACGTCTGGGTCTGCGCACCGTCAGCATCACCCCGTACGACATGCTCCCTCAGACGCCGCATGTGGAGGCGCTGGCTTTGCTCGACGGGGGATAGTCAGGATCAGCACGCCCACGACGAAGATGGCGACGGCTCCATACTGGCCGGGCGTGAAGCGAAAGTAGCGGACGTCTGCAATGCGCAGAAAGTCGAGCAGAAATCGCACCGGCGCATAGAGCACCGCCAGCCAACCCACGAAGAATCCTGGCGCGCGTGGACCACGCCGGCCCAGCCAGAGAAACAGGAGTGCGACCGGCAGAGTGTAGAGCGCCTCGTCCAGTCCCAGATTGTGGCGGACAACGCCGTCGCTGTAGCGCTGGGCGAGGAGGATGTTGGTGGCCGAGCCGGGATGGTCATAGGCGAGAAAACAACCCGTGCGACCGAAGAACCACGAGGTGGGGAATGCGTAGGCGACCACATCCAAGTACAGCCACTTCTGCGATCCCATGCGCTGCAGACGCACGAAGAGCGCGGCCCCCACGATCGCGCCCAGGAATCCGCCAAACGAACTCAGGCCTTCCCAGAAGCGC
>PMLB01000391.1 GCA_003158735.1 Myxococcales bacterium | reverse complement strand
GCCTGGCTCGCGTGTCTTGGCTTCGAGGTTGGCCTTGACTTCGAAACTGCCGCCCGTGGTGATCTGGAAAGGCATCTGCACCTCGGTGTACCCGGCCAAGCGAAAACGGTAGTTCATCTGTTGCCCGTCGACCGGGCGGATGTCGACCAGCGGGGTGGTGCCCAGCAACCGCCCATCGTTGAGACGCGTCACCTCCGCGCCCACGGGCTCGGAGTTGAGAGTGATGGCCGCGTGCGTGGGCGCAGGCGGAGGGGGCGGCTGCGCGGCCACGATTTCCTGCGTGACCGGGGGGGCCGATGCCGTGGACACGAACACGCTGGCGACGATGATGACCGCTGCGACGATGACCGCGGGAATGGCAGCCCGGGCCACACGAGGAGAGTTCAGCCAACCGCGCGCCAAACCCAGCAGTCCGGCACCTCCCTGTCGCGCACTTCCCCGACGCGCGATCGCTGCGCCTGCGCTCGTGCCATCGCTAGCCGCCTGCGTGGCCGGAGCCGTCTCTGTCGTCCGCGCCGAAATCGTCTGGGGCTTGAGGGTGGACCGGCTGCCAGGCGCGCTGGTTCGCGCCGTCATGGCCGACGGCCTGGCCGCCGCAAGACCGGAAGCGGTGAGGTTGGCCAAGCCAGGGCCGATGGCCATGGTCTGGCCGAACGCGATGGATTGCCCAGCCAAGTCGGCGGCACCCGCGCCCAGCAGGGCCACGACCTCCTCCATGGTCTGGGGCCGGCCGCCGGGATCCTTTTCCAGACAGCGCAGGATCAGGCGGTCCAGGAAGGCTGGCACATCGGGCCGGAACTGACTGGCTGGCGGCGCCGGCTCTTTCAAAATGGCGTTGAGCAGGAGCACGAGTTGTTCGGCGGCAAAGGGCACCCGGCCCGTCACCATTTCGAACATCACCACGCCCATGGCGTAGATGTCGGCGGCCGCGCCGACCTCCTGGCACAGCGCCTGCTCCGGCGACATGTAGAAAGGCGTGCCCACCACCGAGCCGGCAATGGTCTTGTGGCCGACCTGCTTTTCCTGCTCGCCCAGCAGCTTGGCCACGCCGAAGTCGAACAGCTTGCTGCGCAGCGCGCCTGGCTGCGCGGGATCGGCAAGCAGGAAGATGTTGTCGGGCTTGAGATCGCGGTGCACGATGCCGACCCGATGGGCCGCGGCCAGCGCGTCGCACACCTGCCGACAAATGATGACGACGTCTTCGATAGGCAGCGCACCCTCGGCATTGAGGCGGTCGCGAAGGCTGCGCCCCTCGAGCAGTTCCATGACCAGATACACAATGCCGTCCTCGGTCTTGCCGAAGTCCGAGATGTCCACGATGTTGGGGTGACGGATCTCGTTGACCGAGCGGGCTTCTTGAAAAAAGCGCGAGACCAGACCGGGATCAGTGCCCAGATCGGGGCGCAGCATCTTGACCGCCACCCGCTTTCCGATCATGGGGTGTTCGGCCAGGTACACGGTGCCCATGCCGCCTTCGCCGATTACGCGGACGATCTTGTAGTTGCCGATGCTGCGACCGATCAAGTTTGCCTCGTCGGCGATTATATCCGGTCTCGCCTTGAGACAGCACGGGCAAGATGTGCTAATGGCCCCAGCGATGTCCCGCACCTACCTCCTCGTGCTCCTGTGCCTGGGCTGTCACACACCCGCCCAGGTCCATCCTGTGGCGCCGACGCCAGCCGCGGCCTCGCCCGATGCGGCGTCCCCCGTGGCGGACTTCTCGCGCATCGAGACCGAGCTATCCGCGCTGCGCGCCCTGCAGTTCAAGCATTCGGTCCCCTCGTCCACGCAGAGCCGCGCGGACTTCCGCGCATGGGTTCACGGGGAACTGGGCCGCGAACTGCCGCCGGAGAAGAACCAGGCGCTGTCGCACGCCTACGCTGACCTGGGCCTGGCCCCACAGGGCTTCGACCTGATGACCACGCTGGAGGAGGCTTTCACGACCCAGGTGGCGGCCTACTACGATCCGAGCAGCAAGGCGTTTCGCGTAGTGGGCGAGGCGCGGGGAAAGGACGTGGACCAGATCATCGTCGCGCACGAGCTGACCCACGCGCTCGATGACCAGCATTTCGACCTGGAGACCTTCGACGGCGGTGAAGGCAACCGGCTGGGCCTGTCGGAAGATGAGCGCACCGCCCGCCAGTTCGTGACCGAAGGCGAGGCCACCTTCATGATGTTGGCCTGGCGAACTGCCAGCGGCGAAGGAGCGGCCAAGCAGCTTGGTCCCCTCGGAGTCGCGGGGGTGCGCATGGCGTTGGCGCTGTTGGGCGCGGCCGATCCGATCGAGCTGCTGGCGGCCACGCGCCGGGGCCGCAGCGCCGCCGAGTTGAGCCCGGAAGAGCGACGCGAGCTCGATCAAATGACCAGGCTGCCGCCCTTCATCAGCATGCCGCTCATCGAGCCCTACTTCAAAGGCGCGGCCCTGGTTTCCCAGGTGTGGGGACGGGGCGGCTGGGCCGCGGTCAACGATCTCTACCGACACCCGCCAGCCTCGACCGAGCAGATCCTGCACGCGCGCGAAAAGTTTCTCGACGGTCGCGATCCGCCCATCGCGATAAATCTGCCAGCCGGGCGGCCAGCCCTGAACGAGACGCCCGCGGCCACCGACGTGCTGGGCGAGTTGGGCATGCGCGCCTATTTCAAGACCTGGGATTTTCCCTCGGGCGACGCAGCGGCGGCCGGCTGGGGCGGCGATCGATTCTGGGTGTGGACACGGGCTAGTCGATTTACATGGGAACCCTCAAAGGGTTCCCAAACCCTCCCGCGAAGGTGCGCCGCCGGCAAAGCCGGCGGNNAGGCATCGCGCGCGGCGGCCCGGACGCCTGGCTCCTGATTCGGCCTCAGGGAGATCTCCTGCACATCGAGCGCCGTAGTCGCGACGTGGATGTGATCGTGGGTGCGCAGACCGAGGAGATCCCCAAG
>PMLB01000354.1 GCA_003158735.1 Myxococcales bacterium | reverse complement strand
TGTCGGCCGGATGCTAAGGGACATTGCAATCGGCGCTTCATCGACGTGCAACTGAAACTTGTCTCATCTTCTTTGGAGTGCGGCCATATAGGGTTCTGATCAGGGCTTTGGCATTTTGAATCGGCTAGCCGGGATCTTTTCGTCGAGTACCAGGCTGGTGATGCGGCCCTCGACCGTGGTGGGGCCTGCGGTCATCTTCTCCAGATACCAGGTTTTGATGCCCTGGATGGTGCGCCAGTCGCCGAACACGAGCTTGTACGGAATGTCCCCGCCCGGCGAGGGCTGTACCCCGGTCTGCACCACGCGCAGATGCGTCTTGGCGTCGAAGCACAGCACGGACGGCTTGCCCAGCTTCTTCTGCAGTTCCACGCATTCGAGGCTGGCGCTCGTTTCTGCCGCCGCTTCTTTGGGCGGTAAAACCGATCGGACATTCAAGTAGAGGCTCGCCAGATCGGGCTCGGCGTTCCAGGCGCCGTTGATGCGCGCTTCTTCTCCCTCGGCGCCATCCAGCTTACGCAATCCGAAAACCGGATCCTGCGACCAGGTTGTGCGGCCATCCCCACCTTGGCGAAAAGTCCCGACGTTCTGCAGGGTCGACACGCTCAGGTTCTTTCCGTCGGCAGTGGCCCAGTGCTCTTCGCTGCCGTTGGCGCCTTGGCCGGCCACGGTCAGGCTGCGCTTGACGTGCACACTGCGCAGCCGTTTCCATGCCTCGCGGCCGCCCACGGCGTCGGCGTAATCGGCCAGAATCGCTTGCGCCGGGCGCAGCGGTGTCGCGTCTTGGGCCGGGGCTGCGGCCAACAGGGAGATGAGAACAGCAATCGTCACGGAAGCGATGCTTTGGCCAGGTCGAGGCCGGCGTCAAGTACCACGTCGCGGCCGGCGAGAAAACCCGCGCGCGTCTCGAACACGCGACGGTCAGGCTGCACCCCGCGACCTTCGATGGTCATGCCCTTGGGCGTCTTGAAGTCAGCCACCGGGATCTGCACCACCGCGCCGCCGGGCAACTCCTCGATAATTGATCCCAGGGCAGCGCCTGCGGTGGTGTCCCCCACGACCAACGCGCGCTTTGCTTCTTGCAGCCCAGCTGCAAGAATCTCCGAGGTCGAGGCGGTGCCTTCGTCGGTCAGGATGACCACCCGGCCGGTGAAGGGCTTGATGCCCAGCGAGGCGGTGGTAGCCAGGACGTTGGAGAAGTCGCGATACACGATGGTGCCCAGGGTCAGCGGCGTGGCGGACAGGCGCGCGGCCACGGGAATGACCATGGCGCCGATGCCGCCCGGGTTGCCGCGCAGGTCGATGATGATGGCCTTGGCCCCGCGGGTCCGGAACCCGTCGATGGCCTTCTGCACTTCGCCGAGCACGGGCTGCAGCAGGAACACGTTGAAGGCCACGATGCCAACCTCGCCGACCTGCCGGCTGGTGACTTCAGGGACCACGGGCGACATGTTGAGCACCTGAATGGCCCGCTTCGCAGGAGGATCGCGTTCCAACATGACCTCGATCGGGCGGTCGCTCTCGTCGAGACAACGCAGGCTGACCCGACTTCCCACCAGCCCAGCCAGGCGGCGCGCCGCCAGTTGGCGCAGACGGAAGCGTTCCTCCACCGGTCGCAGCGCCCGGCCCGAGGGCGGCAATGATGCGAGGGCGCGGCCACCAATGTGGGTCACCAGAAAGCCAGGCCGCAAGCCCGCGCCTGCCGCCGAGGAACCGGGGCGCACCCGCGTGATGGTCGGCTTGCCTTCGATGATGCGGATGAGCAGCCCGGGATCGCCATAGTCGTTCCCGGCCTCGCGGATGGCGTCGGCAGCGGCGGTTTTGGTTTGCGGGAGCGGGATCTCGTCGGGCGGCGAGGCTGCTTCTTCGCCCGGGCCATGCACCTGCAAGTGCGATTGCCCGAGCAGCCCGAGCATCTCGTTGAGCAGACGATAGAAGGTCGGCTCGTCAGGCGCGGCCAGCGCAAGCGGTTCGTATTTTCTGCGCAGGCCATCCCAGTCCAGGCCGCCCAGCGTCTTGTCGAAGTGTTTGTCGCGCACCGCGGTCCATGCGCCGGTGAAGATCGCCTGCCGGATCTGATTGGCAGCCGAGCCCGCGTGCCACGGCGCCTTCGAGCCGCCATCAGTGCCCAGCGGGACAAAAGCCGGCGGCTGCATGACAGCCGGGGCGTCTGGTCCAGGCGAGGCCGTCGGCGCCTGCGGCACAGGCTCGCGGCCCGCGCAGGCGAGGAGAAGTGCAGCAAAAATGGGGACGATTCGGCGATCCATGGTCAGCACGCCGTGCAGTTTAGCCCCGGTCGCGGACATAGTCCCCTTCCTTCCGCCCCGCCCTCGTGGCTACGCAACATCTGGCGCTGACATGAGCGTGTGAAACCCGGCCTGGGTGAAATGGTGATCCGGAGTCGCGACGTCGGTGGCGCCGTGGTCGAGCATCGCTTCCATGTTCAGGCAGTCGGTGAGGCTCCAGCCTTTGTCGGGATGGGCGCGATAGCGAGCCTCGGCGCGGTCAAGCAGATCCACGCTGATGCGATCCACGGTCCACCCGGGCGTGTTGCGAATTTTGTGGATGGTTGTGGCTGCCAGAGAACGCAAGGAGCTGCGCGCGAAGAAATTTCCAAGTTCTATGAGGACGCCGTCAGTTGTCACGAGAAAGACGCCGCGTGCGGCCCACTGGGAGGCAAGTGTCCGGGCGCGTGCGTGAAGGGCATCGCGCCGGTTGAGCAACGCAACGAAGTACGCCGTGTCGACAAAGACCGGTGATTTACGTAAGGAATGGATAGAGGTAGTCATCAAGGCGCGCGCTTCCGTCGGACCGCGGATCCTCGTCGGCTGCCTCGGCAAGAGCCACAAGCAAGGAGGCTGGAGGAGAAGGTGATGGGGCGGGCGTCAGTGCGTCGCCGTCAGGAATGAACCGATGAAGCTTCACCTCGACGGGATCGCCCGGCCGGATGCGCGTGACGTCCGCAGGGATCGAAAGCTCGTTGTCGTAGGTCAGATAGGAAAGGTGGTGGTTCCACCGCCCGCGTCCGCCGCGCCGAATGGAATAGAGCACAACATGGTTGTTGCGGCGGCGGCCAAGACCCAGATCGCGCTGCACCTTGGCGGGAATGGCGATCAATCGGTTCTTGGTCCGATGGACCACCGCGTGAAACGCGGCGAGGGTCTTGGCCAGGTGTGAATTCGCCATGCCAACAGGCTGAACGCGTGCGCCGCACTTGTCAAGTCGTCACGATTGACTGGACATCACGTTTAGCTCGTCTGCGCGATGACCAGCGGGATGTTTGGGCGCCTCGTTGCGGCCGGAGGAAATTCATTGACAGGCCCGGGCGGTGTTGCAGCACCCTCTCAGCCGAGCAAAATGGAAAGATCAAGTTGGCGCGACTGACCATCTCGACCGTGGCCAGCGGCAACGCGACGATCGATTTGGTTGGCGCCGTCATTCAGGCAGGACCGTTGGCGATCGAGTGACCAGAATCACCGGCGTCACGCTCAGGTGACCGATGCGCACTTGTTGGCCCTGGCGATTCGCCGCGGGGGACGACTGGCGACCTTCGACCGTGGACTCGTTGATCTTGCGCCCGAGGGCGAGGCCGAGCACGTGGTCAGCCTCGGTCAGTGAAGAAGTCCATTGACAGGCTCGGGAAGTGTCGCTTCAATGGTGGGCGGCACTGGTGGCATGGTCTTGGCAGTCTGTTGGCCGCCGGTTTCAGGGTCGACATAGAGAGGAGACGCAGCGATGACGAAGACGAGATGGAGCATGGTGAGCAAAGGGGCGATGGCGATGATGGCGTCTCTTGTTGCTGCGTGTCACGGGGGGGGGTAACTGAATCCACCGGAGTTGGTGATTCAGTAGAGGTCACGAGCCAGGCTCTGACGTCGGTTGACGTCGACCGGGTACTAGGATTCGAGGCAGCGACGGTTACCGACTGGGCGATCATTCAGAGCGGCCCAGGCACGCTCAGCGTTTCGACCACGGCGTCTGAAGGCTCTCGCTCGCTGGCTGTCGCGTCGCACGGATATGTGCCGGTTCAGAGCGTGGCCTTGACATCCCTGGGATCACGCGTGGGAAGCGCGATCCACTACGACATCATGTTGCCCACCGAGCTGAAGCAAATCAGCCCAAAGAACTACGGCGCGACGCAGTTATATCTGAATAGTACTTCTTTGGGTCTGAACAACACATACCTCGGTCAGGTGGAACTGACCCCGCTGCCTCTCGGGCAGTGGAACACGGTTACCTTCACGCCAACGTCCGCCGTGCTGACCAAGCTGCGCGGGACGTACAGCGATTTGCGTGTAACTATCGTGGTGAACGCACCCTACAACGCGACCAAGCCGTACCTGTTGGACAATCTTCGCTTCTCCGACAGCACGCTGGCCTTGGTGACCGTGGTGGATGGCGGCGGACACCCGCTCTCCGGGCTCACTGTCGTGGCGTACAACGGCTCGACCCCGACCACCAACACGGGAGTCACGGACAGCACCGGCCTGGCCAAGGTTTGGGTTCCAACCGGAAGCTACCGCTTTGCCGTCACCGAGGCAGGCGTCACGACCTACAGCAGCGCCACCAACCAATGCCAGGTTCCGGGCGTGTGCGCGGCGGTAACCATCACGGCCAAGTGCCACGGCATCGTCTGCACAGCTAGGGACAGTTGTCACAATGTCGGGATCTGCGACCCCGGCACAGGCACATGTTCCAATCCGGCAAAGCCCGCGGGAACGGTCTGTCGTCCGGTCGCCGGTCTCTGTGATGTGGCCGAGGTTTGCGACGGGAGCGACGCGGGCTGCCCAGTGGACGCCTTCCTGCAAGCCTCGCTGGCGTGCCGTCCGGCAGCTGGTCTCTGTGACGTCGCGGAGGTCTGTTCCGGGACAAGCGCGGCTTGTCCGGTGGTGGACGCGTTCTTGCCGTCATCGACGGTGTGTCGTGCGGCGGCTGGCGTTTGCGACGTCGCCGAGAACTGCACGGGGACGGCAGCGGCGTGTCCACCTGACGTGCTCGCCTCGGCATCAACCGTCTGCCGCGCATCAACCGGCGCTTGCGATCCAGCCGAGACCTGCACCGGTGGCAGCCCGACCTGCCCGACTGACGTCACCACTGGGGCGCCTCCGGCGCCGAGCGGGCTCGCCGCGATGGTCGGCGACGGCAAAATCACTCTCACCTGGACCGGCTCGTCGGGCGCGGGCGGCTACAACGTAAAGCGCGGCAGAACCAGTGGCGGGCCGTACAGCACGCTATTCACTTCTACTGGCCCATCCTACACGGATACGGGCCTGACCAACCACACGGCCTACTACTACGTCGTTTCGGCGGTCAGCAGCTGCGGCGAATCGGCCAATTCCGGCGAAGTTCCCGGCGTGCCGTCCGCGGCGATTCCGCCCAGGAGTCTTCCCAAAGCTCCGTCGGAGGTTGGTTGCTATTGGTATACGGCAAACGGCTGGGAGACGCTCCCATGCGAGCCCGTCAGCGACGTCATAAGCAGCGTCGGGGCCCCTGTGATCCCTCCTGCACTCTCCTCGCCCTACGTCGAGGCAACTCCCAATCCCACGACGTCGCCCAACAAAGTACTCGTTCCGCCCACGAGCTCAACGCCCTTGCCCTTTGTTTTCGCGCAGGCAGAGATTTTGTTCCCAGTGATCGGGAGCGTGACGAATGTGGTTTCCAGTCCCCCTTCGACATTCCCTGGGTGCCTCACCTCCGGGTCGCCCACGCTCAACGCATTGAGTGTCCAGCTCAACACGAACAAGTTCATGATGACGAATGGACACAACGGGGCCGTGCAATTCGCCATCCAGTCAGCGGGGCTGGACGACCCCGCCATCCACATGTGTGCCTGGCAGAACGATGTAACGGACCAGTCATACGATGACACCTCGGTATGTGTCAAAGCGCCCCCACCAACGCGCGACACGCCCCTCAAGCCGTTCGACTTCGTCAACATCGCTGGCTCTGTCGACGCCGCGGCGGGCACGATGAGCATCGTCGTCCAATTGTCGTGGGTTGAGCCCGGCTGGCCCAATATCTATGCGCAGACGGGGATCGACAAATACGGCCTGGCCAACCACTGGTTCGAATTCGACGCCGCCATGCTTGGGCTGGGCGGTTGCACCGAGGCGGAATTCGAGGACGACGCCAGCGTCGTAACCCGCTTGATGGGGTCCACTTGTCCCGGTGTCACCAGCGCTACCAGTTCCACCTCCGGCTGTCCGACGGACACACTGGAACCCCACGCGAGCTTCGAGAACAGAAAGTCTACGGCGGAGACGAATAACCTCCTACAGATCGGTACTCCTTCTGTGAGCTATCCCAATCCCTACCTGGCGGTGACGAACGTGACCGCGACGACGTCGGGCTCATGCATCGACCCGAAGCACATCTACGTGCGGGACTACGAGACAGACAGCGGCGCAGTTCCATCGAACGCAGCCGGGCAGGCATTCTGGGAGAGCCCCGACATCTTCCTGGTTCCGAAGGATTCGCCGGTGGATCCGTACTCCACGCCCGCCCAGTCGCTGATTACGCCTAACACCGACTTCGACGTCTGGGTTCGTGTCCACAATGATCTCGGCTGTGCGCCAGTGACGGGCGCGAAGGCGCTCGTGTACATCGCGGATCCTTCGGCTCTCTCAACGGCGTGGAACTCTCTCACGAACAACCTATACCTTGCCGCCACTTCGGCGGGCAACACCGTCGCGGCGGGCGACCGATCGTTGATCGGTCCATTCCACTACCACGCGCCGCTCAGCGGATATGGCGATGGGCACAAGTGCCTGATCGCTGCGATCATTGCCGAGGGCGAGCCAGAGGTGGACAACTACTTCGATGCGCCGAATTCTAACCAGGTGGCACAACGCAACGTGGAGTTCCAGAACTGCGCGTTCCCTCTCACCAATGCGACGGGTTCCGACGGCGAGGTGGAGATCGCGCTGCGCGTGGTGCCACCCGAAACGTCGCCCTCGCTGAGCCCAACCGGCACGAATATCTCGTTCGCCTTCGACGACAGCGACTCGCAGTGGCATGACGTGTGGGTGGCTCAGCCAGAAAACGGCACGGCATACTCAGTGAGCAGGACTAGCGACGGCAAGACCACCGTGCGGCTTGGCAAGGCGAGCCTGACGCTTCATGCGGTTCCACTCCACGACGGCGAGTCGCGTACGGCCAGGGGGAACCTCGCCGGTTTGCCAGCTGGCGCACCGCTGACGACACTGAGCCTCTAGGCGACCCTGAGAAATTCATCGACGGGCGACCTGCTCGCGCCGCCTAATGGTGGCTCGTGCCAGGACGTAGGCGCTCCAATTTCCGAGTGAAAGGATGTTTCATGCGTCTCTTGACCCAATGGCTCGTCGTCGCGCTTCTCGGTAGCGTGGCGGGATGCGGGCGGAGTGGCGTACGGATCGCCGGAGATGCTGCGGGGGCGAGGGACGCCTGGGCTGTCGACGTGGTGACCGGTGCCGACCTAGGTATCGGAACTGCCGACTCGAGTCCCGAGGCAATGTACGCTGGCGTCGTCCTGGGAATGATCACGCAGGACGAGGCGACCACCAGTTACGTCGCTCGGGCGGTTTTTACGACGGGGCCGCGCCCTACCATCGGCGGCTGCCCGAATTGTTGCTGCGGAGTCGAGGAACGCGGGCTGCCCATCCCTGAAGAGCGGCCCGATGCCGGCGAGATCACCATTGCTGCCGCCGTGGGGGCGACCACTCTCGCGACGCTGGACCATTCTGGCGATTTATATGGGATGTCCGATTTGGGCTGGTCCTGGTTTAGGCCGCTGAGCGACTATGCGCCGGTCGACAGCCAGCCGTGGAGTCCCGGTGACTCCCTCCAGGTTGTAGCGGCCGGAAACGAGGTCGAGTCGTTCTCGGGAGTGTTGCGGACGGGTCCGCCACTGGCGGGGATCGTGCCGCCGATTGGGCCGTCGCCCGTCGTTGTCGACTACAGTCAGGCCTTCGAGGTTTCGTGGACGCCGGAAGGCAAGGGCGACGCGACCATGCTGCTCAGCCTCCCGTATGACGGTGGCATCTGCTATTGCGATGCGCCCGACTCGGCGGGCAGAGTGGTCGTGGGTGCGAACCTCCTCAGCCCCATCTCAGCTGAGCAAAATGGAAAGATCAAGTTGGCGCGACTGACCATCTCGACCGTGGCCAGCGGCAACGCGACGATCGATTTGGTTGGCGCCGTCATTCAGGCAGGACCGTTGGCGGTCGAGTGACCAGAATCACCGGCAGTCGCGCGCAGATGACCGATGCGCACTTGTTGGCCCTGGCGATTCGCCGCGGGGGACGACTGGCGACCTTCGACCGCGGACTGGTCGACCTTGCGCCCGAGCGCGAGGCCGAGCACGTGGTCAGCCTCGGTCAGTAGGAGAGAGTCGCACGCGACGTTTTATAACACGGCGCACAAGCTGTAATCGGGTTCGGCTATCAGGGACTACGGCACGCAGGTCGCGGAGTCGCTGCACATGAGCGTCACCCAGCCACCGTCCGGCATATACACGCCATCGGTGCTCGGAAGGGCACAGGTGCCAGCGAGGGTTGCTTTCGAACCGTCGCCGCAGGTGACTACGAGAGCGCTGTCGGACCCCGCACCCGTGGCCACGGTTGCGCCTGAGACATCCGTGATGGTGAACGCTGCCCCGGTTGGGACGTTGCCGGCCAACTCGGTGTGCGTCTCTATTGAATAGGAAACCGCACCGCCGTTCTTGCAGGTTTCCACTGTCGACATGGCGGCCGCATTAACCGTGCGGTGAACTGTGACTCCATTCGCGTAGCATTCGGTCGACGCGAAAGTGGTCATGTCGTAGTTTTGCGTGCATTCCCCTGACGGCACGCAGGTGGCGAGCAAGCTGGTCACGCAAGCTGGCCAAACGCAGCCAGTCGCGGGGCTGTTGGTGGTGCCGTTGCTGCCGCCGCTACCACATCCAGCGACCAAGGCAACAGCCACGATGGCTGTCAGGGCCTTCAGATGCGCCGCTTTCAAGGCGACAACGTCGATCGGTTTCGGAAACCCTCTCCCCATCGGGGCATGGGTGCTAACCACAGCTCTCTCGGAACTTGACGGCCAACGGTGCGAGCCGGAGTCCAACCACAGAGGGCACAGGGGCCACAGAGGCCGGAAGGAAAGGGTTTCGGATCCGGATCCGAGCCCTTCCTTTCTTCCCATCCGTCTCTGTGAACTCTGTGCTCTCTGTGGTGAAATCCGGGGCAAACTGGCTTCGCTGCGTGGGTCGTTCCTTCTCAGTGCAGCTTGCGATACACGCCAATCACCACACCCAGCAGATTCACGCTGCGGAAATCCCGCTTGCGCACCACGATGGGTTCCATGGCGGCGTTGGCGGGCTGGAAGCGGATGGAGTCGCCTTCCGGGTAATAGCGTTTGACCGTGGCTTCGTCGCCAATCATGACCACCACCGTCTCGCCCGAGTTGGCCTGGAGCTGTTTGCGCACGAAAACGTAGTCCCCGTCCAAAATGCCGTCCTCGATCATGGACTCGCCCTTGATCCGCAGGGCGAACACCTCGCGGCTCTGTCCGATGAAGAAGCGATCCACCTTGACCGTGTCCTCGTAGTTTCGCACTGCCAAGAGAGGCTGCCCGGCCGCGACCTTGCCAAGGATGGGCACGTCCACGGTCTGGCTGCTGGCCAGCAGGGGGCGCAGGGCGCGCGATTTGAGATCCTCGCGCTGCAAGTAGCCCTTTTTCTCAAGGGCGCGCAGGTGATCGTTCACCCCGTTGGTGGAACGGATGCCGAAGTGGCTGCCGATCTCGCGCAAGGTCGGCGGATAGCCACACTTGTTTATCGAGCCAGAGATGAAATCGAGAACCTCGCGCTGGCGGTCGGTCAGGTCGCTGGCAGGATCGTCGTCGCGAACGATAGTCAGGTGGCCCATGGGCGCTCCTCTCGCGGGGTTACTGAACAAACGTATGGTACGGAACATATGTCCCGTGTCAAGTTCGTGTCGCGCGCCGCTATGCGGCATTGCGGTCGGACGCCGCCGTCGACGGTCACGGGTTCTCACGCAACTTTGGCGGAGCCACGCCGACAAGCATGGCATGAGCGAGATCCCGACCAGTTCGACCCTGAAAGCCATTGTCGGCGACGATCCAGCGCTGCGCCTGTTGCTGGCGCGTGCCGCGCGGGTGGCGCCCAGCCGCATCCCCGTGCTGGTAACTGGCGAAAGCGGAACGGGCAAGGAATTGCTTGCCCGTGTCCTGCACGAATTGGGTCCGCGGCCCAAGGGGCCGTTCGTCGCGGTCAACTGTGGCACCCTGGCCCGCGAGCTGGCCGAGAGTCAGCTTTTCGGACACGAACGCGGGGCTTTCACAGGCGCGGGATCGCGCCGCGCCGGCTGGTTCGAGGAGGCGGCAGGGGGCACCCTGGTGCTCGACGAGATTGGCGAGCTGCCCATGGACCTGCAGCCCAAGCTGCTGCGCGCGCTGGAAACCGGGCGCATCCGGCGGGTAGGGGGCAGCGGCGAGACCGCGGTGGAGGTGCGCGTGGTGGCCACCACCTTGCGCGATCTGCGACGGGACACCCAGCGCGGCTCATTCCGTCTCGATCTCTTTCATCGCCTGGCCGGCTTCGAGCTGCGGCTGCCGGCCCTGCGCGACCGACCAGGGGACGTGCTGGTTCTGGCCCAGCACTTTCTCGACGAGTTCAAGCCCGAACTCGGCGCCCGGGTGATCGCCGCAGATGCCGCTGCCAAGCTCGCGGCGCATGACTGGCCCGGCAACGTGCGCGAATTGCGCCATGTGATCCGTCGAGCCGCACTCTTCACCAGCGCCGCGATCGACGGCACTAGTGTGGAGATCGAAGCGACTGGCGACGGGGCGGCCAGGATGTCACGCGCGGCTGACGGTTGCGGGCCGATGGTCGCAGCGGGCGACCTCGTCCGTCCGGCGGCATTTGGGATCGAGAGCGACTTGCTTCCTCTGCGCAACAAGTCCTTCCAGCAGATCCAGACTGACGTGTTCGTCTGGGCCCTGCGGCGCAACGGCAATAGCCGGCGCCGTGCCGCTGCGGCGCTGGGCATTTCGCGTTCGACCTTCTGCGATCGTGTGAGAAGGATGGGACTGGGCGCCAGGTCCGAGATCGCGAGTCCATGAATGGTTGATAGCCACAACAACCACAGGGACATTCGGGTCGGCCTGCTTGCCGGTCTCGGCTGTCTCCCGTCCAGCCCAAATGTCCCGGAAATCGGCATGCAGGTCGACGATCTGAATGTCGTTCGATGTGCAAGCCGGGCCGTAGGCTGAAGAGACAACACCCACGACAAGCGACGAGATGGATCGGGACGTGCCCATCGGTGCCACCCCCTGAAGTGATTGTGAACTTGCGCAGGACCGAGGTAAAGCTGCTTCGAGGGGCGTGTCTTCGAGGGGCGGCCGAGAGCGTTTCTGCTTACCGTTCAACGGGTTTGGGGACGGCCGGTTCATTCGGTGCCGGCGGCGTTGGTCCAGGCGCGGGGGGCGTGGCTGCTGGCGGTGGCGCTGCTGGTGCAGCCGGCGTGGGTTCCGGGGCTGCAGGCGCTGGTGCGGGAGCCGGCTGCTCCTCCTCGACGGGCGGATTGTCAATCCTTGGATCAAATCCAGCGGAGGGGGCAGGTGGTGGAGGCGGCGGAGGGGGCGCAGAGGGCGGGGGCGCAGCCGGTGCAGAGGACTGTATGATTACCGGTGGGGTAGCGGGTGCAGGAGCAGGAGCAGGCGGAAGCGCAGCGGGTGCGGCGACGGCCCTGGCCGCGAGCGGTTTCGGGCCTGACGCCGGGGCACCGAAGGGCGAGGTCTTGGTCCAGACCGGCGCGCCCAGGTGGTTTAGCGGCCCGCTGATGCGGAAGCCGTAGAGCCCGTCGGGACGCTTGCCCCCGGCGGCGGCAATCTCCATGATGGTGCGCAGCTTTTCCGAACTCTTGAGGAGAGCGTCGCTCAGTTTGAAGCGGACGTAGAGATCCAGCGACGAAGAGGCCAAGGAATCGTTCAGCTTGATCTCGCCCTCTACAAAGAGCTCGCCGTCAGGCGACTTGGATTGCACGCCCTGCAGGCGTCCCACGCCCTTGTCGATGGCCACGCGGCCCACGAAATCGCCCAGACGGATCTTGGGAAGTCCCAGTCCCTCGGCCAGCAGTGGATTGTCGCGGATAATCAGCTTGGCCTTGCCGTCGCCCAGCGCGCATGCGCTGCAGGTCCAGGTCAACGAACCCACCGTGGCAGCGGCGCGCAGGCCGGGCATCTTCTCGTCGAGTTTCACCTCCAGTTTGCCAAACAAGGGCAGGTTGATGGCGGCCTTGACCCACGGGAGCTCGGATAGATCGATGGCCGTGGCCGCTACGTGAAGCGCGCTCTCGGTCTTGCTGCGGCTGGATTCCACGTCCACATCGCCCCCGAATACGTTGGCCGAAACCTGGAAGGTCTTGCGGCCGGACAGCGCTCCCAAGAGCGACCAGCGCACCTTGGCCACCGGAATCACGATACGCGTGGGCTTGCCCCCGCCTGCGGGACGCGTGGCGACGATGACGTCCTTGAGTCGGATGCCCAGGCCCAGCGCGGGCCCCTGCGACTTGACCTCGACGTCATAGCCTTGCTGCTCGGCCAAGACCACCAGGTAGTCCTTCAAGCGGCCATAGGGAAGTGTCAGGACCAGGACCAAGAAGAACACGAACAGACCAAAGGCCGCGGTGGCGGCGAGCCTCCAGTACTTGCGCAAGCGTTCGCCAATCATTTAACCTTTGCCCTTCGCCGCGGGCGCGGCCTTCTTCTTCTTGTCGTCCTTCAAGCGCTCATAGGCGGTGGCAGTCAACTCCACGTCCAGCTTGTCGCCTTCGCCGAAGCTGTGCCGGATCTGCAAACGCGTGATCGCGATGAGGCGCGGGTTGGTTTCTATCTTGCTCAGGAAAATCGCCAGTTCCTTCAGGCCCACCTTGCGCAGCTTCACGTCCAGGCTGTGTTCCAGGTAGCGCTTGCCCGCCGGGGCGGGCGGACGATCCACAGTTTCCGGAATCTGAATGCCGGCTTCCTTGCCGGCGGCTTCCAGATCGGCGGCCAATTGCGGCGGCTCGACGCCGATGCGGGTTTCCTGCGAAACCATGCGCGACTTGGCGTCCAGGTAGTCGTCGCGATGGCTGGCGATGGCGGCCAGCGCTTCGCGCGCGTCCTGGTTGCTGGTGCTGATCTCTTGCAAGGCATCGACGATGAGGTAGCCGGTCAGCAGCAAGGCGAGCATGGCGACAGCGCCGGCCAGAATCGAGATGAGCTTGCGCTCGCGGGCCGCCATCCGGTTCCATTCGGCGGTGGCATAGACCACTGGTCGTCGCAGCCCGCTCGCGATTTTTCCTAGCAGACGTTTGAAGAATCCCATGACTTCCTTATGGGCACTTCGAGTTGATGGTCAGGCTGAACTGTTTTGCGCCACCGCTGACCTCGGTGAGGGGGCCCTTGTTGATCTCTTCGAAGCAATCGAGCTCCTTGAGCTTGGCCACCACGTCATCAAGCGACGCGGCGGAATCCACCGTGCCCTTGATGCTGGTCTTCTTGGACTTGATTTCCAGGTCCTGCACGTCGATGGCCACCTCCTCGGCGGGGGGCATCTTGCGCGAGATCCGGTCGAGCAGGTCGTAGGCGGTGACCCGGGGCAAGGGCGCCATTTCGTCGCGGAAGGAACGCTTGAGCGCCGCCGTCACCTCGGTCGCGTCGGAGCGGGCTTCTCCAAAAAGCTCCTTGGTGGCGAGTCTCAGTCTCTCTTTGAGTTGCTGCTGCTCGCTGGACAGGCGCCGGAGCGCGATGGTTCCGTCCACGGCGGCACAGGCCAGCACAGCCCCGACCAGAAGCGCCAGGTGAGCAGCCTTCTGGCGCATGACCGAGAAGTTGGCGCGGTACTGGAAGGGACCGCGCCGCAGGTCCAACTCCCTGTGACCGTGCGCCCCGGCCCAGGCCAGGGCCGAAGACAAGGCCAGGCGTGCGCGTTGGCTGGATCCCTCTTCGTCGACCACGGGAATTGCTTCGACCTCGTCGACCCCCTCTGCAAGCGCGGGAGCAGGCGGGGCTGGCCACAGGCTGGTGGGAATACCCAGCTCCTCCTGCAGAAATTCGGCCAGCCCCTGCAAGCGCGAGCCGCCGCCGGCCAGGAGGATTGTCTGCACCGGCTCTTTGTTTTGGGCACGGAAGCTGGCCAGGGTCTGGCGTAGGTCGCGCAGGAATGGCGCCAGCGCCTCCTGCAGCACGGCGCCGAGCTGGCGTTGCGCAGACGTGGCGGGCGGTCGCGCGCGGCTGGGCACGCATCCATGCATCTGCTTGGCCTGCTCAGCCTGGGCCCAGGTCCACTTGTCCCCCGAGGCGCGCACCAGGGCCAGGGTCAGCTCCTCGCCTGCGTGACTGCCGGTCCGGCCGAACACCGCCTCATCGCCGCGCAGGAAACACAGTTGGCTGCGCTGATGGCCGACGTCGATGAACAGGCGGACGCCGGTCGGCGCGGTTTCGGCGGGAGCGCGCTCCTCGGCCAGCAGGGCGTGATACACGATCGGGGTGGGGTAGAGCGTGCGCGGCTCCACCCCGCATTGCTTGAGCGAAGCGAGAAAGGCCGCCACCGCCTCGCTGCGTGCCGCGACCGCCAGGGCACGCGAGCCAGCGGGTTCGCTCTCACCGGTCTTGGCTGCCGACAGGATGACGTGGTCCATGACGACCTCGGATAGGTCGTACATGATTTGCCCCTCCAGCTCGTAGCCCACCACCTGGTCAACCTTGCGCGCGTCGGAGAAGGGCAGGTCGAGCACGCGCAGGGCGAGCATCTCACCGGGCAGGGCCATGTGAATGGTCGACTGCGAGGGCAGGCGGGCCACACCCGCGCGCAGGGCCTCGGCCTGTCGCTCGGCCAGCGGGGCCTCGCCGGGCGGCACAATTTCCTCGAAGGACGCGTGCAGCCGCACCCGGCGGAACCCCACGTCGAACACTGAGAATTTGACCGACCAGGATCCCAGGTCGATTCCGGTGATGGTGTGAGCCATGAGTCTGTTGCCTCGCTCCTACTCTTCTCGCCAGTATTGGACGACGCCCGAAGCTTGCTCGCCCAAGGGGTTGTTGGTGACGGGGTTGGCCAGAAAGCCTTGGCTGTCCAGGATGACGATGATTCTCTTTTTGACCTTGCCCGACTCGCCTGTGGCCACCACCCGGTACACGCGCGGTGGTCCCACGTACGCCACATCTTGCAGTTGCTTCGTTGTGATGGTGATTCCGGTCAAGTTCTGCATGAGCTGATAGCGTGGATCGTCGCGGGCGATGGAAGCGGCGGGATTGTTGAGCACCCCGATGAGCGCGTCCAGCGAACCAAACCCGACCGCCTGGCTGCGCTCGCACAGGATGCTGGCCAGTGGATAGAGCCGATTGTCATCCAGGATGCTGAGGTCCGTGGGCGGCTTGCTGGGGTCAGGGAACAGCGCCGCGCGCACCAGACCCACTATGAGCGGGGTGCAGTCACCCTTGACCGAAGCCAGGTTGACTCTGCAGTTCTGTAGCGGGTCACTGGCATAGACGGTGAAATTCGAGGCAAAGGCCTCGGCGTAGTCTGGGTCCATACCGCGAACCAGGTTGGTCTCGTCGACCGTGTCGTAGTAGTTGTTGTGAGCCTGGTAGGGATCGTCGCGCTGGTCGTAGCGGTAGTCTTCGGGCCCCGAGGAGTTGGCATCGACTGCAAAGGCCTGCTCGTCGGCATCGGCCCAGTCGATAATCGCCCGCGCGAGATCGACGCGGTCGACGAACTGGCCCTCGGCGTTGCGCTGTTCGAACAGCCAATTGTAGCGGGGCGAGGCCATCAAAGCCTGCAAGAGCCGGAACACCTTGATTTGGCGTGAACGGTCAGGAGCCATGCCGCCGCCACAGTTGATGTCGATCTTGCCGTCCTCGTTGGTGATCTCGGCGTCCATGTGCCCCGTGGGAATGCCCAGACCTGTGGCCTCGCTGGCATCGATTCCGATCAGCCCGGACAAGAGAGCAGTCTCCATCTTGGAGCCGGAAAAGAACCCCAAGACGGGCCCTATGTAGTCGGTCACGCGCAGGCTGATGCCGAGGTCCTGGCCCGCCTGAGAGTTGAGCATATCCAGCGCCGACTTCATGATGGGCTCGACGAACTTGAGTTGAATCTTGATAAGCAGGCGCGACAGCGACAGCGCAGAACGGGCTAGATAGTGCGCACGGACCTCGTCGCGGGCGTTGGCCGCCTGGGCCGCATCCACCGTGGTCCCGTAGGTAAACTGGGACACCAGTGCGATCAGCAGGGAGAGCGACGAAATGGTGATGAGAAAGGCCACGCCACTTTGCCGGTCCCGCTCCCGGCGTGCACGGAAGCGCGCGAGCAATATCGCGCGCCACCCTGCCGAGCGTGCTGTGGAAGTGACTGGCCGGTGTGCATTCATGGCGTGCTCTCAGCCCCCGAATCCCTTCGGGTGGTAGCCGACCCGCTCGGTGACCTGCAGCCGAGCGGTGCTGGTGAAGGTCGCGGCCTGGCCGCGCTCATCGATGACAGTGAGGGCAATGCGCACCTGCGTGGGCAGGTATTGCAGGCCGTCCGCCCCCATGGTGTTCCATTCCTCTTTCCACTCCTTCTTCTTGTAGTCGTAGTAGCTGAACTTCACGCTGGCCACCGCCGGACACAGAACGTAGGTTTCGCCGGGAATCTTCAAGGGATCCTTGGTTTCCAGGCGGCGGGTTTCCCGGCGCATCAGATTGGTGACCATGCGATCGTCGGGATCAGGTTCCGAGAAGTAGCTGACCACTGCGGTGTCGGCTTCGGGCCGATCCGCGCGCAGGCGCTGGTGGCCAAACCAGGAGAAGCGCAGCTCGTCTAGGTCGGCGTGGGTCGTGCCCACGAACATAGTGCGCTTTTCTTCCACACCGATCTTCTCGGATTCCGACAGGAAAGCCATCTCCACTTCTCGGGTCATGCGCATGAGTGCCACGCGGATGGTGTGGGTCCGATCCTGCGCATCCTCCATGCGCTTCTTCACCCGCGCCGTCTGGCTGAAAGAGCCCCACAGCAGCGCAGTCACGAAGGTCATCAAGGTCAGCGCCAGCATCACCTCGATCAGGGTGAAGCCAGCCGGGGCCTGTCGTGTGAGCCGGCGCCGCCTCATTTCTAGGGGCCCTTCTTAAGGTTCGATGTCGGGGACTTTCCGCCCGGCGCGCTGGTGGGCGAGCCTCCCATCAACGCCATGTCGAGCTTCGACGGATCAGTCATGAAGTTGACGACCTCGAAGGACTGCTCCGGCCGCCCAGGCTCGTTCCATTTGACCTTGACCACCACGCGACGGACCGATTCCTCCAGTCCTATGCGGATGGGGTCCATCAGTGTGGTCATGAAACTGCCCATGAAACCAGCCAGCATGTCCATGGGATTGGTGGATTGGGTCTTCTGCTGCGCCGCCTGTTGCACGTCCTGAACCGCACTGGTGGGCAGCTTGACCTTCTCCACGGCGGCGTACCATTTCACGCGAGGAAATCCCTCATCGGTGAAATCGCCCGAGTCCTCTCCCTCCATCTCGCTGAACCCAATCTCCAGGATGCTCTGCTCCAGGGCCGAGATCTTGGTCCGGGCCAGGAAGGTGGCGGCGGTGAGCATGCGCGAGTGGAGGGTGGAGCGTACGTCGCCGGTCACCGTGCGTGTGAGCACGACCAAGGCGATGGCCAGGATGGCAATGGAGATCATCACCTCAAGCAGCGAGAAGCCGGATTGTGCATGGGGGCCCCTGGAGGGCGCCCTCCTCAAGATGATGGCGTCAATGCGATTCCGAAACCCTCTCCCCGTCGGGGAGAGGGCTGGGTGAGGGGTCCGCGAGATCACAAAGGAGCGCGGTTCCAGGTCCACTGAACGCGGGCTGACCCTCACCCGCCGACGCGGACGTCGGCGGCCTCTCCCCGTCGGGGAGAGGCACGGATCTGGCTTGCCCCCGATCATCCCAGCGGAACCCTGGGAGGGTTCGCTACGCCCTTCGGCCCCCCACGCCCGTCTCATGGGATGATCTCCTTGCCGTCGTCGTCGTACTGCTTCTCCAAGGGCGGCTGGACATAGAAGTTCTTGATCTGCACTCGGCCGGTCAGGGGATGCACCACCAAGGAGTAGACCGCGTCTCGCTTCATGTCGGTCAGGTGCACGATGGCGGCCTCTGTCATGCCCAGAGGGAAGAAGTAGATGTAGCCCTTCCCGACATCGAGCGGGTCGGCCAAGCGCGGGGTGTAGAGGTCGGCGATGCGCGCGCCCTTGAGGTCCACCGGCTTCACCGCCATTTCCTTGAATGCAGCAAAACTCGCGCGCTTGGGCCGGAACGGTTCCGGCTTGTAGCGCGCCTGCATCTCCTCCAGGCCCGCCTTCTCATCCGCGCGCTTGGCGGCCTCTTCGGCCTCCTTGGCCAGCTTGTCGGCTTCCCTCTTGCGCGACTCCTCGGTCTCGCGGCCGCCCGCCATGACGAAGCGGTCGTCCGTTACCTCGGCCCAGTAGCGGCCCTTGTCGATGTCCAACACCAAGCGATGAACCTTGCCCGTGGTCGAGGCGCGGTCGAAAAGATAGCGGACGGCGCCCGCCATCTTGCTGGCCGAGGCGCGCAGATCGCTCTTGGCCATAGAGCGGATACCCGCCACAGCCGAGCCGACCATCAAGGCGACGAGGACCAACACCACCATCACCTCGATCAAGGTCATGCCGGCGTCGGCATGAACAACCGGCGCAGGGGTCGCATATTTTGGTCGTGCCGTCACTACTCCTGGGCCTTGATGTCGTCGGCCGTGCCCTCGGTGCCATCAGGCCCAATCGAGATCACGTCGATGCCATCGGTGTTGATCTGCCCCGGACAACGCATGATGAAGTCCTTGTTCCAGGGATCCTTCTGCCGCCGGGGCATGTACTTTTGCGCCACCAGATCGTCCATGCTCTTGGGACACTCATTGTTGTTGTCCATCATGTACTGCTGCGCCTTCTGCATGATCTCGTTGACCTGGATGCGCGCAGTCTTGACCTGGCCCTTCTTGAAGTAGTTGAACGCACCCACGCCCACGGCCCCCATGATGAGGGCGATGAGCGCGAACACGATCATGATCTCCATCAGGGTCATGCCCGAGTCGCCGGACCGTTTGCGCGCCGAGGATGCGCGCCCGGCCACTGATGCCTTGGTTGGATTTTTCAGTTCGTCTGTCATGACTCTCTCCTTGTTGGTGGAAACCGGCATTACTGAACCATATTGCCCATGTCCATGATGGGAACCAGAATCGAGAAGATGATGAACCCGACGCCCACCGCCATCATGAGGATCATGATGGGGGCCAAAAGCGAAGTCATGCGGCTCACCTCCATCTCCACGTCGCGCTCGTAGGCGCCGGCCACGTTCTCCAGCATGGCCTCCAGTTGCCCCGAGCGCTCGCCTACGGCCACCATGTGGCACATCATCGAGGGGAACTGGCCTGACTTCTTCAGCGTGGCCGCGATGGATTCGCCCTCGCGGATGGCCACGCGCGCGTCTTCGATGACCTTCTCCAGCACTGTGTTGTTGAGCACGCGTTTGACAATGTCCAGCGCGGTCAGCACCGGCACTCCCGAGGACAGCATGGTGGCCAGGGTGCGCGCAAAACGGGCCACGGCCAGCAGCCGGATGAGGCGTCCGACAATGACGATTTTCAACTTCACCCGGTCCATCAAGGCGCGGCCCTTGGGTTTGCGCGCCCAGCGCCGCAACAAGATCACGGCGCCAATCAATATCGGCAGCACCAGCCACCAGTAGCCGCCCGCGATGGCCGCCACGGCGATGAGAAGCTGCGTGTTCCAGGGCAGAGCTTTGCCCGCATCGGCGAAGATGCCGGCGATGGGCGGCACCACCACCACCATGAGCACGGTCATGACGCCGGTGCCGACAAAGGCCATCAGGATGGGATAGGCCATCGCGCTCGTCACCTTGGAGCGCAACTCGTTCTGTGAATCGAGGAAGTTGGCCATGCGGGCCAGCACGGCGTCCAAGTTGCCGGCGCTCTCGCCCGAGCGGACCATGTTGATGTAGAGTTCGGGGAACACGACCCGGTGTTCGGCCATGGCATCGGCCAGCGCGCTGCCCTCGTTCACCTTCTGGCGGATGCCGGCCAGGATCATCTGCAGCTTGCGGTGATCCGACTGTTCGGCCAGGGCTCCCAGCGCCTCGGCCAGGGGAATCCCCGCGTGAATCAAGGTTGCGAGCTGGCGCGTGAAGATTGCTACGTCTTGCGGGCGCACGCGTTCGAACAGGCGCTTGATGTCGACCTCGCGCCGCAAGCCCTTGCTTCCGCTGGCGGACGAGGCCACCGCACTCTTGCTCTGCTTGCCCGCCACCACCTCGTGCAGCTCGGTGATGAAAACGCTTTCCTTGCGCAGGGTTTGGCGCAGCGCTTTGGGGCCGTCGGCCTCGCGGTTGCCGGTGGCCGGCTTGCCGCCGGCGTCGATGCCTTTCCATGCATAAAGTGGCACGTGGGCGTCTCCCTGGCTAGTTCTCGTCTCCGGTGGTGATCATGAGCACCTCGGCTGCCCCAGTCATGCCGGCCAGCACTTTCTGAGCGCCGTCCTCACGCAGCGTGCGCATGCCGCCACCCTCGATGGCCGCGCGTTTGATGGTGCCGGCGTCGGCATTCTTGATGGCGAGCTGGCGGGTTTGCTCATCCACCATGAGTAGCTCGTAGATCGCGGTGCGGCCCTTGTAGCCGGCGTTGAGGCAACTGGCGCAGCCCCCTTCGCGCGCCCGGTACAGCATGCCGGGCGGGGGCGGCGTGCCCTCGCCTTTGAAGCGCACACGGCGCGCCTGGCCGGCAAAGAAAAGCGCCGGGTCGAGACCGAGGCTGAGCAAATCCTCCTCGGTGGGCCGGTAGGTTTCGCAGCAATCGCGGCACAGGCGGCGTACCAAGCGCTGGGCCAGCAGGGCCATCAGCGACGAGGCGACCAGGAACGGTTGCACACCCAGATCCACCAAGCGGGTAATCCCGCCGGCCGCGTCGTTGGTGTGGATGGTGGAGAGCACCAGGTGGCCGGTGAGCGAGGCCTGGATGGCGATCTCGGCGGTTTCCAGATCGCGGATTTCGCCCACCATGATCACGTCTGGATCGTGGCGCAGGAACGAACGCAGGCCGTTGGCGAAGGTGAGATCGATCTTGTCGTTCACCGCCACCTGCGAGATGCCGTCGAGCTGGTACTCGACCGGATCCTCGATGGTCAGGATGTTGAGATCGGGCGAGTTGATCTTGGCCAGGCACGCATACAGAGTGGTGGTCTTGCCCGAGCCGGT
>PMLB01000110.1 GCA_003158735.1 Myxococcales bacterium | reverse complement strand
CTCAGGTGCGCTGGCAGGGTCGGCGCTGACGCGGGTGGCGCCGGTGGCGCAGTGGGAGCGGTGACCGTCACGCAGGCCAGGGTCAACAAGGGTAGGGGAAGCAAGACGCGCATGGCAGCAGTATAGACGTGTCTTCCCTCAGTCTCTATTCCAACCGCATCTTCGGCGTGCTCGGTGTCGAAAAAGCTTTCTTCCCATTCTTCGGGTCTCGCGCAAGAATTGCTGTCCATGGCGCGTTCTCGCCCCCAATCCGAAGACGGTTCCCTGCAAGACACAGAGAACCCGCGCGCGGCCATGCTGGACTCGCTTCCCGTCGAGGAGGTGATCAAGCTCTTGGTCGAGGACGAAACCAGCGCGGTGAAGGCGGTGCGGGCGCGGGCCGCGGCGCTGGCTTCGGCGGCGCAGTTGATGGCTGACAGGCTCGCGGCGGGCGGACGCTTGGTTTACGTGGGAGTGGGTACGGCTGGCCGCTTGGGCGCGCTGGAGGCGGCCGAGTGCGTACCGGCCTTTGGGCTGCCGCAGTCGCTGGTGACGTCGATCATCGCTGGTGGCCCGCACGCCCTGGCCCGGGTGGCCGAGGCCGCGCAGGACAACCCGCGCGAAGCCGATCAGCGCATGCGGCGCGCGGCGGTGGGGCCGCAGGATGTGGTCTGTGCCCTTGCCGACGCTGCGATTTCGCCGTTTCTGCAGGCGGCACTGGACTACGCGCGTTTCCGGCGCGCGGCCATCATCTTGCTCACCTGTGCAGGGCCGGAACCTTCAGCCGATCCTCTGGCGGACGTGGTGGTCGATCTGGCCCCAGGCCCCGAGATGATCGCCGGCTTCACCCGACTCAAGGCGGCCACGGCCCTCAAGCTGGCGCTTGAGGCGGTTGCCACCGCCGCGTTCGTGCGCCTGGGCAAGACCTATGGCGGCCTGATGGTGGATGTGCGGCCCACCACGCCTCGTGGCTGGCAACGTGCCACCTGGGTCGTGACCCGACTGACCAATCTGTCGGCTGACGAGGCCGTCAAGCTGATCAAGAAGGCTGGTGGCCGCGCCAAGGTCGCGTTGGTCATGCATCATGCACGCGTGAACGCTGCGCGCGCCAGAGAACTGCTCATCCAACACAAAGGCCTGCTGCGGGCGATCGTCGGCGATCTCGATTTGGTGGGATAGCCTGCATCGCAGGGGCTGCGGATCAAAGCTAGCTACTTCACCACAGAGAGCACAGAGAACACAGAGATCGGATGGGAAGAAGGGATTTGGACTGCGCCTGTCCAACCCTTCTCTTTCTGATCCGGCTCTGTGGCCTCTGTGATCTCTGTGGTGAAACAGCTAACCTATCCGGGATGCGATCCTGAACACCACAGGCAGTAGTCAGTGGAACCCACAGCCCAGAAACGGCACTGGTCACCGAACACGGTGACGCCCTGGCAGCGCTTCTTGTGGATCTCCTTTGTGCTCGCGGCCTGTGCGGCCTCACCGGTGGGAGCGGGCAAGGGGTACCGGGGCCGTCCCGCTTGCTCGCACCAGTAGCAGAATTCGCTGCCGGGCAGCGCCCAGAACCGGCACGGATCGCCGTAGCGGGTTGCGCCCTTGCAGCGAGTTTTGCCGCTTGCTCCGTCGGCGACGGGAGCCAGTGTCAGCGTGGTAGGACTGGCACCAGGAAGGCGATTCTCGGCAGGCGGCCGTCGCTCGGACGGTGGCGGCTCTGCACCCAGACTCTGGCGCCGCGATTCCACATTCTTGTGCATAGACGCCTTCTAGCCCGGGGGTAGCGACGGATCCACGGACATGCGCCGCGCCCGGCGCCGCCCCAGCCACAGCAGCAAGGCAGGCAAGGCCAAGATCGCTGCGCTGATGCAGGCAAGCTCGCCCAGAATGGCCATGATGCCAAACCCCTTCAGCGCTCGGTTGCGGGCGGCGAGCAGCGATCCATATCCCACGATGGTGGTCCACGAGCAGACCGCCACCGCCGTGCCGGTCGAGATCACGGCGCGGATGATGTCGCGATCCTGCCGGTAGCGCACGGCCAGGTTGAGGCCATACTCGGCGCCGATTCCGAAGGTGATGGGCAGGGCGATGAAGTTGAGGAAGGTAATTCTCACCCCAAACAGGCCAGCCAACCCCGACATCCAGATCACGCCCACCAGCAGCGTCGCGATGGCGGTTACCGCCGACGAGAGCGGCCGCATGATGAGCAGCACCAGGAGCAGAACCGCCAGCAGAGCGGCTCCCGTGGCCAGGGGGCCATCGTGCAGGACGGACCGAATCATGGCGGCGAAGACCACCGCATGGCCCGAGGTGTCGATGGTCTTGTGTTCGTCGTCGAGGTGGAGCACCTGCAGGACGCGGGCGATGCGCAGAAGATCCCGGCCATTCCACACCGAGAGGTTGTGCTCGACCGGATAGACCAGCACCACGCGGCCCACCGTCCCGTCCGCTTCGGTGAACACCCGCCGCGCCAGCGCGGGCAGCTCCTCGGGAGTCAGCAGATGCAAGCGGGTGGGCGGGTCGACGGAGTCGATCTTTCTACGCTCGTCGGGCGTGAGCACGTCGAGCGCGGGGTCGCGGACCAACTTGCGGATATTGGCCAGCAGAGCGAGCTTGCGCGTCTGCACTTCGGGTGTGCCTGGCAACAGATCATACACAGTCACGATCTGGCCGATGACTTGCCTGTCGCCGGTGGCGCGATCCTGTTTGCGAATGGCTCGGCGGATGGATTCGGTCTCGGCCCGGGAATCGGCCAGCACGATGGTGGGAGAAGGCCAGCGGCCGAAAAGCGACTCCATGCTTTCATCGAAGGCCTTGTCGTCCTCGGTGGAACCCAGCTCGGCGTTGAGCTTGCGGAAGTCGTACTCGAAGGGCGCATCCACGAAGTGCAGGACGCCATAGCCACACAAAACGGTGAGCAGGCCGGCCACCAGAGTGATGAGTCCCGCGTGCTTGCCCAGCAGTGGTCGCAAGAAGGCGAAGCTGGCCGGTGGCCGAATCGGCGCGCGCTTTGCGCCAGCTCGGCGGTCGATGACAACAAACAAGGCGGGCAAGACGCTGAAGGTGAGCAGCCAGCAATAAATCTGGCCGAAGGCCGCCATTACGCCGAACTGGTAAAAACCCCGGAAGCTGGTCAGCATCAGCGTGGCATAGGCGGCCGACGCGCACACCGCCGCCACCCCGGTGCCGCGCATGACGCCGGCCAGGGCTTTCTCGAGGGCTTTTTCACCGGTCATCCTCTCGGCGCGCAGCTCCTGGTAGCGCGAAATGAAGATGATTCCGTAGTTGATGCCGTTGCCCAGGATGATTGATCCCAGGAACGCGGTCGACGAATTGACATAGCCGAAGAACAGCTCGGCCATGGCAAAGGCCATGACCGTGCCGATCACCGCCGAGACGCCCACCAGGGGCACGGCGCGGAGGCGACGGAAGTAGGCCCACAGCGAGAGGGCCACGATGAGCAGACAGGTGATGGTGACCCACAGGATGTCGCGCTCCACCGCCGCACGCGTGGCGATCAGGGTGGCCACCGGGCCGCCCACGTGCGCCACCATTTGCGCATTGAACTTCTTCGGGTCGTTTTCGCTGACCAGCTGGTGAGCCGCCTGGAAGATTGCCTCGCCCGCCCGTTCGCCGAACAGGCCGCCGGGCGGCAAGGCGGCCACCCAGACGTAGCTGCCGTCTTTGTTGCTGAACACTCCGTCGGGGAAGCGGTCGTCGACCCAGTCCCGCTTGGTCAATCGGTCCTTCATCTGCTCGACGGTTTCATCGTCGTCGAGATCGACCAGCAAGGGGTTCTTGCGTTTGCTGATCTCGCGGCGCAAGCGGTCGCGCACTTCGGTCAGGTCGTCCTCGCTGGCGAACAGCCACTTGTTGTCTTCCACGAACGAGCGCAGATCGCGCACGTTGTAGGCCGCGAACTCCACCACGTTTCTGGGCAAGGCTCGCAATTTCTGCGTGAGCAGTTCGGCGTAGCGCAGATTGGCGTCGCGGTCGGGCGAGCGGACCCCGATGAGCAGCAGGGCCATGTCGCCCATGCGGGCCTGTGTCTTGGTCAGCGCCACCACGCCGGGATCGTCGCTGGGCAACAGCTCGGCAAATGAGGTGCGCAGCTCAAGCCGCGAGGCCAGCGCCGCGGCGACGACGAACAAAGCGGTCGCGACGGCCAGGATTGTGCCGGCGCGGCGAGAGACGAAACGACAATAGCGGGCCGGGAAGGACTCTTTGGTAACCATCGGCGACCGTAAGCTACTCGGCAACCGCGACGGGCACAACTCCGACGCGCGGAGCGACCGGATTCGGAACCGGGGAGCGGAGGAGGGGATCGTCAGGACGGGGTTTCGCGTTTCGGGTGGGTCGGGCGTCCTAGCGACGATGTGGTCGAGCAGCGCGTGAGCCGATCACAACACAACGCGCCCATTGCTCGCAGGTAAAGCTATGTAAAGTTGCCCTTGGGTAGGGCCTTGGCCCTCAGGGTGGATGGGCAATGGGCCGATGTTCAAAGGTGCCGGTTAGCAGGGTGGGCGAATTCAACGACCGCAATCAAGGAGACCTTCATGGACATCAGCAGCATCAACAACAACAGCGCGCTCTCGCAGCTCCTCGCGAATCAAGCCAGCACCGCCACCGCCACCAGCTCTGGCAGCGTGCCCACGGATTCGAGCGCCATCTCGTCGTTCGCGAACTTGATGAGCGAGCTGCAGCAGCTTCAGCAGAACGATCCCACGAAGTTCAAGGCGGTCATGGCCGATATCGCCAGCACCCTGAAGACAGATGCCCAAAACGCGACGGGTTCCCATGCGTCGGCTCTCAACAACCTGGCGGCCAAGTTCGATCAGGCTGCGCAGACCGGACAGATGCCCAACCTCCAACCCCAAGGACAGCAGGGGGCAGGGGGACATCACCATCATCATCACCATGTGCAAAGCTACCAGTCGCAGGCTGCGGACGGCACATCCTCGGCTGCCTCAGGCAGCTCTTCACAGCAGACGCCGTTCAATCTGGTCCAAGTGATTCAGAACGCGCTGCAGACGGCTGGCGTGAGCCTGAACCCGTAGCCAGGGTGGGGCGACTACGCGCGCTACCGTGGGCCGCGCGCCGCCGGATCGGCCAGCTCTTCTTCGAGCTCGATCCAGTCGAGTCTCGCGCCCATGCGCGCCAGCACGGCATACAGGCCGATGCGTATGCGGAACAGGAACATCAGTTTGCCTGGCAGACGCAGGCGGAGAAGGCTCTTCTTCAACTTCGCCACTTGTCCCATGGAAATGGCCTGGTCGGGCTCGACTCGGTGCCGGCCAGGCTCAAGCAGGGGTGCGTAGAACCCGCGCAAGATGGAGCGGGTCACGTCGAAGTCGCGCGAGGCATGGGCTACGCCAAGGGCAGTCAGCGCGGTCTGAATGTCACGGGCATCGTCGGCGCGAACCGCTCGCGACAATCGCGCGAGCCAGACAACCACGTCGGGCGCAAACTCGCGCACGCAGCCGTGATCGAGGATGGTCACGTGGCCATCGGGGGCAAAAAGCAGATTGCCCGGGTGTGGATCGGCGTTGAAGAGCCCGTGGCGGTAGAGTGTGCCGACGTAGAATTCGTAGAGCGCACGTGCTGCCCGGACTCTCTCCGCTGCGTAGGCCGCCGTGCCGAGAAAGGCATCGAGTCCTGCGCCGTCGTGCCAGGTGGAGGTCAGCACGCGTGGCCCACAGACGTCGAGGTGGACGGCTGGAATCGTGATCGACGCGTGGCCAGCGAAAATCTCGCCGAAGCGAATCTGCCGGCGGGCCTCTAGTCGATAGTCACATTCCTCAAGCAAGCGTGCCTCAGCCTCGGCGACGAACCCTTCGACGTTCGCGCCGGCAACGGCGAGGTTAGCGAAAAATGTTCCGACCGCGGCGGTCTTGAAGTCGGCGCGGATGGCTTCCTCGATGCCCGGATGCCTGACTTTGACGGCGACGCGCGTGCCGTCTTCGCGAACCGCGCGGTGAACCTGGCCAATCGAGGCACTGGCCACAGGCTCACGCTCCAACCGCGCCAGCAGCGTCCGCCCACGCGGGCCAAGATCCTCGACGATGATCCGCTGGATGTGGGTGAAGGCGGTGGGCTGCGACATCACCTGCAACACCGCCAGCAGGCGCCGTGCCTCTGGGGATAGTGAGCCATCCACATAGGAGAGGATCTGGCCAGCTTTCATGGCCACGCCCTTGAGCTCGCCCAGAGTCTCGACCAGCCTGGCCACCGCCTCGGGCGGCAGCGAACCGATGTTGAATTCCTCCCCGCGCAGCCGTCCAGCCAGCGCGCCGATCCCGATGCGCGCTGCCGCTGATGCCGTTTTCTGCAATCGCCCGAGGGACGACGTGGGCAGCGGGCTGCCGCCCTTCGCGCGGAGATTCCACAGCAGTTGCTGAAGCGGATCTTGGGCCATGCCTACCTTTCCAATGCAGCGGACACTGTTCTGGCCGCCTTGTCAAAAAGTCTGCGCGCGAACATGGTTGTGAACGCCACCGCAGGTTCCTCCACGGTCGGACCCGTCACCGTCGGAACTCGCAATGTCAGAGCTGCGTCATGGCGACCTACGGAAGACGTTTCGGCGTGACGAGGAGTCCGCTTCTGATGCTAGATTGACTCTCGGCCCATGACCATGAACATCGGCGATGTTTGCCGAGTCTCCCCAGACGCCGCCAGCAAACACGAGAGGACCGCGCTTCGCCTGATTCGCCCCGATCTCTCGGTCGAGACCTTCAGCTTTGGCCAGATCGATTCACTTTCCAATCAGTTCGCCAACGTCCTGGAGGAGCTGGGAGAAGGCCGAGGCACGATCATCGCCATCCTTCTGCCCAAGTGCCTGGAGGTGTTCTACGGCTTTCTCGGGATGCTCAAGGCAGGCTCCATTGTCCTGCCTTTGTTCGCCAACTTCCGCGACATGGCGCTGGTCGATCGACTGGCGGATTGCGCCGCCACCTGCGTGCTGACCAAACGATCGTCGGTGGCGCGCCTGCAGGGCATCCGCGCCCAGCTTCCCGCCCTGCGCACCATCCTGGTGATCGATAGCGAGCAGGATCTGGGCCCGGGCGTGCTGAGTTTGCCGGCCCGACTGGGCCGCGCCTCCAGCTCCTACCAAAGCCAGCCCGTGGAGCGCGAGACTCCCTCGCTCCTGCACTACACCTCGGGATCCACGGGCAAGCCCAAGGGCGTGCTGCATGCCCACGGCGGCTTGGAGTATCTGCAGCACTCGGCCAGCGAGATCCTGCAGATCAGCCCTGGCGATCTCTACTGGTGCACGGCCGACCACGGATGGATCACCGGCACATCCTACGGCATCATCGCGCCCTGGTATCTCGGCGTTACGCAGGTGCAGTTCGCCGGTGGCTACGATCCTGACAGCTGGTTTCGCATCCTCCAGAACGAGCAGGTGACGGTGTGGTACACGGCCCCGACCGCCCTGCGCATGCTCATGCGGGCTGAAGACATCGACTACCGCCGCTACGATCTGGCGCGTCTGCGCAGCATTTTCAGCGTGGGCGAGCCGCTCAACCCTGAAATAGGCCGCTGGGCTGCCGACACGCTCAAGCACGAGATCTACGACACCTGGTTCCAGACCGAGACCGGAGGAATCATGATAGCCAACCGGCCGGGGTTGTCGGTTCGGCCGGGCTCCATGGGAAAACCCGTGTCCACCATCTCAGCGGCCATTCTCGACGACCAGGCCAAGCCCTGCCCGCCGCAAACAGTCGGTCACCTGTGTTTGCACCATCCTTGGACTTCCATGTTTCGCGACTACCTCAACCGCAGCGATGTGTACCGCGCAAGATTCTCTGCCCAGTACTACGATTCCGGCGATCTGGCCCATCAGGACGACGATGGGTACTTCTGGTTCTCTGCACGCAACGACGATGTCATCAACACCTCCGGCCACCTGGTCAGCCCCTTTGAGGTCGAGAGCGCTGTCCTGGAGCTCGCCGAAGTCACCGAGTCGGCGGCGGTCGGGGTTCCCGATCCAATTCTCTTTGAGAAGATCGTGGTCTTCGTGGCGCTTCGCCCAGGCGTGTCCGCGGACGAAGAGCTGCAGATGAAGATTCGCCTCCACGTCGGGAATCGGCTTTCCGCCGTGGCAGCCCCAAGAGACGTCGTGTTCATCGACAAGATTCCCAAGAACAAGAGCGGGAAGATTCTCCGCCGAGTCTTGCGCGCCCGTTGTCTGGGAGAAGACCCAGGTGACATTTCAACCATCGAGGATCAGCCATGAAGTGTCAGGAAGCGTTGACCCAGGTTTTTCGCATGGTGTTTGCCAATCCCAATCTGAACCTGCGCCCCGACATGACCCCCAATGACATCGACGGTTGGGACTCCATGGCGCACGTCAACCTCATCGCCGCCATTGAAGTGCGCTTCCACATCAAGTTCGCCACCAAAGAACTGAGGTCGATCAAGACCGTCGGAGATCTGGCGGCCTTGGTCGACAGCAAGCTCGCGTAGTCTGGGAAGCTCCATGGTCTTCAGTTCGGTCTTCTTTCTCTTCGTCTTCTTCCCCATCGCCCTCGCGGTCTACTATGTGATCCCTGGCATTCGCGCCAAGAACATCTGGCTGCTTATTGCCAGCCTGTGGTTCTACTCCTGGGGTGAGTTGCGCTATTTGCCGCTGCTTCTGGCTTCCATCGGCATGAACTACGCCTTCGGTCTGCTGGTGGCCAGGTCAGCCCAGGCCAGTCTTTCGCGCAAGCTTTGGGTGGCGGCGGCCGTGGCCACCAATCTCGCACTTCTGGTCTACTACAAGTACTGGTGCTTTCTCTTGACCAATGCGGCTGTGCTCCTCAAGGCGGTCGGATACAAGACGACGATTCCCACCATTGCGCTTCCCCTGGGAATCTCATTCTTCACCTTCCACGCCCTTTCCTACATTCTCGACGTGGCCCGCGGGCACGTGCAGGTACAGAAGAGTCCGCTTCGCCTCGCGCTCTACATCTCACTCTTTCCCCAGTTGGTGGCGGGTCCCATTATCCGCTACGGCCACGTGGCCCATGAACTGGCCGAGCGCAAGCACAACCTGGACGACTTCGCCTACGGCGTGTACCGCTTCGTGCTCGGCTTGGCCAAGAAGGTCCTCATCGCCAACGTGGTGGGTGGCGTGGCGGACCAGTGTTTCAAGCTTCCGCAGAACCATCTCACGTCCATGCACGCCACGCTGGGCGTGGTCTGCTACACCCTGCAGATCTACTTCGACTTCTCAGGGTATTCCGATATGGCGATCGGTCTGGGCCGGATGTTCGGCTTCCATTTCCGAGAGAACTTCAACCTACCTTACAGTGCGACCAGCATCACGGATTTCTGGAAGAGGTGGCACATCTCCCTGACTTCCTGGTTCCGGGATTACCTCTACGTCCCCTTGACCGGAAATCAGTTCTGGGTGCCGCCCTGGCGTTCGTATGGGGCGATCTTCATCGTTTTTCTTCTGTGTGGATTCTGGCACGGGGCCAGTTGGACCTTCGTCACCTGGGGCGTCCTGCACGGGACCATGCAAATCATCGAGCGAGCCTTTCTGCTCAAGGGCCTGCAGCGGTTGCCCAAGCCGGTGCAGAACCTCTACGCCATGCTGCTGGTCATGGCGGGGTGGATTCTCTTTCGCGCCGATTCATTCGCGGGCGCGGCGTCATACTTTCGCGCACTCTCCGGCCTGAAGGATTGGACGGCCTTCCACTGGAGTGCCCTGGAAAATGTCATCAATGGAGAGGGTTGGATTGCTCTGGTCGTGGGCGTGGTGGCGGCAACACGGCTGCGCGGCCTCTTCCTCTCACGCTTTCTCTTTCGCGAGTCTCAGGGAACCTGGGTGGCATCGCCGGCTGGCGTACTCGCGGTGATTTTCTTGCTGCTCGGGAGCGCCATGAAATTGGCCAGTAGCTCCTTCAATCCCTTCATCTACTACCGCTTTTAGCCCTCCTGCATGCGCTTCCTCAGCAACAGAATCTTGGTCGGCGCCTTCCTCGGCGTCTTGCTCGCCCCAACCCTGGCCAACCTCTGCCGATTTGAGCCGGCAACTGGGCTGTTCGAGAAACGACCGCTGGCCACGCTGCCCGAACTCAAACAGTACCGATTCAGCGACCCGGCCAAGGTGGCCGCCTACGCGCAGGACTGGGAGAAGTACTACACGGACAACTTTGGTTTGCGCAAGCTGCTGCTGGGCAGCTACCGGCTGGCCCTGTTCTATCTGTTCGGGATCTCGGCCAATCCGGCTGCGGTGGTGGGCGAGTCGGATGGCCGGTACCGCTGGCTCTATTTCGACGGCGCTGCGGCGGGGGATGGCAGGGGATTCGATGCCTTTCTGGGAAAGCAGCCGTACACACCGCGAGAGCTGGCAGGGATCACGGCAAACCTGGCCCGCTTGTCCAAGTTGTTGGAGGACAATCACATAAAGTTTGTGGTCGTCACCTGTCCTGACAAGCAGAGCGTCTATCCCGAATACCTGCCGAAAAGCCGACGTCCCGTGCCGGGCGTCCCTTCCAGACTAGAGCAGATGTCCGGTGCCGTGCGAGCCGCGCTGGGTTCGCGCTACGTCGATCTGCGGGCACCCCTCATGCAAGCAAAGGCCGAGGGGCCGGTCTACTTCCACACCGATACCCATTGGAACGAAAGGGGAATTTTCGTCGGCTACCGCGCCTTCATGCAGGCTTTGCAACAGCAAGACCCAACCCGGGTGCCCCTGCCCAGCCGCGAGGTCAGGTGGCAGAATTTGCCCCCCGCCAACGGGGACTTGATCGGAATGGTGGGCCTGCCCTGGTACCCGCGCGAGCCCGCGCTGGCTCCCATTCTGCCCAAACAACCTTCGGGCGGTCGGCGGGCCAAGGTGCTGGTCCTCCACGATTCCTTCTTCATTCCGATGAGGCCGTTTCTCGAATTCGAGTTTCGGGGCGTGACGATGATCAGGGGAACCTACAATGCACGCGAGATCGCCATCACCCAAGAGCTGCTGAACGCTGAGAAGCCGGACGTGGTCGTGATCGAGGCGGTGGAACGCGTCTGGACGTGGTGAAAAGTCACACCGCGCAGGTTGACGCAATCTCCGGGATCGGGCGCGAGATTTCGCCTGACAAAGGCGAGGAACGACTCGGACGATGTTAACATGCGTGGTTCCATGCGTGCCCTGGTTTGCCTAGCCGCCCTCGCGGTCAGCTTGACCGCCGCGCAGGCGTGGGCGATGGACGAGGCCATCACCGACATTCGCGTTCACAATGCGGTTCGCACCGACGAGGAAACCGTTCGCTCCATCGCCGGCGTTTCTATCGGCCAACACATGCAGCCGGACACGCTGGACATCGTGCGCGAGCGTTTGCACACCTCCGGCTTGTTTGCCGACGTGAATGTCTACTGGGAGCCGTATCAAGACGGCGTGCGCGTCAACATCGTGGTCAAGGAAAAGTTTCCCTGGGTGCCCTTGCCGACCTTTTCCTATTCGCCGGGCAACATTTCGGGCGGGGCGATCGTCGCCCACGGAAACCTCTTCGGCGCAGGCAAGCGCGGGGTTATCGGGGGGCGCATCTCCAACGTGGATTCCGGCGCCCTGGCGGCTTACGAGGATCCGGCGGTGTGGGGCTCGTGGATCTTCTTCACCGTCAAGGGGAAGTACCAACTGCAGATCATTCCCGAATACAGCAACGAGTACGGCAACCTGTCAGGCCTGCCGTTGTCGCCCATGCGCAACACCAAGCTGCGCTCCTACGGCGGCGACATCAACGTGGGCGTGGCCTGGTTTCGCAAGGTGCGCACCTCGGTCGGGTGGATCTTCGACCAGAACGACGTCCTCTGGTCAGCCGGCAATTCAGACAACAGCTACGCGAAGGTTCTCGATCTGCCGGCCGGCGCGATCAGCGCACGACGGGGCGCTGCCACGGCCAACGTAACCTTCGATTTTCGCGCCCGCCAGCACGCCGTCATGTACGGCAATGCCCTGGGCTTCTCGTTGGAGGTTGGGGGCAGCCGCTGGGGCAGCCAGGACAAGCTGAACTACTGGAAAGCCAGCACCTCCTACGAACATGGGATTCGCTTCTTTCGCCGCCACAACCTCATCGTGCGCGCGGGCGGCACCGCGGGGGACAATCTGCCCCTGTGGGTGGAGAATTCGGCCGGCGGCACCAACCTGCGCGGCTATCTCTACCGGCAGTTTCAGGGCGACACGCACCTGCGCACCCAGGTCGAGTACCATTTCCCCCTCTTCACGCTGTGGGGGCTTGACGTTCGCGGCTTGCTCTTCGACGATGCCGCAGCCATCTGGTTTCGCAAGCTGCCGTCGATCTCCCCCACCACCGACGCCTACCAGTCCAGAAGCGACGGTCGCCAGTTTCTGCCGCCCGCCTATCTCCATCAGGGGTTCGTGCTGCAAGAGGATGTGCACAGCTCGGCTGGCGCAGGCGTGCGCTTCTATTTGCGGACCGTGGCCATGCCACTGGTGGGCCTGGACGTGGGTAACGGGTTGGGCACCAAGGACGTGCGCATAATTCTGGTTCTGGGTGTGTAGCGTGCAGGAGACAAGAGTTTCCAAGCAACCGCCCGGACTCTTCCTGCTTTTCGGCGTCGAGATGTGGGAGCGCTTCTCCTACTACGGGATGCGGGCGTTTCTGGTGTTGTTTCTGGTCAGCACCGCGGGCGGGTTCGGTTGGTCCAAGCAGGAGGCCTCCAATCTCTACGGCTGGTACATCGGCCTGGTGTACCTGACCCCGCTCTTGGGCGGCTATCTGGCTGACCGGTTCCTCGGCACCCACCGTGCCATCATCATCGGCAGCATCGTGATCGCCTCAGGCCACTTCTGCCTGGCGGTGCCCAGTCGGCCCACGTTTTTCCTGGGACTGGCGCTTATCATTCTGGGAACGGGGTTCTTCAAGTCCAACATCTCGACCATGGTAGGTCAGCTCTACCAACCGGGCGACCGGCGTCGCGACCCGGCCTTCACCATCTTCTACATGGGGATCAACACCGGAGCGGCCGTGGGGCCCATCATTTGCGGCTATCTGGCCGAGAGCAAACGCTTCGGCTGGCATTGGGGCTTCGGTGCGGCCGGGGTGGGAATGGTGGCAGGTCTTGTCACCTACCTCCTCCTCAAAAAACGCTACTTGCCTGGCATCGGCGAAGTGCCTGCAGGACGGGTCGCTGAGCGGGCAGGTCACGTGCATCAGCCGCTTTCGTCCGAGGAGTGGCACGGTATTGCCGCCATCGCCATCCTGGCCTTCTTCAACATCTTCTTCTGGGTCGCCTTCGAGCAGGCGGGCTCGTCCATGAACTTCTTTGCCAAGGAACGGACCGAGCTGCACTTTCTGGGCATTGACTTTCTCGCTCCCTATTTCCAGTCGGTGAATCCCATTGCCATCGTCGTGCTGGCGCCGGTGTTTGCCTGGATGTGGGGCCGGCTGGCAGCGCGCGGCCGCGAGCCGAGCACGCCGGTCAAGTTCGCCACCGGCTTGTTCTTGATGAGCGCCAGCTTTGCCATCATGGTGGTGGCCGGACGCCTGTCCGACGCTGGTGCGCGCGTGAGCCCGCTGTGGTTGATCGCGACCTACGTGTTGCAGACCTGCGGCGAGCTGTGCCTGTCGCCGGTCGGCCTGTCCATGGTGACCAAGCTGGCGCCGGCGCGCTTCGCCTCGCTCATGATGGGCATCTGGTTCTTCGCCTTCTTCGTGTCGGATCGCTGCTCGGGCATCTTGGCGGGACTGGTCGAAAAGTTCGAGCGCGGTGAGGTGTTTCACATTATGGGCGGCCAGGCGGACTTCTTTCTCATGTTCGTGGTAGTCACGCTCATCGCCGGCGTGGCGCTGTTTGCGCTTTCGGGCCCAGTCAAACGGCTGATGCGCGGAAGGGCGTGAAGTAGTTGCAAGCGGGGAGCTGTGTGACTGATCACATGGTAACGGCTGCTTCGACCATGAATCTTGAATTGGTCGCCATGCCGTGGGCGATGTTCGACGCTCCGTCGGCGGCACTGGGCGTGCTGTCGGCATACCTGCAAGGCAATGAGCCGCGGGTCAAGGTTCGCTGCCGAAACGTTTTTGTCGACCTCTGGCGGCGCATTCCCGGTCCCTACGAAGCCATCTCGGCAGAGCGTCTGGTGGGTGACTTGGTCTACGCCGCAATCTTGTACCCAGAGCGCCGGCAGGACACCGTGCGCGTGATGGAAGACATCCTGGCGGCTGCGTCGGAAGTCAACGCCCGGGCTGGCCTGCGCAGCACCGGTGCCGGCAAGATACCCTGGGACCGGGTGTTCCAGGCCACGCTCGACCACCTGGAAGCCACCGCCCAGCAGGTGACGGCCGAGGCTGACGTCGTGGGTTGCTCGACCACGGTCACGCAGCTTTTTTCCAGTCTGTGCCTGGCCCGGCGGATCAAGGAGATCAAACCGCAGACCCGCATCGTGCTGGGAGGCTCGTCTGCCCATGTGGCGGGCGCGAGTTTGCTCGACGTCTACCCGTTCGTCGACGTTGTGGTGCGCGGGGAAGGCGAAGAGAGGCTGCTGGCGCTGGTGCGGGCCTGGCTCGGGGATGGCCCCGTGCCGGGAAGTGCGAGCGGAATTCTCACCCGCGGCGCTTCCTCGCCCGCGCTTGCAACGCCGGTCGTCGCCTTGAGCGACCCCGAGGATCTTGACGCTTTGCCCGTCCCCGACTACGACGACTACAGCGAACGCGCCGAGGCCGCGAGCATCTACTGGGTGATCCCGATCGAAGGCTCGCGGGGATGCTGGTGGAATCGGGCACCGCGCACCGGCAACCCGCTGCACGCCTGCTACTTCTGCGGCTTCAACTTGCAGAGCGCTCGGCGGGACAAGAGCCCCTCGCGCATCGTGAGCGAGATGGGAAAACTGGCTGACCGCTACCGCAACATGCGCTTCTTCTTTCGCGACAACGTTCTTCGCCAAAGCGGAGTCAGAGAGCTTTGTCAGGCCTTGCGCCAGAGCGGTCGCCGCTTCTCCTTCAGCGTGGAACTACGCGCGTCCATCACCGCCACCGAGATCGCGGAGTTGTTCCAGGCCGGCTGTGCCGCTGTCCAGGTCGGCGTGGAAGGGCTGTGCACCACCTATTTGCGCAGAATGAACAAGGGGACCACGACCATCCAGAACCTGTGCGCCATGCGGGCCTGTTGCGAGTTCGAGATCCGCAACGGCGCGAATTTGCTCATCGACTTTCCCGGGGCCACGGCCGACGAGGTCGACGAAACCGTGCGTGTCATCGACAGCTACGCTTGTGCCTATGAACCGCCCTCCATCGCGGTGTTTACCCTCAACCCGTGCAGCAGCGTCGGCGCGCGGCCCGAGATGTTCGGGGTTTCCCGGACGGCGGCGCACCGGGGCTACCTCGCGGCTCTTCCTCCTGAGGTTGTCTCTCGCCTGGAACTGCCCTGGCGTGGACACGAACTTCTGGCCGAGCCGATCTCTTGGGACCCGGTTCTGACGGCGGTCAAGCGCTGGCGGAGGCAGGCTCACGTTCTCGAGCGGGCGCGCCTGGCGGGGGTCGGAAGTAAGGCCCTGGCCTATTACGACGGTGGCGAGTTCATCGAGATTGTCGACCGGCGCAACGACTTCCAGGTCTTCACCCTGGACAAGAGCTGGCGTGACATCTACCTCTTCTGCATGAACATCCGATCCGAGCAGGAGATTGCCAGTCGATTCGACGGCGCGCTGTCGCAGCAAGCGGTGGCGGACCAGCTGGGCGAGATGGTGGATGCCAAACTCATGTTCCGGGAAGGCGACCGCTTCTTGTCCCTGGCGGTTGCGGTGCGGCCCGAGCTGGCTCTGTTGCGAATCCGCGAGGAGCAGGCGAGCGCTGCGCCAGACGCGGCGACGACCCCGACGCGATGAAGGATCACCGGGCCACAAACTGGAAGCCAGCGTCCGTGGGTAGTAGGGTCAGGCCGTGAACAAGACCCGCGTCATCATTCTCTTTGGCGGCCGATCGGCAGAGCACGAAGTGTCGCTGCTGTCGGCCCGCAACGTCTTCGTCGCGCTCGACCGCGACCGCTTCGAACCGGTGTTGATCGGCATCGACAAGCAGGGCCGCTGGCGGCCAGAGGCCGAGCAGACCTTGCTGGGCGCCACGGGTGATCCGCGCACGCTTAGCCTGAAAGCAGTGGGAGGCGCGCTGGAAGTGCCGGTCTACCCTGACAGCGGCGGGGCCATGACCACGGCGCGCACCCTGCTTCGCCACGATGATGTGGTGTTCCCGGTTTTGCACGGAACCTACGGCGAGGACGGCACAGTACAGGGCTTGCTGGAGTTGGCGGACATCGCCTACGTCGGGCCGGGCACGCTGGGCTCGGCTATCGGCATGGACAAAGACGTGGCCAAGCGATTGCTGGTGCAGGCCGGAATCTCGGTGGTGCCGTGGCGGCTGGTCACGACGCGTGCGTTCGAACGCGATCGCTCACGCACGCTAGCGCTGGCTTCGGAACTAGGCTTCCCGGTGTTCGTGAAACCGGCCAATGCCGGTTCCTCGGTCGGTGTCAGCAAAGTCAAGTCAGCCGCCGAGCTGGAACCGGCGCTGCGGGCCGCGCTGGCGTTCGACAGCAAGGTGCTGGTCGAGGCAGCGGTCAATGCCCGCGAGATCGAATGCGCGGTGCTGGGCAACGACGAGCCGCAAGCCTCCATGCCGGCGGAGATCATCGTTCATCACAAGGACGGCTTCTATTCCTACGACGCCAAGTACGTGGACGCGGACGGTGCCGACGCCAAGATTCCTGCCGACATCCCGTCCGAGCTGACCGAGCGTGTGCGCAGCTTGGCCAAGGACACTTTCCGCTGTCTGGAACTGGCCGGAATGGCGCGCGTGGATTTCTTCCTCGACCGGCAGTCGGGAACGCTCTACGTGAATGAGGTCAATACCATCCCAGGCTTCACCGCCATCAGCATGTACCCGAAAATGTGGGAGGCCTCGGGCGTGTCGCAAAAAGAGCTGATCGCGCGCCTCATCGAATTGGCCATCGAAAGACGTGCAGATCGGCGCAAGCTGAAGACGCAGATCTGATCGAACTACTTCGCTGAGCGTGTCCAGCGTCTGTATGCGCGCCGCACGTAAGCGAACCGCTCGCCCACTGTGGGGTAGCGGCGACAGAACCACCGCACCAGGGCCTGGGTGTGCTCGATCTCATCCGGCGAGAGCGGAACCGCCAGCCGTCGCCGCCATTCGTCGAGCGGGAGCGGCTGCTCGGCCAGGGCTTTGATCCTGGCGCGCGTCTCAGGCGAGGCGGGCGCGACGCCTTCGCTCATGGCTTGCCCCCGGTGGTGAGCAAGGTCTGCAGCAAGCGGATGTCTTCGATGTCTTTCGGCCGTGCCGCAAATCGTTTGGTCAAAATCAGGTCTGCGATGATTGGAATGGTGACGGGCGTATTGGGATCGAGGTGTAACGTCTGGCGCCGGTTCCAGAGATCATCGAAGGCAACCACGACACCGTCCACTGTCGAGACAGCTCGCGTGGCGAGCACGTCCACATGCTCATCGTTTTCGAGCACATAGCGGCCCCGCTGGCGTACTTCTTCCGGCGTGTGATTGGCGACCAGCCCCACCCGCTCCACCGCCGCGTTGAACCGGGCCACATCGTCAGGATGGACCCAGAAATCGTAGTCCGCGGTCAGCAAGGGAAGACCCAGTGCAACCAACGCGCGCCGGCCGATAAGCAAGGCACGGGCACCGCTTTGGGCGATGCCCTGAAAGAAAACGCGTTCGTCGAAGTCTGTGCCTTCCACGCAGGAGAGTATATCGCGAATTTCGTCCGCGACGCGCGCCGCGGAACTCGCAGAGGCCAGGCCGCTAGGCCGCGGAATTGTGGGCGTTGATCGGGAACCCCGGCCGCGAAGCGCGAGACTTCCGCTGCGATTTTGGTTACTCGTCAGCCTCGCGCAATTCGACCGACAGGCGCCGGAGAACCGGCGCCCATGATCGGACTGACTACTTGGTCGGCCGACTACTTCTGGTCGAGAACCTCAATCGGCGGAATGGTCTTGCCTTCCAGGTACTCCAGGCTGTAGCCGTCGCCCGTCGATACGTGGGTCATCTTTTCAGCCAGACCCATCTTCTCGACCGCTGCGGCTGAATCACCGCCGCCAATCACCGTGATGGCGCGGCGGCCGGTTGCGATTCCCCGTCAAGCTTGACTCCCTAGCAACTTGTCCAAACGGTTCCCGATGACTCCGCGTGAGCCCCACGATTCTTCGGATCGGCGGATACCGGTTCTACTTCTTCTCGCGCGAGGAGCCGAGGGCGCATGTGCACGTGCAACATTCCAACGGGCAGGCAAAGTTCTGGCTGGAATCAGACGTGCAGCTCGCGCAGAATTGCGGTCTCGGTCACCGTCAAATCTCGACGGCGTTTCGGCTGATCAAGGAGAACGAAGATGAAATCCGCGCTGCGTGGGAAGACCATTTCGACCGTCGAGGTTAGCAAGGTCTCCCCTATTGGATTCTGGCTGCACGTCGACGATCGCGACCTGTTGGTACCGTTCAAGCAGTTCCCGTGGTTCGCGGACGCCACGATACGGCAGATCACAGCCGTGGAGAGACCCAGCCCCCACCACCTTCGCTGGCCCGACCTCGATATCGATCTCGCGCTCGCGTCCATCGAGCACCCGGAGCGGTTCCCGCTCATGAGCCGTGTGCTGCCTGGCCCGCCTCCGCAGCGGGCGCAGTTGCCGCGTCGGCGATCACGGAAAGCCAGCCCGTCATCTCGGAGGCCGGCGCGCGGCTGAGGCTACCTGAGTCTTTCCGGCGTCCCAGGCAACCTCGAGCTCGGCTGGCGTGGGCGGTGGCGGTAGCGGTAGCGATTCGCGTGCCGCGGGCTGCGTGGGCGACTCGCGCGACGGGTGCGCGAAGCGCGGGGCGGGTGGGGTGGGCTGTCCGTCCCGAAGCCCCTGTGGGGTGAGCGCGACGGGCGAGCGCGAAGCGCGAGGGGTGGGCAGGGCATAGGTGTGAACCACAGTTTCCCGCATGTTTGGCCCGGACTTCACCACAGAGGGCACAGAGATCACAGAGACGGACCGCCATCATGGGAACCCTGAAAGGGTTCGCTTTGCCCTTCGGC